>CAZVXA010000145.1:0-16573 GCA_964630955.1 uncultured bacterium | reverse complement strand
TTTTTTTGGGGGGGGCGCGCCCCCCCCCCCCCCCCCCCCACCAAAACCATCAACACTTCTAGAACAACACCCACCAGTCTTACAAGGTAAGACTCAGGAATCTCCTTCTGAGAAATGGCCTATCGCTGTCCTGTCTCCCATTGCTGCGCGTCTCGCTTCAGTCAGAGATGCAGCAGTCGGTCAAATCCGTCACGGCGGAAAGCCATCGCAGACTGAACAGCAACAAAGATTGGGTTATAGCGATCGCCGTTGTCTACACGCATCATGGCTTCCCTCCTTCACAAAGCTTTAGAAGGTGAAAGGCGGACTGATTGAGCGAGTGTGCTCCGGAGCGCACTCGCTCAATAAAAGTTTGACCACAATCTTAAACAAAACCGTTCATCCCTGCCCCCCCTATAGATTTACACCTATCGTGATCAAGGAGTGGCTCAAGGAGCTTTGTTTATGGCTGCGATACGGGTTGGAATTAATGGTTTTGGACGCATTGGACGCCTGGTATTCCGTGCCGGAATTAAGAATCCCAATATTGAATTTGTTGGTATTAACGATTTAGTTCCGCCAGATAACCTGGCTTATCTGTTGAAATACGACTCGACTCACGGGCGCTACAACGGAACCGTAGAGGCGACTTCAGACGGGATCGTCGTAGATGGAAAGTTTGTTCCCTGTTTTGCGATTAAGAACCCCGCCGAATTGCCCTGGGGCAAATTGGGCGCAGACTACGTGGTAGAGTCCACCGGATTATTTACCACTTTTGAAGGAGCTTCCAAGCATCTGGATGCAGGCGCTAAGCGTGTGGTTCTCTCTGCACCGACCAAAGACCCCGACCGGGTGAAAACGCTGGTTGTTGGCGTGAACCACAATAGCTTTGATCCCGAAACGGATCTGGTGGTTTCCAACGCAAGCTGTACGACAAACTGCCTCGCCCCGGTCGCTAAAGTGATCAACGATCGCTTTGGACTGGCGGAAGGTTTGATGACGACGGTTCACGCCAGCACTGCTACCCAGCCAACGGTTGATGGCCCCAGCAAAAAAGACTGGCGCGGTGGACGGGGAGCCGGACAAAATATTATTCCCGCTTCCACGGGGGCTGCCAAGGCTGTTGCTCTGGTACTACCCGACCTCAAGGGCAAGTTGACGGGCATGGCTTTCCGCGTACCCACGCCTGATGTGTCGGTGGTAGATCTCACCTTCAAGACTGTGAAACCCACCAGCTACAAGGAAATCTGTGATGCTATGCGGGAGGCTTCTAACAACGGTCTTTCGGGAATTCTGGGTTACACCGACGAAGAGGTGGTTTCCTCTGATTTCACCACCGATTCCCACTCCAGCATTTTTGATGCGAAGGCGGGGATTGAGCTGAACTCCAATTTCTTCAAGGTGGTGGCCTGGTATGACAACGAGTGGGGCTACTCCTGTCGCGTGCTGGATCTGATGCTGGCGATGGCGAAGCAGGAAGGGTTGCTCTCCGAGGCTCATGTTCAGAATGGCCTGGTGAGCGTGTAGTACCCATAAATCAACAGTGGCACGGTGTTTTCACACCGCGCCACTGTTGATTTTGTTTTTTGAGAGAGAGCCGCTCAGTGTGGCTTTCTCTCAAAACCTGGTTCTATTTCAGCGCCAAGTGCTGTAGGACTGTTGTATGCGTGGTGAAACGAATCTTGAAATTCTTCTGCGAAATATGCAGCCGCAGTTGGATCATCGCCCCTTTGTTTTTTGCACGGTGAATGAACCTGTCCCACCATCCCTTTTAGCGGAGGCGATCGCTCTTTTTCGTGAATCTGAAGGGATTAGCTTAACGTTAGAGAAAATGTTCGCCGATGAGTGCCAGCTTGCATATGCCAGCGTATGGGCGCTAATTACATTAACCATCCACTCAGATTTATCTGCCGTTGGGTTTCTGGCTGCCATTACGAATAAACTGGCTGCTGCAGGAATCAGTGTGAACCCCATCTCCGCCTACTACCACGACCACCTGTTTGTACCGTGGCAGAAGCGATCGCACGTCATGGCTCTTCTTAAGGAATGATTAAGTGCTTATTCCAAAACCGAAAGCCCAAATTCAGGCAGGCGCGACGCTGTAGCGTCGCGCCTGCCTGAATTTGGGCTTTCGGATAGGCTTTAAAAGATGGCGCGCCCCCTCTGATGGGTTCATTCTAACGTCCCATAGAAACGAAATCTGCGCTGGTTATCCGATTTCGCTGTACGCCTACCAGAATCGCCAGGAGTTCGCCGCTGTTTCTCACCTGGATTAGCGTGTTTCCCCTCTCTGTTCCGGTGCCGCTGCGCATGGTGAGATCGGTGAATCGCAGTCCTCCTGCCAGACCCAGACGATCGACCGTATCCTGAAAATCCAGAATGCGATCGGCCCCTGCGCCTCTGGTCAATACAAAGCGATCGCTCCCTGCACCGCCTCGTAACGTATCGTTGCCGATTCCGCCATTCAGCACATCATTGCCCGCACTCCCCACAAGCGTATCGTTTCCAGCCTGTCCCAGCAGGAGATCATTGCCGATCTCTCCAATCAAGGTGTCGTTGCCGTCTCCCCCTAACAGGCGATCGTTGCCGCTCCCGCCATTCAACTGGTCATTGCCTGCCGCACCGTTCAGAAAATCATTGCCCGCCCAGCCTCTAAGAATGTCGTTGCCTGCTGTTCCGGTGAGGGTGTCATTTCTGCGGGTGCCCGACCGGGTGATCCCTACCTCGATCACGACAGTTCCGGTGCTGGTGAGACGACCATCGCTGAGGGTATACCCAAAGCTGGCAGCCCCTCTGAAGTTGCTTGTCGGCGTGAACGTAATCGTTTGATTGAGGTTCAGCACAACGGTACCACCCAGGACAGGGTTGACTGCTATGATGGCGATCGGGTCTTCATCCGGATCGCTGTCATTGGCCAGCAGGGTGGCAGTGGGGATCACCAGTGGGGTGGTCTGGTTGACCAGGAAGCGATCGCCCCCTGCAATCGGCGGATTAAAACTTTCCAGTACCCAGAGTTCATTGCCGCTAGTGCCATCGCTGGCCGCAAAGAACAGTTTGTTTCTGAAGATGGTAAAGCCGCTGAGAAAGGAACTGCCACTCCCGGGATTGATGTCTCTGAGCAGTACGGTGCCTGCAGGTGTGCCATCGCTCTCCCACAGTTCAGTGCCATTGGTGCCATTGTTGGCAGTGAAGTACAGCTTGTTTTTGAAGATAAAAAAGTTGCCAGGGAACGAAGACTCACTATCAGGATTAATATCTTTGAGCAGCAGGGTGCCGCCCGCCGTACCGTCACTCATCCAGAGTTCGATGCCATTGGTGCCGTCGTTGGCAGCGAAGTACAGCCTGTTGTTGAACACAAAGAAGTTG
Source organism: uncultured bacterium (assembly GCA_964630955.1). Taxonomy (GTDB): domain Bacteria; phylum Cyanobacteriota; class Cyanobacteriia; order Elainellales; family Elainellaceae; genus CAZVXA01. Next base: position 13,228 of record CAZVXA010000145.1, on the reverse strand, counting down.
GAAGGGAGAGATGCTGCACTGCCGGGATGAATATCTTTGAGCAACACCGTTCCCGCCGTCGTGCCATCGCTCACCCAGAGTTCGGTGCCATTGGTGCCGTCATCTGCTGCAAAATACAGACGGTTGTTGAAGGCGATCGCTCTCCCCAAAATCGAAGAGGTAATCCCAGGATTAATATCTCTTACGAGCACCGTACCTGCATTCGTGCCATCGCTCACCCACAGTTCACTCCCGGTCGCAGCATCGCTGGCGGTGAAGTACAGCCTGTTGTTGAGGACTGTGAAGTTTTGGGGAGAGGAAGAATCGCCACCGGCGCTGATATCTTTCAACAACTGGGTGCCCACTGTCGTACCATCGCTGACCCATAGCTCGCTGCCGTTCGTGCCGTCGTTGGCGGTGAAGAACAGCCGATTATTGAAGAGGGTCAGACTTTCAATGAACGAAGAAAAACTGCCAGGATTGATATCTTTAAGCAGCAATGTACCAGTGCTGGTGCCATCGCTCACCCACAGTTCACGACCATTGGTGCCATTATCTGCCGTAAAAAATACCCGGTTGCCAACCTGAATCAAATCGAGGGGCTGCGAGGATAGGCTACCGGGATTGATATCCCTGAGGATCTGCGTGCCTGAAGGAGTACCGTCACTGATCCAGATTTCCCGACCATTCGTATCATTCTGCGCTGCAAAGAAAAGCCTGTTGTTGGCAGTGACAAGGTTGCCAGGGATGGAACTTGCGGTAGAGTTAATATCTCTAAAAAGGGCCGTTCCCCCACTGGTGCCATCGCTGGCCCAGAGTTCATCTCCACTGATGCCGTTGTTGGCCTTGAAGAATAGCCAATTGTTGAAAACCGTTAATCCAGAAGGAAAAGAGCCAGAGGGGCCAGTCCAGATATCGGCCAGCAGGGCGATTCTAAAATTCATAGCGTTGGGATACGGGTGACGTTCAGGATGGGGCGATCGGACTCGTAGCCCAAAGATGCCGCAGATCGCAAAAAACTAATAGCAGTTTTGAGAAGAAAATTCTAGTGGCCCACTTAGGGATCTGCTGTTGAATAAAATCCCAGTTTTCGCTTTGCGCGGCGGAGCCGCACAAAGCGAAAACTGGATTGTACTGGGGTTTTATTTTATGGCAAGCCCCTAAGGTCTAGTCTCAGATCTGCTGATTGAGCCGAGAGTAAGTGCCACGGTGCATTGGGCCACTTACTCTCAACAAAGACTACGCAACAGGATTTCCACAACTATCTAACTCTGCATGTCGCGGAGCACTAATCTCCACACCCAGTCGCTCCAGCACTTCCCCAATCGGCAGCGCAAAACTGAGTCCTTCTACCCCTTCACTGGCGATCTTCTGCGTCACAATGCCAACGACTGCACCCTGACGGTTCAACAGCGGCCCCCCGCTGTTCCCTGGGTTCACGGCTGCATCAGTCTGGATGAGACTGCGGGTTCTCCCCCTGCGAATTCCACTGACAATTCCCTGGGTGACCGTGTTTGACAGCGATAGCGGGTTTCCGATCGCCACCACCCCTTCTCCAACTCGCACCGCATTCGTGTGGCACATCGGCAGAGCCACCAGTTCCAGCGGCTCCTCCAACTTCACCAGGGCTGCATCGGTGCGGCGATCGCGCTTCAGCACCCGCCCCGTCTGGGTTGAGCCATCGTAGAAGTCCACTTTGACGGAAAAAGCAGAGCCGACGACATGCTGATTCGTTACGACTAAACCATCAGTGTTCAGCAGGAAGCCTGTTCCCTTACCCCCCGAAACGCGAATTTGCACAATCGAAGGAATCGCTTTTCCGGCAATTTGCTCGATGGGGAGTGGGGAGTGGGGAGTGGGGAGTGCCTGAATTCGGTAGCGGCCTGCGCTGGCGATTCCCATTGCAACAGGCCGTTCCAGGACTTCCTGCAACTCCGGTTGGTCGAGAAGCGATCGCAGACTATTGCGAATTGCCTCGTAAGTCGCCGCCGGATTATCCAGTCCTTCCACCTCGGCGCTGCCCGTGATCTCCTTGCGATAGACAACTTTGGCCACTTCCCGGTCAAACACTTCCCAGCGAATCGAGCGCTCGTCCTGGGTGGAGTTTTTGAATAGGGAACTGTAGGTGTTGAGGCTGGCGCGGGTAATCGTGCCTCCCAGTAAAAACCGTCCCGGTTCCAGATCTTCCACAAGCTGTTCTTCGAAGACGGAGTTGGGGTGCGATCGCACCACATCAAATCCCGCCAGACTCAGCTCATCCTCAAGCAAACCCCGCAGTGAATCCTCCAATTCCTCATCCAGTTCCCCCGCAGCGGTGTAGGGTTCCTGCAAGATTCTGAGAATGCCGTCGTAGTGCCCACCGACTACCACGCCCGGTAAAATCCCCGATCGGATGCGAGCGACTTCCACCCGAATGGGTTCTTCCGTTGAAGTTGGGAGTGATAGATTAATCTGGGCAATTGCGGGCTTTGGAAGAATAAAACAACAAAACAGCGTGAATGCGATGAACCGCAGAAGAACCGTTTTTGTCATGGGTGTGAGGAATCGAAAAAGAACCGATCGAATATGGAGGATGCGCCTGAAATGCGGGAATAAACTTCGCAAAAATAGATTGTGTAAAGGATAATACCCACTGGCTGATACACTTCTTTACCGTGTCTTAGACTTTAACGGTTAAAGGTACCCCTTGAGAAGGATTCCCAGAATAAGGATGAGTGCTAGGAGACGATCGGACGGTGGCTTCGACTCCGCTCAGCCACCGGGTTTCTAAGGTTCATTCTGAAGAATATTCAGTTCCCCACCACCATCCCGCTCCCTGAGCGGAGCCGAAGGGAGCGGAGTCGAAGGGAGCGGAGTTGAAGGGAGTGGCAGATCCTTTTTCCCTGACATCCCCCGATCGGGTACTTGACTCAGTTGTCATGACCTTGTTAAGGTTGGCATTAAGCAAATAGAAATCCCGGAGAAACTGCAGGCATTATGCTGCACCAGTATTCCTACTTTTATTTTTGGTTTAGCGAGGTTCACTTGGGGTGAGTCCAGCTTTTCATGGAACCTCTAAGTGAACCGCAGAATCAACTCTGCGGTTTTTCTTTTTTCAGCTCAATTTTTCCAAACACTCCCCTTCGTCCCACTAACGCCATGCTGACCCGCTCCTTTTACTTTTACTTTTTTTGGCCCCCGAAAGGTTCCGGGTAAGCTGGTCATGCCTTCGCGTGAAGCCCGGAACCTGAAAGGGGACCGGGCTTTTTCAATGCCTCACTGTCAAACATTACTCATCCTTCAGGAGAACTCCCATGCAAAAAGCAAAACTCGCCCTCAAATCTGAACCCACCCATACAACAGAAATTCGGCTGTCTGAAACCGTCACCGTTGGCGGGCAAGAACTGTTGATCGTGGGTGGCCCCTGCTCCGTCGAAAGTCGGGCACAAATGGAAGAAGTGGCGAGTCGGCTGTCAGTTGCCCCCGTCCAGGCGCTGCGCGGCGGCGTCTACAAACCCCGTACTTCCCCTTACGATTTCCAGGGCATGGGACTGGAGGGCTTAGAAATTCTGGCCTCCGTGCGGCAGCGCTACGGAATGCCTGTGATCACTGAAGTGATGGCAATTTCTCAAATCGAAGAGGTGGCCGCCCATGTCGATGTACTCCAGGTGGGCAGCCGTAATATGCAGAACTTTGATCTGCTGAAGGCGCTGGGATCAGTGGACAAGCCGATTGTTTTGAAGCGTGGTCTGGCAGCAACTCTGGAAGAATTCGTGATGGCGGCAGAGTACATTCTCAGCCACGGCAACCCCAACGTCATCCTTTGCGAACGTGGTATCCGTAGCTTTGACACCTACACCCGCAATGTGCTGGATCTGGGTGCGGTGGTCGCCCTTAAGCAAATTACCCACCTGCCTGTGATCGTAGACCCCAGCCATGCTGCCGGAAAGCGGGAACTGGTGGCAGACCTGGCCCGTGCTGCTGTGGCAGCGGGGGCAGATGGCGTGATGGTCGAGTGTCACCCTGTGCCGGAGGAGTCCGTTTCGGATGCGCGTCAGGCATTGTCTCTGGATGACATGGTGAGTCTGACCCGCAGTTTGAAGGCGATTGCCGCTGCCGTCAATCGTTCAATTCCAGTGGGAGCCGGGAGTGTTTCTCGGCTCTCTTTAGTTTAAAGGTTGATAAAAGCCTATCCGAAAACCCAAATTCTGGAGGGCGCGACGCTACGGCGTCGTGCCCTCCAGAATTTGGGTTTTCGTTATTTGGATAGGCGCTTAGGAGATTTCTAGCAATGAAATTACCTGCGTCGCGTGGATGTCTCCTCTGCTGAGCGGGGGAGACATCCACACGACAGGTAATTTCTTTCGTAGAAATCTCCTAATACCAATTTAATTGGTATTATGAACCTGCACATTAGAGGGGTGTGGGGACTCCGTCCCCACAAGGGGGCAACGCCCCCTTGACCCCCTTCTATTCAATTCAACTTCACGCAAAATTGGTATAAGGGATCTTTTGTTTAATAAAGTCCCAGTTTTCGTTTGGCGCGGCGTAGCCGCGCCAAACGAAAACTGGGACTTTACTGGGATTTTATTTTATGGCAAGCCCCTAAGTACTCTGGACTTTTGACTTAAGCTGATATTCGTGAAATCACCCCCAACTGGATTGTCCCCAGGGCACCATTAATTGATTGCGAGGCAGCTCACGATCGCGATCGCCTCGACAGGAATTTCCAATTTGGCCAGCAAATTCTTCGAATTCTTCCTGATGGGATAGGGGAACGTGGGTAGAAGGGAGTGGTAGATGCACCCTGATTCATCAAACCCCTGGTTTCGCGGCTGGGGGTTTTTTTTTAAGTAGATAGGCGCGATTAAGCTTGAAACCCAAAAAGCGATTCCGCCCGCGCAGCGGGCGGAATCGCTTTTTGGGTTTCGACTTTTTCCACGCCCACTTACTTAGAAAAAATCGGGCATCCAGGGGCAGGGGCCAGCAAACAGTGGAGTGGCGATCGCCAGCATCTCCCCACTGCCCTCCAGATACCCTAGAGACGCAAGCTGCTGTGAACTGAACAGACCACTGTAGAGAGGGGCCAGTCCACGAATATCCAGCTTCAGGTCGCCCCGTCCACCGGGGATCACCTGACCTTTGCCGCCAGAGACCTTCAGAACAAACTTGCCGTTGTTGTCTGCGATCACGTCGTCAAACACCTCCAGATGCAGTTCTGTCTGGATGGGGGCAGGGTAACCGCGCTGGGCCAGCGCCAGGGGTACGTGGACGATGCGCAGCATCCAGCGTTCGCTCTCCAGCGGTTTGCTGTCCTCCTCAGGCGGGAGCAGCATCAGCGGATCGACCGCCGAGGCTCTCCACTGGACCGTTTTGAGGATAGAGCGGTGATCGGCGATAAATGACCAGAAGGTGCGGTACGCGGCAGGGGTCAGCAGCGCCCAGTCTTTCACCTGCATCATGGAATCCCGCTGGGTAAAGAGAACATATCCCTGCGGCTGATCAGGGGGGCCAAATAAATAGCCATAGGTGTCAGTCCCCTGCGTGGAGAGGAGCCGATCCCAAAGGGCGGAGTGGCGATCGAGGTGACCATTGACCAGACGGGCAAATCGCTGCTGAAGGGGGAAGAAGGCTTCGGTCGTGAGTGGCTCCACAAGGGTGACAGGCAATAATCGCTCCCGCATCTCGATCGCCCTAATGGGAACCTCCCACTTGCAGGCAAATCCTCCCTGCTCGTACCCCGCCTTGCGGTAGAGCCGCTGGGTAGCAGCATAAAGAACCGAAATGGGCACCTGTTTCTCGTACAATTCTTGCAGCACAGAGCGCATCAAGGCGATCGCCCCTCCTGATCCCCGGTACTCTGGGGCAATTCCCACCGCCGCAATTCCCGTCATGGGCACTCGCCCCCCTCCCCACCACTGCGCCATTGGGATGGTGGCCAGTCCGCCGAGTAGGGTTTCGCCCTGGGAAATCGTTCTAAAGTTTTCCAGGCCAACTTTCTGAAAGTAAGGAGAACTTTCCTCCCTGGAACTGCTAAAACATTGGGCGAGAATGTGGCCCAGACGTTCGATAGCGTCGGGGGTGAGGGGGGAATAGGTGAAGGAAGGGAACATGTAGATGGGTGGATGGGGGGATGGGGGGATGGGGGGGGATAGGTTGTTCTTTCGACAGGCTCAAGAACAGGTGGATGGGGCATGATATTGACGGGGATTTAGTTTACTGGAGTTTTGACTATTTTTCCTGCAATGCCGCGAAATGCTCTCTAAGAGAGCGTTTCGCGGCATAATTAGTTTTAGCGCCGATTTTTCCTGAAAAGCTGGTGCAGTCAGCTTTTCAGGAAAAATCGGCGCAATTTAGTCAAAAGTCCAGTCGTTTAGATGGGGTACTCAGGGGATTGCTGAACCAGCCTGCCTATTTTGGAGAAGTGAATACCCGAGTTTTCCTTTCCAGCAGAGCGGGGTATCGCCAGGGGATCACCGTTTGTGCGATCCGGCAGAAACCATCTGACCACCCCCTTCTATACCTCTGGAATCACCTCTGATAATGAACCATCCATCAGGACTGGAGGCACCGTGCGATTGCTGCTGCTTGTTTTCTGGTCAAGCCGGGTCGCCTGCTCCAGCGCCATCCGTTCTCTGGCGCGTCGGACGAACGGATGAAGTGCCTGAGCACTTTTTCCCGTTAATAGACCCAGTTGATCGGGGGACATGCCCCGCATGAGCATTTCCACACACCAGGTCTGCGTGGCCTGTTCAATTCTGGGAGGATGGCCTTCGGGAGTTAAAAGTCCTTCTGTTAAGGTTTGCCAGCGCTGGCGAATTTCGACGGGGGCGATCGCTCTTCCACCCTCGTTTAGAAACAGGGCTGTCTGAACATCTTTGCGAAATTTCAGCCAGCGGGTGAGGGGATTATTTTGGGGGGAACCGTAGCGTTTACCGAGGATGGTCTGGTTGAGCAGCACCTGACGGGAGGGTTCCTGGAGATAGATGAGCATCTGGGTGCTGTCACTGATCAGGTTGACCCGTTTCAGGGAAGCGAGTTCTTCGGGGGAAAGACCAGCCGCAAACAGTATGTAGACGATCGCAAAATCCTGGACACCTATTTTCTTTGCACGCTTGAGAATGTCGTGGACCAGGGGAGCAGGTAGATCTTCCACGATGGGTTCTGCGCGGGTGGCGACTGCCCCTGCAGCCAATTGCGAAGCAACCGTGCCTGGGGTAGCAGAACGCAGACTGGCCTCAGGAGCGGTGACCGCACCAAACAGAAACAGTTCCACCAGTCCCTCCACGAAGCTCTCGCGGTTCTGCCACAGTTCGTTGAACTCACTGGAGAATTCCAGGACGGCATACCCCAGCAGGAGGCTGTTGAGCAGACTGGCCAGTTTTTCGGTGGAGAGCCGGGTTTGCAGCCGCTCCTGCCGCAGCACCGTAGCCAGATACTGGGCGGTATACCGATTGGCCTGGGCCACGCCACGCCCCAGCGCCCGTTTATTCTCAAGGGGATAGTGCGCTGCCTCCCCAATGAGGGATCTCACGAACTCTTGAATTTGCTCTAATGCCTGTAGGTGAACATTCGCGTAGTCCCTTAGCGCCTGGGAAACCCCATCAATTTGATTGGCCTGTTGATCCAGGGTGGTTTCAAGCTGGTTCAGAGCAGCGGGATCTTCCATCACCGCCAGCAGCAGTCCATGCTTGTTACCAAAGTGGCGAAACAGTGTAACTTCGTTCACGCCAGCCATGTCTGCAATTTGTTTCGTCGTAGTTTCGGTGACACCTTGAGCGATGAAAAGCTGAATGGCGGCCTGAATCAGGCGATCTCTGGTGGAGGAGCGGCGTTCGGTCATGAGAAATTGCAAGTGTCACTTGCACTTATTGAGAAATTACTGCTATGCTTAAAAATGTAAGTAGCACTTGCAGTACCTCTACTGTAACGGGCTTTTTGCAAAAAGGCTGGATTTCACCTGTGGTTGTCTGTGCGATCGCAGTGATAAAGTCTCGCCTGAGGATCATGACGATCGCCAGAACACAAGCGCCAGAAATAAGACAGTTTGGGTTTTTAAGTTATCCTGCATGTCTTTACATCAAAATCATCTCCCTCTACAGCCTTTTCCAGGCGAATCAGGTAAGGATTTCGGGGTGCAGGGGCTTCGACAGCTCGGCCCCTCGGCTTGAGCGCAGGCCGAAAGCTGAGTGCTCAGCCGAACGGTGTCGCCCTCACGACCGTTTTACCCCATCAGCGTGAAAAACGCTGTAAATCTGAGGAATGGTTTAAGAAGCGAACTTTAATTCTGTCCAGTCATCGTGTCCGGTTTTTGGGTGTTGCATTTGCATTCACCCTGATCAGTCTGGCAATTCTGCTGGCGTTGGCTGTGCAGTTTTTCGAAGCGGCGTTTGCCCTTTCTGCAAAAGCATCAGCAGAGCAACTTGTACAACGGAAAAGGAAAGTTCATGACAACAGGTTCTGTAAAATCTGGCTCCCAGGGATTGGACTGGTCCAGGCTCAACTGGACAAATCTCCTCTTTTTCACCGCCGTTCATGCCCTGGCGCTGCTGGCCCCCTTCTTCTTCTCCTGGTCGGCGCTGGGTGTGGCCATTTTTCTACACTGGCTGACGGGCAGTATTGGCATCTGTCTGGCCTACCACCGGATGCTGACCCACCGCAGTTTCCAGGTGCCCAAGTGGCTGGAGTACATCCTGGCCACTATCGGCGCACTGGCTCTGGAAGGTGGCCCCATTTTCTGGGTGTCTGGCCACCGTCTGCACCATGCCCACACCGAAGATGAGGACAAAGACCCCTATTCCTCCCGGCGCGGTTTCTGGTGGAGTCATATCCTGTGGCTGATCTTCCCTCGCAGAGAGTTCTTCAACATCGATTCCTACCAGCGCTATGCTCCTGAACTGGCGCGCGATCCCTACTATCGCTGGCTCGATCGCTATTTCTTCTTCCTGCAAATCCCTCTGGGGCTGCTGCTGTACGTACTGGGTGGCTGGTCGTTTGTGTTCTGGGGTATGTTTGTGAGAACCGTCTTCCTGTGGCACAGCACCTGGTTCATCAACTCTGCAACTCATATGTTCGGCTACCGCAACTTTGATTGCGAAGACAACTCCCGCAACCTTTGGTGGGCGGCGATTCTGGCTTACGGTGAAGGCTGGCACAATAACCACCACACCTATCCCAATGTGGCTCCTGCAGGACTGCGCTGGTATGAGATCGACATGACCTGGTGGTCTATCAAACTGCTGCAAACGCTTGGACTGGCGAAGAAAGTGGTGATGCCACCGCCGGGAGCAATTTCTAAGCTGTAGGTTTTGAGTAGGGGGAAAGGTGCACTGCATCTTTCCCCTTTATTAGGTCTCGGGTCTTTGAAGGGTGGCTGGTGTTAAATGAACACTGGCCACTTTTGGTTTAATGTCAGTTCGGGATAAGCTGAAAAGCCCATTTTTGCGTGCGCGACGCGCACGCAAAAATGGGCTTTTTCAAGCCTCGCGCGTTGTGCGAGGCTTGAAAAAGTCCTTAACCCGAATTCACATTGCTTTAGAGATGAGTGTTTGCGAGGTTTTGAGCAAAACCAGACTTTTTGGGGGGTAAGCTATCCCCCCAGATCTCTGGTTCGCAGCCCCAAAAGCGAATCCACCTAAAAGAAAGTGATCGCCCTCTCCTTATCCTTACTAAGGGGCTTGCCATGAAATAAAATCCCAATAATATCCCTAAGTTGGCATAGAAAAAGTCAAAATCCAAAAAGCTGTAAGGACCGCTGCGCGGTCCTTACAGCTTTTTGGATTTGAAGCTTAATCGTGCCGACCTACTTAAAACCAGGAACCCAATGGAAAGGGGCAGTGTCACAGCACTGCCCCTTTCCATTGGGTTTTTGAAGCAACCTACTGCGGAATCGTAATATCCACTGGAGTCACCTTCGTCCCCGGCGCGATCGCCTCCAGACCCGGTTTAATCCCTGCATTATTTCCCACCACCAGGATGGCCAGATCTTCCGGCTTCAGATAACGCTGGGCAGCCCGTTGAATATCCGCAGGCGTCGTCGCTTCAACCTCCCGGCGATACCGGAAGATAAAGTCCATCGGATAGTCATAGTACTCATAGCGCATCAGACGCGACATCGTTTGCGCAGGCGTCTGGAAATTAAAGATAAACCCGTTCAGCACGGATTCCTTGGCCAGCTTCAGTTCCGCTTCGGTGACCGGAGTCGTGCGTACTTTTTGGATCTCCGAGAGCATTGATTTGATAAAGGGAACGGTCGTCTCCGTGCGAGTCTGACCGCCGCCGACAAATAGACCGGGATAGTCAAAGCGAGGACTCCAGAAACCGTAGACCACATAGGCAAGACCCTGGCGCGATCGCACCTCATTCACCAGTCGTCCGCCAAAGTTGTTCAGCACCTCGTTCATCACCGTCAGCGGCGTATAGTCGGGGTCGATCAGGCGTCCACCCAGGTGCCCCATCTGGATGTAGCTCTGGGTCAGGTTGGGCTGGTCCACCAGAAAGATACCCTTCTTCGCCTGGGTGACTGGGGGAAGGGGGGCAAAATCGGGCTTTTTGACGTTGGGATTGGCGGGCCAGTTGCCCAGGGTGCGTTCGATCAGGGCACGCATCTTCTGGCTGTCGAAGTCCCCCACAATCCCCATCAGAACGTTGTTGGGATGGAAGTACTTCTTGTGGAAGGCGATCACATCCTCGCGGGAAATATTGTTTAGCGTGGCGTACTCCACCGTGCGGGCATAGGGACTATCTGCACCGTAGATCAGCTTCTGAAACTCCCGTCCGGTGATGCCGTCGGGGTCATCGTTACGGCGGGCGATGCCCCCTTTGAACTGGGTCTTCACCAGCTCAATCTTGTCCTCTGGGAAGGCTGGATTGCGCAGCACGTCGGCAAAGATTGTGAATACTTCCTCCAGGTCTTCGCTGAGGGCGCTGAAGCCTGCACCGCCAACACCCACATCAATTCCGGTTTCCACGGAAGCGGCGCGACGCTCCAGCAGAGCATTCAGCTCGTCTCCAGAGCGGGTGGCGGTACCTCCAGTGCGCATGACGCTGCCGACGATGCTGGCCAGACCCACCTCGTCACCAGGTTCCCAGCGACTGCCAGTACGGATCATGGTGGTGCCGCCGACCAGGGGCAGTTCGTGATCCTCCACCAGGTACACCACCAGACCGTTGGGCAGTTCAAACCGGGTGTAGTCGGGGAGTTTGATCTCCGGCAGGGGAGGATAGGTGAGTTCGGTGTAGTGTCGGGCAGGGGTGGCCTGAGCAGGAAGGGGATTGAGCCAGACACCCAGGAGTGCAACGGCGGCGATCGCCCCTAGAAACAGGCTGAGGAACCGGGTGCGTTTGGTTGAAGACATGGAGCGCAGATGAGAGGGATGGTGGGTGGGGATGGAGGTGGAGTAAGAATGAACGCAGATGAACGCAGATATCTGAAGGTCATCTGCCTTGTTAGCCTCTGGGTTGTGGAGTCGTGGAGGGTTGGGAATTGCCAGGAGTATTGTTCTCCAGGGGAAGCAGTCGTCCAATCGTCTTTTTGGTGGGGACGAAGGTAGATTTGGCGATGCGCTGGACATCGGCGGTGGTTACGGCGTCGATTTGTTTGAGTTCCTCGAAAAGATTGCGCCAATCGCCCGTTTTGGCCTCGTATTCGGGCAGGAGACTGGACATACCTTCGTTGGAGGCGAGGAGACGCAGGAGTCCGGCACGCGCCTGGGTTTTGACGCGATCGAGTTCTTCGGCGGTAACGGGTTCGTTCTTGAGCCGCTCCAGTTCCCGGTCGAGGACAGCTTTTACGTCGTCAATAGTTTTGCCAGGGGCGGTGAGGGCGTAGAACATCATCATGTTGGGGTAGCGATCGCCCGGGAATCCATTGGCGATCTGGGCACTGAGGGCAACCTTCGACTCGATCATGGATTTGTAGAAACGGGAGGTGCGTCCGTCGGTCAACAGGGCAGTGATCATCTGGTAGACCACATCGTCACGATTGCCCACTGCGGGGCGCTGGTAGCCTTCCAAGTACCAGGGCTGGGTTTGCAGGCGGACGGTGACTTCGCGGGGTGCTGTTTGCTGAGGAGCAGTGGCTTTGACTTCGGGGGCACTGGAGCGCACTTTGTAGCGACCGAAGTAGGTCTGGGCGTATCGCTTCACCTGGGCAGGATCTACGTCACCCACGATAGAAACAATGATGTGGTCGGGGGTATAGTACGCTTCAAAGAAGTCGGCGATGTCTTTGCGGGTGAGGTTGCGCAGGTCTGCCTCATAACCAATCACAGGTCGTCCGTAGGGGTGGCTGGGATAGGCGGTTTTCAGGAACTCTTCTACCATCTTGCCGATGGGGGAGTTGTCGGTTCGCAGTCGCCGCTCCTCCAGGATCACGTCTTTCTCTTCGTAGAACTCCCGGAATACGGGGTCAAGGAATCGCTCGGACTCAAGAGACATCCATAGCTCTAATTTGTTTGCGGGGAAGCTGTAAAAATATCGAGTGGCGTCGGCGGATGTGGTGGCATTCAGTCCCTGACCGCCGGATCGCTCGACGATCTGGCCATACTCGTTCTGCTTGATCAGCTTGGCGGCCTCGGCGCGGACACTGTCAAATTCCTGCTGGAGCTTGCTGATCTCCTCGGCGCTCTTATTCGCTGCTCTGGCAGCCTGGATCTGGTCAAATAGCACGTCCATCTGCTCCATCAGGCGTTTTTCCTGGGGGTAGTTGACGGTGCCAATGAGGGTTGTTCCTTTAAAAGCCAGGTGCTCCAGGAAGTGAGCCGCTCCTGTTTTTCCCGGTGCTTCATAAGCTGCACCAACATCCACGTAGGTCATGAAGGAGACCACGGGCGCTTTGTCACGGCGTAGAACGATGAACCGCATCCCGTTGTCGAGGTTGAATTCCGTGACATTCTTCACCACGCCGTCGATGTACGACTGGAGATTGCTGGTCTGGGAGGCGGTGAGTGCAGAGGCCGAAGCCTGGGGCAGACCAAAGCAAATGAGCAAAACCGTGAGTAGAAGTGCGATCGCCCGTTGGGAGAACAGAACGGGGCGATGACAGCGCAGTACAGGCGCACTGGAAAGAAGCGATAGCCGCATGAACGTTGGGGAGCTAAGGATGGCCAAATTCCAGGATAATGCTTTTCAGAAATTTGTTCCCGAACAAAAGAATGAACGGCTCTTAGAGCCTACCCGAAAACCCAAATTCTGGAGGGCGCGACGCTGTAGCGCCGCGCCCTCCAGAATTTGGGTTTTCGGTTTTCGGATAGGCACTTAAGCAGCGGCA
>CAZVXA010000144.1:13593-16575 GCA_964630955.1 uncultured bacterium | reverse complement strand
GGCGCGGCGAAGCCGCGCCAAGTGAAAACTGGGGTTTTATTAAACAGCAGATCCCTTACGCATCCAGATCCCCGACTTCCTCAACTCAACGCTCGCTAATCAAAAAAATTGGAAGAAGTCGGGGATCTCTCAGGGAAGCGGATTGATTCTTTTACACTGGTGAAACAGCGGATAACTTCTTTCGCAGAAATAGCTTGAGGCGATTGCCCTTTCCAACCGTGAGGCTCCCGATGAAGCGTTTTGACCGTTTCCAGGCGATTCAGCAACTCGACCCGGTGCGAGATAACTGCGAAATTTGCCGACAGCTTGCGGGCTATGAATTTCCCTGGGACATTACTCGTGCTCTGGAAATTGCCCTGTTTCGAACCTTCTGTGTTCCCAGCATTGCTGTCCTGCTCGATCGCACGGCAGAATTTCATCACCGTCCCCAGAAGCGCTATGACGACACAGGTCTGATAGTTTCGCTGATCCTCAAGTTTGGCTATGACACCCCCAGGGGACAGGCTGTGATCCAGCGGATGAATCGAATTCACGGTCATTTCCCCATTGGCAATGCCGATTTTCTGTACGTCTTATCCACCTTCATCTACGAGCCAGTGCGATGGATTGAGCGGTTTGGCTGGCGGCAACTGAGCGACCTTGAGAAACAGGCTTTGTTCCAGTTCTGGTTTGCGGTCGGCCAACAGATGGGCATCCAGGACATTCCCGATTCCTTTACGGCCTTTCAGCAGTACAACCTGGACTACGAGTGTCAACATTTTCATTACAGCGCGGCCAACCAGCGCGTCGGAGAATCGACACTTCAACTGTTCCTCAGTTGGTTCCCAGCATTTCTCCGCCCAATCGTTCAACCCTTTGTCTACGCCATTATGGACGATCGCATGATCGCCGCGTTTGGCTTTCCGTCTCCCCAGCCGTGGCAGCGATCGCTGTTAGAACAGGTGCTGCGATCGCGCGGAAGACTGCTCCACTACTTGCCACCGCGACAAACACCAAGCTTCTACAGCGATGAGCCACAGCGCAGCTATCCTCGGGGGTACGAACTGACTGATTTAGGCCCTCCTGAGATGCTATCGGATCTCAATTCGCGTCAATCCTAATCGGTGACATCTCAAGACAACCCAGAAATCTTCTTCTGCCGCCGCTTCGCGGCGGCAGAAGAAGATTTCTGGGTTCCGAAGATATTTACAGCAAGTTCCACTTGAATGGCCTACAAGGTTTTGTGAGAGAGCCGCGCTCTGCGCGGCTCTCTCACAAAACCTTGGTTCTATCTCAGCGCGAAGCGCTGTAAGTCAACTCTAGCGAATACCGCTGCCGAGAATGAACAGCCCGATCATCGTAATACTGTTCCACAAACTGTGGAGCAGCATCGAGGCCAGCAGATTTCCCGACTTCACGTAGACAAATCCCAGAATGGAACCCAGCACCGCCAGCGGCAAAACCTCCGAGAGGCTGAGGTGGGCCGTTGCAAAAATCAGACTGCTGACGGCGATCGCCCCCCAGGTCGGAAAATAGCGAGTCAGGGAGGGTAGCAGAAACCCCCGAAACAGGGTTTCTTCGAAGAAGGGAGCGGCGATCGCAGCCGTGAAGAAGAAAATTCCCAGCGAGATGGGGTCGTTCTCCTCCAGGACAATTTGCAGCAGCGGGTTACTGCCCCCCTCGCCCTGCCAGATGCGCTGATTGACGAGCGAAACGGCCAGCATCAGCGGTAGTGCGACCAGATAGCTGCCAATCCCCCACAGGGGCCAGTTTGAGAGGAACTGGATGCGAAACCAGCCTTCGGGCAGTGGCTTATGAGGGTGTAGGGTCCAGTAAAGCACCAGCAGACCTGATCCCGCCAGCAAGAGATAGTAGGTGAGGGCATAGAGGGCATTGGCTCGAACCCCCAGTGCGGCAAATTTAATCCCTGACAGGCTGATCAGCAACGGGATCAGCACCTGCCCGACGGTAAAAAATCCCACCACCAGCACAAAACCAATATCCTCCCAGGTCCAGGGCACGTCTTTAACGGGTGGTTCCGTAATGGCCAGCAGTGCTTGCTTTCCCTTGATAATCCGCTGTCCAATTAAAACCAGCAGTAGAACGCTGCCACTCAATGCGCCCAGAATGGGAACGGTACCAACCAGTGCCACCTTGAATAGAGTCTGCTCTGCAGTCGTCTGTTGTTCAGCTTTTAGAATGGCCAGTTGCTCTGTGCGCTGCTGAAGTTCGTACAGTTGAGACAGTCCAACAAAGCGAAACCATCCGTCTAGATGCTCCTGGATCAATTGCTCTGTGTTCGGCAAAATTTTGGGTGGAGTGCTGTGGAGGTTGGAGAGGGCGATCGCCGTATCCAGCAATGACTGATCTTTGGGAGAAACTGTTGGTTGTCTTTGGAGATTCTCCCAGGTGGTAAGCGCCTCAGGGGTGTTTCCCTGTTGCGACTGAATCACCCCAATTCGCAAATCCAACTGATGCAGCAAACCCTGCTGTTGCTGAATCACCTTCTCAATGCGACTGGTGGTGGTGTTCGACGATTCAATTATCGGATTGTCCCCTGCACCTTCCTGGGCTGCTTTGTCGAGGCGAGATTGTAGATCTTTCAAATCCTGCTCGGCAGTTTTGCGGACGGTTTCGTATTGGGTCAAAGCAGACTTTAAAGGGGCTTCTCCCAGCAGTGCTTTCTGCAAAGCAGCGCGATTGGCACCTGTCGCATCTTCCGAGGAATCTCCCCTGGCCTGAGACTCACTGGCGTAGAGCAACAAATCCGTTTGATAAAGCTGGAGTCGATTGGTGATTTGGGGTTCCCCCAGACTGCGAAACAGTGACCCGGCCAGCAGGATTGCGACGACAGGAGTCAGAACGATTAGAATCAGTCGTTTAATTGTCATATTTCAGAACTTCTTTTGCCGAGCAAGGGGAACCCCCAATGACTCATTTGCTTATCCTAACTGTTTTGCCTGTCTGGGACGTTTGCCGTGGGGGATTTGCCCTGCCTGTACG
>CAZVXA010000144.1:0-13493 GCA_964630955.1 uncultured bacterium | reverse complement strand
GGTTTAGCATTCGGCAGAACTTATCTGCCGAATGACGAGACGCTTTTACCGAATGGATTTGCCCTACCTGTACGGGTTTAGCATTCGGCAGAACTTATCTGCCGAATGACGAGACGCTTTTACCGAATGCTAAACCCCTACTCATAAAAAACATCTCCATCCACGCTAAAATGCAACTGACTTGCGGCTGTTTTTTCGCAATTCTTCCCTTCCCCTGCAACGGAGGACACTCCCCTGGCTACTCGCGTCATTCTGGTGCGCCACGGCATCAGCAGCTATAACCTCGAAAAGCGTGTTCAGGGTCACTGCGACGACTCTACCCTGACCGACAAAGGCAGAGATGCCGCCCGCATGGTCGGTATTGCTCTGCAATCGATCAACTTTGACGCGGCCTACAGTAGTCCCCTGCAGCGGGCTAGCGAAACCGCCCAGATTATTCTCAGCAACCTCGCCAGTGCCCCTCCACTGACCAACACCAATAACCTGAAGGAAATCAATCTCTACGAGTGGGAAGCAATGCCCTTTGCTGAGGTTGAGCAGACGTTTCCCGAAGCCTACAAAGCCTGGAAGGATGCGCCCCATGAGCTAAAGATGCTCAAGCCCGATGCGACAGGGGCAATGCTTGAGTACTTCCCGATCGCCGACTTATTTGATCAGGCAAAACAGTTCTGGCAAGAAACGCTCCCAAAACACGTTGGACACACTATT
Source organism: uncultured bacterium (assembly GCA_964630955.1). Classification (GTDB taxonomy): domain Bacteria; phylum Cyanobacteriota; class Cyanobacteriia; order Elainellales; family Elainellaceae; genus CAZVXA01. The sequence continues at coordinate 12,785 of CAZVXA010000144.1, read as the reverse complement.
TTGATCGTGGCTCACAGCGGGATTAACCGCGCTCTGATCGGTACTGCTGTTGGCCTGGTTCCCGCTCAGTACCACGCCATGTATCAGTCGAACTGTGGGATTAGCGTGCTGAATTTTGCTGAGGGTTTTGGCAGTCCAGTTCAGTTGGAATCAGTGAACCTGACGGATCATATGGGCCAGCCTCTGCCCAGAATGCCAGACAACCAGAAAGGCCCCCGCCTGCTGCTGGTGCGCCACGGAGAAACCGATTGGAATCGAGATAAGCGTTTTCAGGGACAGATTGATGTGCCCTTGAATGAGCAGGGACGTACTCAGTCAGGGAAAGCAGCCTTCTTCCTGAAAGATATTCCCATTGATCGCGCTGTCAGCAGCCCGATGGCCCGCCCTAAGGAAACTGCAGAAATTATCCTCCAGCCTCACAACGGCGTAACGCTGGAACTGGACGATCGCCTCCAGGAGATCAGCCACGGTCTCTGGGAAGGCAAGCTTGAATCAGAGATTGCCGGAGAGTATGCGGCAGAATTGGAGGCGTGGAAAGATGCTCCGGAGACCGTGCAAATGCCGGAGGGCGAAAATCTCCAGCAGGTGTGGGAGCGGGCGATCGCTGCCTGGAAAGATATCGTTGCCTCTGCCCCGCAGGATCGTCCCACGACAATTCTTGTTGTCGCCCATGATGCCATCAACAAAGCCATCCTCTGCCACCTGATGGATTGGGGGCCAGACAAGTTCTGGGTCTTCAAGCAGGGCAACGGGGCCGTCAGCGTGATCGACTATCCCCAGGGAGCCGAGGGAAAACCTGTGGCACAGGCCCTCAATATTACTACCCACCTGGGCGGCGTTCTTGACAAAACGGCGGCAGGCGCGCTGTAATCCCCCGCTCCTATGGCCACTCAACTCCTGCGACAGGTCCGACTCCTCGATCCAACCGCTCAGACGGATCGAATAGCCGACGTGCTACTCCAGGATGGCCTGATTCAGGCGATAGAAACTCAAATTCAAGACCCTCCTAAGGATGCCGAGATCCTGGATCAGCCGGGGTTGATTCTGGGGACAGGGCTGGTCGATCTCTACAGCCGCAGTGGAGAACCAGGAAACGAGTCCAGGGAAACGCTTGCTTCTCTGCTCAATGCTGCTGCTGCGGGCGGCTTTACCCAGATCGCCATTCTCCCCACGACCCTGCCTGCGATCGACAATCCTGCCACAGTCGAATGGTTCCGCGCCAGAACTACTGCAACCACGCCTCAACTGTTGCTCTGGGGAGCGCTCACTAAGAACGCCAGGGGCGAGCAGATGACCGAACTGGCGGAACTGGCAGATGCTGGAATTATTGGCTTTGCAGACGGTCGCCCGATTCATCACCCAGTTCTGTTACGTCGTATTCTGGAGTACGCCCAGCCGTTGGAGAAGGCGATCGCCCTCTGGCCCTGCGATACTACGCTGCGCGGTGATGGCGTGGTACGCGAAGGTTCCAACGCCCTGCGATTTGGTCTATCGGGTACTCCCCCCAGTGTCGAAACTGCCCCCCTCTCGGCGCTCCTGGAACTGGTTGAGGCAACAGGCACCCCCGTTCACCTGATGCGCATCTCCGCCGCCCGTAGCGTCGAACTGATCGCCGCCGCCAAATCTCGCGGTCTGCCTGTGACTGCCAGTACTCCCTGGATGCACCTGTTGCTCAGCACCCGCGACCTGGGCAGCTATCATCCTGCATTGCGTGTAGAACCACCTCTGGGCAATCCCTCTGACCAGAAAGCGCTGATTCAGGGTATTAGAAACGGCGTAATCGATGCGATCGCCATCGATCACGCTCCCTACACCTACGAAGAAAAAACCGTCGCTTTTGCCGAAGCCCCTCCCGGAGCTATCGGTCTGGAACTGGCGCTTCCGCTCCTGTGGCAAAGATTAGTCGTATCTGGGGAACTTGATGCTTTGACATTCTGGGGTGCCCTGAGTACGAATCCTGCCCGATGTTTGGGACTCGAACGGGGGGCGATCGCCCCCAACACCACCGCTAATTTAACCCTATTTGATCCTGATCACTCCTGGAAAGTGTTGCCCCAGACGCTGCGATCGCTCTCCTACAACACCCCCTGGTTGGGGGAAGAAATTTTAGGAAAGGTGGTCAGAACCTGGAGTAAAAGCTGATTTACCCACAATCTGGACTTTTGACTATTTTTTCTGCGATGCCGCGAAACGCTCTCTGCGAGAGCGTTTCGCGGCATGTTTGTTTTAGCGCCGATTTTCTCTGAAACGCTGACTGCGTCAGCGTTTCAGAGAAAATCGGCGCAATTTAGTCAAAAGTCCAGCTCAATGGAATGAGACACATTTGGTGGGTGGCGATCGGATGCTGGCTGAGCGGAGTCGAAGCCAGCAGGCATCTTCTGGTAATTTACCTTTAGTAAATTAACCCCAACCAACTCCAGCTCCCTGAGCGGAGTCGAAGGGAGTGGCAGGCAGAGGGAACAGCTTAAGGTCTACGCCACAAGGCCAGATTCAAATTCATGGAAGACTTTTACCAGCCATTTACAAAGAACCATTGGCGGCTCTCAATGGGGTTGCAGCCTCTTGAGGTCAAAGACTGGATTCAACCTGGCACCGACTACCTGGAACAAATGGCCGCAAAACGGCAACTCCTGCAACAGAGCTACGACGAGGTGTTCGCCAGTCTCCCCGGTAGTCAGTCAGCGCAACAGGAAGTCCTGGATTTGCTGGTTGAGCATCTGCTTCAGCATTTTCCAGAACAGTTCCAGTGGGAAGGGATTTCCCCCGGAACTGCGTTAGGCGCTAGTCGCTTCACTAACAGCCTCACGGGAGAATCCTGGAATCCCTCAGATTTCGCCAAAAATCCCCTGGATCTGGCAGGTCGCTTAGTCCAGGAAGATCTCTGCTTGATGCTGCCCGGAACCTCCGGCTACGAGCTGGCGGCTGCATCCCTCTGCTTTCCCTCCCGCTGGCGATTGCAGGAAAAATTGGGTCAGCCACTGGCTCACATTCACCATCCTGTACCGGGCTACCACGAACAACTAGAACATCCGGTGGATAACTTTTTCCAGCGACTAAAACCCGATTTTCCGGGCTGGCGCTCGAACTGGAGTATTCACCCTACTCCCAACCTTTTTCTCCCGCCTCACGAGGATGTCAGCGATTTAATTTCTGCGATTACTTCGGAGAATGCGGGCGATCGCCTCTGGCTGCGAACCGAACGTCAGACCCTGCGACGTTTACCCGCCAGTTCAGGCATTCTTTTCACCATCCGTACTCGCATTCATCCCCTGAGTGGTTTAGCCAATTATCCTGAAGCGGCTAACAATTTGATTCACATGATTCAAACGATGCCTGCCGAAATGCAGCAGTATAAGCACATCCAGCCGATGCGTCCAGCCTTACTGGGCTATTTGGCATCACTCTGAGCGATCCCCCCTGGCCCCCCTTAAAAAGGGGGAAGCTTCAAAGTCCCCCTTTTTAAGGGAGATTTAAGGGGGATCGGGTGATTTGCTACTCACAGATGTGCTTCTCAAGCACCCGCTCAGCCTTATCCCTCAGGAGTTTGCGGAACGGGCGATTTGAACGCCTTGCCTACCCCCAAATCCTCTAATGTTTTGGGAATTCGAACTCCCAAAAATAGGCCCAGCACCACCATATACATCACCAGTGACAACCACAGCAGATGATTGTTCTGCGCATACCAGGCGACTGTAGCCAGCGGCGCAAAGCCCAGCCCAAAAGCAACCAGCACCCCATTGCGCAGCGTTTTCCCCTGCTTCAGCCCGATGAAAAAACCCTCAAACATAAAGGCGATCGCCGTTGTCTCCAGCAAGGGCAGTAGCCACAGAGTATAGGTCGTGATATGGGCGTTAATTTCCTCGTGATTGCTCAGCAGGCCAAACACCCAATCGGGGAAGAGAATTGACACCATGGCAATCAGCAGGGCGATCGGGAATGCCGTCAGAATCGATACAACCAGGAGGGGGAGCAGATTCCCAGGGGTACCCTTGCCCTTGAAATTACCGGTTAGCGTCTGGGTGGTCATACCCACACCCTGAATCGTGAACTGGCTCAGTAAGGCGATTTGCAGCAGCACCCCATTCTGTGCCAGGGTCGCGGTACCAAAGCTGGAGCTGAGGTTGGTAAAAATGGCATAGGTGGAAATTAGAATCAGGAAGCGGATCAGAATGTTGCTTTTGAGGGCGATCGCCTCCTTCAGCGCCACCCTGTCAAACACATCCTTCAGCGCAGCGGGGACAACACTCCACTGGATAGTCAGACCTGCACCCAACATCCCCACCAGTAGAGATAAGTATTGACTCAGGGCTGTCGCCAGTCCAGCACCTGCACTAGCCCAGCCCCATTTGACAATCATGAGATAGTCAAGGGCGACGTTGCCCAAATTAGCCATCAGGGTCATCAACAGGACAATGCCATTGCGCTCCCGCCCCAGAAACCAGCCAATCAGCACGAAATTCAACAGCACCGCAGGCGCACCCCAGATACGCCCGTAAAAATAGTCTGCACCGGAAACTTCGACTTCAGGGGTACCACTGAGAATGGCAAATCCGAGTTTCTGGATGGGATATTGCAGCAACAGGACTAACAGTCCGATCGTCAACGCCACCAGGCCACTGCGCATTCCTGCCAGCAAAACAGCCTTTGGGTCATCAATCCCAACCGCCTGGGCGGTAATGGCGTTGGTGCTGGTGCGGAGAAACTTCAGCACCCGATACAGGTAGTCAAACAGAATGGAGGCGAGAATCACCCCGGCCAGGTATCGAATGTCAGTCAGATGCCCCAGGAATGCGACATCGACCAGTCCCGCAAGCGGCACCATCATGTTGGAAAGCGCACTCACCGACGATAGGCGAAAGAACCGGGGTAAGAACTGATACTGTTCCGGCAGCGCTTTGGGCAGGGTTAAGGGCATGTTCACAAACCTACGGAGTCATCCTCAACTTAAACTATAGACGGACTGAATCCGCTTCTGGAGGATAAGCGAAGGCGATCCCCCGTCGTTGTTCACCCCGAACTATAGAAGGAAATCTATAATTAACCAAAGGTTCTGCACTAACAAAATGCGCTTAGAATCCTGGTTCGGCAGATTAAGTATTGTTACCCAACGGTGGTATGATTTCTATGGTCTGTTGCAGTTCAGCCAATTGTCTGGACTCAGTTCTAATCCCGTGAACCCGCCAGAAAATCCACAAGAAACCGCTCCCATTGTTGAGGCCACTTCGACGACGGTTTTATCGCCAGAACCGAGTGTATCAATGCAGGAGTACTATCGTCTCCAGAATGACTTGTTAAAGTCAACGCTGATCATTTCAGCGGTGATCTTTACTTGTGTCTGGATCTTTTACTCGCTCAACATCGCGCTTAATTACCTGATTGGCGCGGGTACAGGTGTGGTTTACTTGAAAATGTTGGCCAGAAATGTCGAGCAGCTAGGCAGAGGAAAAAAGCAGGTTGGGAAAACCCAGCTCGCTGCGCTTGTAGTGGTGATTGTAGTCGCATCCCGACTGGATCAGCTGCAAATCCTCCCAATTTTTTTAGGTTTTCTGACCTATAAGGCTGCTGTCATTTTCTACATGCTGCGCACGACACTCATGCCTGATTCGGGCTGAAGTATTCTCCCGAACTTGCTGTAAGACTCCGGGGAACCCCCTTTCAAATGGCAATGTTGAACTCCATTCAATTTTTTAATGCCTTCCCCCTTGCTGAGTTAGAGGTTGGAAAACACCTCTACTGGCAGGTTGGGAATCTTCGGGTCCACGGACAGGTGTTCCTGACCTCCTGGTTTGTCATTGGGCTGCTGATTCTGGCCTCTGTTTTGGCAACTCGCAATATTCAGCGAGTGCCTGCCGGGTTCCAGAACCTGATGGAGTACGCCCTGGAGTTCATCCGCGACCTGGCCAAAAACCAGATTGGCGAGAAGGAATATCGACCCTGGGTGCCCTTTATCGGAACCCTATTCCTGTTCATCTTTGTGTCGAACTGGTCGGGTGCCCTGCTTCCCTGGCGAGTCATCGAACTCCCTGAAGGTGAATTGGCTGCTCCCACCAGCGATATCAATACAACGGTGGCGCTGGCGCTGCTGACTTCTCTGGCCTATTTCTATGCCGGATTCAGCAAGCGGGGTTTGGGTTACTTCTCAAAGTATGTTGAACCTACGCCCATTCTTCTCCCGATCGCCATCCTCGAAGACTTTACCAAGCCGCTCTCCCTGAGCTTCCGTCTTTTCGGAAATATCCTTGCGGACGAATTGGTGGTAGCGGTGCTGGTGCTTCTGGTGCCTCTGTTCGTCCCCATTCCTGTGATGATGCTGGGTCTGTTTACCAGTGCCATTCAGGCGCTTGTATTTTCCACCCTGGCGGCGGCATACATCCATGAGGCGATGGAAGGCCACGGTGGTGAAGAGCATGAGGAGCATTAACGCCCTCAGTTGATAAGTTTGGATGTTTTATGGGCGATCGCTAAGTCTTCTTCAACCGCTTGAGGAAGTTTCCTGTCTGACGCCCAAAGTCCAAAATTTCCCTGTCGTTTTGTTCTGTTCACTTGAGGAATATCATCATGGATCCATTAGTTGCTGCTGCTTCCGTTTTGGCTGCTGCCCTGGCAATTGGTCTGGCTGCAATCGGTCCTGGCATCGGTCAGGGAAATGCATCGGGTCAAGCAGTTGAAGGGATTGCCCGTCAGCCCGAAGCAGAAGGCAAGATTCGCGGTACGTTGCTGCTCACCCTGGCGTTCATGGAATCTCTGACCATCTACGGTCTGGTGATCGCGCTGGTGCTGCTGTTCGCCAATCCCTTCGCCTAATTAATTCAGGAATTGGTTAACCACAAAGTTTCTATCCCTCCCCTGCCCTCCCCTTGTGAAGGGGAGGGAGCTTAAAGCTTCCCCCCCTTCACAAGGGGGGATTGAGAGGGGTAGGCACGGTTCACCAAATAACCGACCTCTTTAGCATGAGGTCTTTACAGATATGACGTACCGGATTGATTTATTGATGATTGACGTAACTGTCCACGCGGAGGCACAGAATGTTTGATTTTGATGCAACTCTCCCCCTGATGGCAGTTCAGTTTTTGTTGCTGATAGTGATCTTGAACACGGTTTTCTACAAGCCGCTGGGCAAATCCCTCGACGAACGCAGCAACTATATTCTCACCAGCCAGTCGGACGCCAGAGAGCGTCTGGAGAAGGCCGATCGACTGGCCAAGCAGTATGAGCAGGAACTGGCAGAAAGTCGTCGTAAGGCTCAGGCCACGATCGTAGCAGCTCAGGAAGCAGCTCAGAAGATTGCAGCTCAGCAGATGGCTGAGGCTCAGAAGGAAGCACAGGCCAAGCGTGAGCAGGCTCAGCGTGAGCTGGATCAGCAGAAAGCGGAAGCCTTGCAATCGCTGGAACAGCAGGTTGAATCCCTCAGCCATCAAATTCTGGATAAGCTGCTGGCGGGCGTTGCGCGCTAGTTCAATTCGGTGAGAAGCGGGTGCTGCTGCAAGCATCATTCACGAACAACTCAGAGCCATAATCGGGCACTTTTCAAATGGATATCATGGGGACTTTGTTACTACTGGCCGCCGAGGCTGGTGAACTCTCAGAGGCTGCTGAGCACGGCGGTTTCGGTTTCAACCTCAACCCGCTGGAAACAAACCTGCTGAACCTGGCGATTGTTATCGGTGTTCTGGTCTATTTCGGTCGAGGTTTTTTGGGTAAAACCCTGGGCGATCGCCGCGACAAAATTGCGACTGCCATTCAAGACGCCGAAAGGCGCAAACAGGAAGCCGTCGCCGCTCTGGCAGAGCAACAGCAGAAGCTGGCACAGGCTCAAACCGAAGCCGCTAAGATTCTGACAGATGCGGAAGCCAATGCGAAATCTGCCAGAGAAGCGATTCTGGCTCAGGCAGAGCAGGATATTGAGCGGATGAAAGCAGCGGCAGCGCAGGATCTGGCTTCTCAGGAAGAGCGCGTCATGACAGAACTGAAGCAGCGGATTGCGGCAATGGCGGTGCAGCGGGTGGAATCCGATCTGAAATCGGGTCTCAGTGGCGATGCACAGCAGCAGTTGATTAACCGCAGCATTGCAACATTGGGAGGCCGATAATGAAAGATAATCTGGTGTCATCCGAAATTGCGGAACCCTATGCTCAAGCGCTCATGGGCACCGCTCAGTCTGCTGATCTGGTGGATAAAATGGGGGAAGACGTAGCCTTCCTGCGATCGATTTTGAAGGATTCTGACGAATTGCAGGCTGTTCTGGCCAGCCCTGTTGTGAAGCCGGAGACGAAGAAGGGAATTCTGCGTCAAATTGCCGGGGAAACTGTTCACTCCTATACGTTAAACTTCCTGCAAATCCTGGTTGATCGTGGTCGCATCGTTTTTCTGGACAGCATTTGCAGTCAGTTTCAGACGCTTCTCAGAGAATTGAGGCAAACGGCACTGGCGGAAGTGGTTTCAGCTGTAGAACTGAGCGACGAGCAAAAAGAATCGGTGCGCCAAAAGGTCATCCAGATTTCTGGCGCTCGTCAGGTTGAACTGCAAACCAGTGTTGATCCCGATCTGATTGGTGGCGTCATTATTAAAGTTGGTTCTCAGGTGATCGATGCCAGCCTGCGGGGTCAGCTCCGCCGCATCAGCCTGCGTTTGACCAGCGCCTCCTAACCGTCTTAACTCAGTCCCTCTCAAACCATTTGGAGAAAAAAGCTCATGGTAGCAATTAGACCCGACGAAATTAGCAGCATTATTCGTCAGCAAATTGAGCAGTACGACCAGGAAGTCAAAGTATCCAACGTGGGTACAGTGCTTCAGGTGGGTGACGGTATTGCCCGGATCTACGGCCTGGAGAAGGTCATGGCCGGTGAGCTGCTGGACTTTGAAGATGGCACCGTTGGTATTGCACTCAACCTGGAAGAAGACAACGTGGGTGCGGTGTTAATGGGCAACGGTCGGGATATTCAGGAAGGAAGCTCTGTCACCGCCACTGGCAAAATTGCATCAATTCCCGTGGGTGATGCTTTCATTGGTCGGGTGGTGGATGCACTGGCACGTCCCCTTGATGGTAAGGGCGACATTGTTACTTCAGAATCCCGTCTGATCGAATCTGCTGCCCCTGGCATTATTCAGCGGAAGTCGGTGTATGAGCCGATGCAGACTGGGATTACCGCCATCGACTCGATGATTCCCATCGGTCGTGGTCAGCGTGAGCTGATTATCGGCGACCGTCAAACCGGAAAGACCGCCGTTGCCGTAGACACCATTCTCAACCAGAAGGGCGAGAACGTGATCTGCGTTTATGTGGCGATTGGTCAGAAGGCATCCACTGTTGCTCAGGTGGTTGAAGTGCTGCGGGAGCGCGGCGCTCTGGACTACACCATCGTGGTCGCTGCCAACGCCAATGACCCCGCCACTCTGCAATACCTGGCTCCCTACACCGGTGCGACCCTGGCTGAATACTTTATGTATCGTGGCAGGCACACTCTGGTGATCTACGATGACCTGTCCAAGCAGGCTCAAGCTTATCGTCAGATGTCTCTGCTGCTGCGCCGCCCACCCGGACGGGAAGCTTACCCCGGTGATGTGTTCTATCTCCACTCTCGTTTGCTGGAGCGGGCTGCGAAGCTTAGCCCCGATCTGGGTGAAGGCAGCATGACCGCTCTGCCCATTATCGAGACTCAGGCAGGTGACGTTTCGGCCTACATCCCTACCAACGTGATTTCGATTACGGACGGCCAAATCTTCCTGTCCTCCGACCTGTTCAACTCTGGTCTGCGGCCTGCGGTGAACGCGGGTATCTCGGTGTCCCGTGTGGGTTCCGCTGCTCAGACCAAAGCAATGAAGAAGGTTGCAGGTAAGGTGAAGCTGGAACTAGCTCAGTTTGCAGAATTGGAAGCCTTCGCTCAGTTCGCTTCTGACCTGGATAAAGCTACCCAGAACCAGCTGGCTCGTGGTCAGCGTCTGCGGGAAATTCTGAAGCAGCCCCAGTACTCACCCCTGTCGGTAGCCGAGCAGGTGGCGGTGATCTACGCCGGAATTAACGGCTATCTGGATGACATTCCGGCGGGCAAGGTAACTGCCTTCACGAAGGGTCTGCGGGAGTACCTGAAGACCAGCAAAGCAGAATACGTCGAAGCGGTGCAGAGCAGCAAGCAGTTGTCTGATGAGTCGGAAGCTGCCCTGAAGCAAGCCCTGACCGACTACAAGAAGACCTTCCTGGCGAGCGTCTAACTTCCTGAGAGAGGAGCAGCGTTTCCTTTGGAGTTGCGCGTAGCGCTAATCGCTGCTCCTCTCTAAAACCATCAAATATTTCTGGTAACGGCTATGCCAAATCTGAAAGCAATTCGTGATCGCATCCAGTCGGTCAAGAATACAAAAAAAATTACGGAAGCTATGCGTCTGGTGGCCGCAGCCAAGGTGCGCCGTGCTCAGGAGCAGGTCATTGCCACCCGTCCGTTTGCCGACCGTCTGGCTCAGGTATTGTATGGTTTGCAACTGCGTCTGCGGTTTGAGGAAGCGAACCTGCCGCTGCTGCGCCAGCGGGATGTGAAAACGGTGGGTCTGCTGGTGGTATCGGGCGATCGTGGTCTCTGCGGCGGCTACAACAGTAACGTCATCAAGCGGGCAGAACAACGAGCGAAAGAACTCCAGGCAGAAGGTATTAGCGTTCGCTTTGTGCTGGTAGGACGTAAGTCGATCCAGTATTTCCAGCGGCGAGATCAGACCATTGATGCCACCTTTGGTGGGTTGGAGCAGATCCCAACTTCGGAGGAAGCTTCCAAGATTGCTGACGAACTCCTGTCGCTGTTCCTCTCGGAGACAGTGGATCGGGTTGAGCTGATTTACACCAAGTTCGTTTCTCTGGTGAGTTCTCGTCCCGTTGTGCAAACTCTGCTTCCATTGGATTCGCAAGGTCTGGAGTCTCAGGATGATGAAATTTTCCGTTTGACCACACGAGGTGGTGCCTTTGAGGTCGAACGGGAAAAGGTCTCGCGTGGGGAGCAGACTGCTTTCCCTCAAGACATGATCTTTGAGCAGGACCCCGTCCAGATTCTGAATGCACTTCTGCCGCTGTATCTAAACAATCAGCTACTACGGGCACTGCAAGAATCTGCGGCCAGTGAGCTGGCCGCTCGGATGACAGCGATGAACAACGCCAGCGATAACGCCAGTGAACTGATGAAAAATCTGTCGCTGGTCTATAACAAGGCCCGTCAGGCGGCGATCACCCAGGAAATTCTGGAAGTGGTCGGTGGTGCGAACGCTCTGAAGTAGTCTGTGATACTTCAGGCATCAATGCAAAGAATGAGCGAAAACTCAAAGATCTGTGTTTCTCTTTACAAGATCTTTGAGTTTTTGCTTGAATAGCCTATCCGAAAACCCAAATTCTGGCAGGCGCGATGCTGTAGCGTCGCGCCTGCCAGAATTTGGGTTTTCGGATAGGTTCTAATGAACTGAAGTTTTGATTATTTTTCCTACAATGCCGCGAAACGCTCTCGGAGAGAGCGTTTCGCGGCATCTTTGGTTTTTTTGCGCCGATTTTTCCTGAAACGCTGACAACGTCAGTACTTCAGGAAAAATCGGCGCAATTTAGTCAAAAGTTCAGTCCCTTACGAGTTCCTTATAATTGCCCAGTAAGGTGTCGTCGATAGTTTCAATCCCTGCTCTCCAGGTCGCACTACCTGGAATGCGAGGCGTGATAGGAAGGAGATTCATAGCAATGCCTTTGACGAAAAAATGTTTAGCTGAGTTTATTGGCACATTCTGGCTTGTGTTTGGTGGTTGCGGTGCTGCCGTATTCGCAGCAGTGTTTCCCTACGATGCAAAATTCCCCGATACTGCAAACTTTCTTGGTCTGGGATTTTTAGGCGTTTCCCTTGCCTTTGGTTTAACGGTTGTGACGATGGCCTATGCGATCGGTCACATTTCGGGTTGCCACCTGAACCCTGCGGTTTCCTTTGGTCTGTGGGCAGGTAAGCGGTTTCCAGCTTCCGAACTGCTGCCCTACATCGTATCTCAGGTGCTGGGTGCGACTCTGGCAGGTGGTTTAATCTATATGATTGCCCTTGGTCGTGAAGGCTTTACCCTCAGTGGTTCCAATCCGCTGGCGACCAATGGCTATGGGGTGCATTCTCCCGGTGGGTATACCTGGCTCGTTTGTCTGATTGCCGAAGTCGTTCTGACCTTCATGTTCCTGATGGTCATCCTGGGTGCGACCGATCGCCGTGCTCCTCAGGGGTTTGCTCCCGTTGCCATCGGATTAGCCCTGACGCTGATTCACCTGATCAGCATCCCTATCACCAACACCTCGGTCAACCCCGCTCGTAGTACTGGCGTTGCCATTTTTGCTGGAGCTGAGTTGTTTGGGCAAGTATGGCTGTTCTGGGTCGCCCCAATTGTCGGTGCAATTCTGGCTGGTTTTGTCTACAACTATCTGTTTGAGGAAACTGCTCCCCGCGAACGCAGCAGAGAACTGGTTTAACGTAAGTTTGGTGTGCTTTTTGAGCCGCACAAAGCGCGGCTCAAAAAATAAAAAGTGCCTGCCGCAACTCGGCAGGCACTTTTTACTTCCTTCGTACTACTTATACTTCTGGACTTTTGACTAAATCGCGCCGATTTTTTCTGAAACGCTGGCGCTGCCAGCGTTTCAGAAAAAATCGGCGCTAAAATTAAGTTCGCCGCAAAACGCTCTCTCCGAGAGCGTTTTGCGGCGTTATAGGGAAAATAGTCAAAAGTCCAGTATACTTGGGACCGCGAATTAAATAAAACCGAATTGTTTTTGAGAGAGGGGGGGGGGGGGGGGGGGG
>CAZVXA010000143.1:0-16657 GCA_964630955.1 uncultured bacterium | reverse complement strand
ACCGCCCTATCAGGACACTCCCACCTCGCGCCAGCAGGTGGTGAGAGCATTCATAGGCGCACTAAGCGCTTATCTAAAAATCCAAATTTTAAAAGGCGCGACGCTACAGCGTCGCGCCTTTTAAAATTTGGATTTTTAGTTTTCGGATAGGCACTAACTACCCGGTTGGGCCTGGAAGTTTCTAGGTCCCTGGTATCCACTGGCCTCAGCGAGCTGTTCCAGGGTTTGGGTCCCCACCAGGAACCTGCCGTTGATTTCCCAGCTTGGGAAGCCAAAGTCTTGCCCGGTTGCTTCTTTTACTTTAGGGGCGATCGCCTGACATTGAGCTGCCTGGTTGTTGGGGGCATCCTGCGCACACTCAACATAGTCAATCTGAGCAAACGCTTCCTTCCCAAACAGTTGCTTCTGGTCGTGGCAGTGCGGACACCAGTAGGCACCATACATCTTTGCACCGACTGACTTCAGGTGTTGCGCCAGGGCAAGTTCTGCCTGAGTGGAAACGGTGGTGATCGGAGGGCCGAGCTGACGAGTTCTATCAACACCAACATTGTTGGCACCCGCATAGACGGCCAGGGTTCCCGTCAGAGTCACGACCGCCACAATCACCCAAATAAACAGGAGTTGGCCCACGTCTTCCCAGGCGCGTCCCAGAATTGTAAGCACAAACAGGCCCAGGCTGAGACAGGCTGACACAATGCAGTAGATACAGACCTGCTTCAGCTGCGTTGCCAGAATGTACATCAGATAGCCGCTGAAGACTGACATCGCTGTAGAGCCGACCAGCAAATAGAGCCAGGTCCAGTTTTCAACTTTCAGGCGCAGGTCTTTGTTCTGTTCAGGGTTCACCGCCAGAGGGGCCAGCGCCATAATTCCCATACTGAAATAGGCCAGGAAGCCAAACAGCGTCAGGGGTTGACCAAACACAGTAGCGTAGGCACTGGTCAGGACAGTGTCACACCCTCCGGTAGGACAGGCAGTGTTACCAGCGAAGAATCGAGTGAGGGTGAGGTATCCCGTGCCCAATGCACCGACAGCGGCGATCGCCGCAATCAGGTAGCGTGACCAGCGATAAATCCAGGGAGTTTGACGTCGGCGGCTCATAACGTAGGAAAAGTTGCTTGACGGCAGAAGTCTTCTGACCTATCTATTCTGGCTCAAACTGCCCAAAGTCGGTCAAAATTCACCGGGAATTCTGAAGATAACGCAATATGCGACGTTGTCCTGACAGGCAGGGATTCTTGTGAGGTGTGCATTTTGCCTAGCTATCTCCGAGCGAGCAAGATGCCCACTCCACGGGAGATAGCCTAAAGCCGAACATCAGGTGATGTAAAGCGTGGTTGAAAATCATCGATACCAACAGGTGCTTTTCAGCCGCCCACTTACGTATTTGTACCAACTGATATCCATATCAACATCAACTTTATTGGCGCTTCAACCTTCAACCCCTTATACAAGGCTGAATTCCAGTAAATCCAAACAATTCGTTCCGTAGAAGCACTATTCCTCTCTCCACAAAATAGGGACACACTGAGATCAGGTGCAACTTTCTATACTTGTGTACTGAGCTGTTGATACATGGCCCCGTGGAAATTCTCCTTGCTTTTGCCCACTTACTTTTTGAGAATCTATGGTCACTTTCAACTTCACCTATGACCCAGGGATTACGGTTCAACAGGCACTGGGCTTTGAGATGGCAGGCCGCATCTGGTCAAACTTTCTCTCCGATGCAGCCACACTTCACATCCATATTGGGATGTCCAGCAACCTACCCACTAATGTGATTGGTGGTGCGCTCCCTGGTATTGCACCAAACTTCACGTACAGCCAAATCAGAGAAAGGCTTCAAGCAGACAGTACGTCCAACGACGATCGCGCAAGCGTCTCATCTCTTGGCCCCCTGGATACGATGCAACACACATTTTCAGTAAATGGTGTTCAAGACCGGGTTTCACATTTTCTTACAGGCATGAATCTAACTCGTGCAGGAGGCAAGGCACTCGGTCTCGTCTCCACAACCAGTACAGCCCTGGATGGAGCTATTGTGATGGGCAACCTTGCCAATAGTCGATTCCATTGGAATTATGACTTCACCCGCATCAATGCTGCGCCGTCGGGTAGCCTGGATTTCCTCAGCGTGGCTTTACATGAAATCGGGCACATTCTTGGGTTTGTCAGCGGTGTAGACAAGACAGGAACGCAAAACTCGGTTATAACGACCACTTCAGATCCTACCTTTGCATCGCGTTTTTATGTTAGCTCTACAGATGGTCGAGTAAACTATGCGACTCCACTCGATCTCTTTAGAGTAGACGCTCAGTTACGCAAAGATATGACTTACGGTTCTGGCCAGGGAACGAGAGGATTTGTTCCTGGAGGAACAGCCGTTGTTGCTCAATTCTCAACAGGTAGAAATACCAGCATCCTGGGTGATGGTTTCCAGGCGAGCCATTGGAAAGAGCAAGCCACCCCCATTGGCATTATGGATCCGGCAGTCGCTCCCCAAGAGCGTGTTTCTATCTCCAACATCGATCTCCGAGCATTTGACACGATTGGTTGGAATCTCCGCAATGGCCTCAACGCAACCACCTTCACCACCACTTTTCTAAACAACCTGCGGACACAGGCTGTTTCGTCATTGGCAAGGCGACTGGGACAGACGACTACCTGGATTAACAGCAACCTCACAGTTGTTCCAACGAATCTGGGGCGCGATCGCACCACCGATGTCGAAACCATGATCCGCAATAGCCTCATTTACGAATGGGGCACCACTGGCTCTGGGGCAACCTCCATCAGAGGTCGCCGCTGGATGGAGATTTTCAACCAGATGGCCAGCAACCAGGAAGTTTATGTCAACTTCAGCACGGTTTCTCAGGTCGCACCGCCGCCTGCAATGATGACGAGTGCTGAATTGGAACAGGGAAGCAGCCAAAGTGGCAGCGATCGCCCATTGGCTCCAGGTGATGCATCTGCGGAACCCTATACAAGGGCTTGGGGTTCAAACGGATCGGGTAGCCATGGCAACAAACATCGCCCCCGCAGATGGTCAATCCCCACTGGTCAAAATCCTGGCTCAGACAAAGATCCGCTTTCAGGAGTTGAAAACGTGAAACCACTGGTAGGGGATGGGGTATTTGATGGCTTCAACCCAGGCACAACGCCCTCGGTTGGCTTC
Source organism: uncultured bacterium (assembly GCA_964630955.1). Taxonomy (GTDB): domain Bacteria; phylum Cyanobacteriota; class Cyanobacteriia; order Elainellales; family Elainellaceae; genus CAZVXA01. The sequence goes on along the minus strand of CAZVXA010000143.1, from coordinate 13,482 downwards.
CCTGTAACTACCAGTGCAGCAACAATGGCAACATGGGCACCGGTTGTCACCTGGATGGCTGAGGGTGCTGCTGCAAGCGTTCTGCCTCTGACAACGGGTAGCGGTTCTCGTCAGCAGCCTGCAAACATTCTTGTGTCTGGCCCGAATACGTTGCTGGGTCATGAGAATAATCCGCTGGTACAAAATAGTTTGGCAGTGGGGTTGATGGGGGCGATCGCCTGATCTTTAGAATGCGCTGGTTCCCTTCTAGACTGTTGACTAAATTGCACCGATTTCTACTAAAAAGCTGACACAGTAAGCTTTTCAGTGGAAATCGGCGCTAAAACAAAATATGCCGCGCACCGCTTTCGTAGAGAGCGGTGCGCGGCATTGCAGGAAAAATCGTCAAGACTCCAGTTCCCTGGGTGGATCTCAAAGCTGAAGAGGCATCCGCCCTGTCAGACCGGGGAGGTGGCATCACCCTGCGAGCGTGGATGCTGTTTATTACGGACGGGCAAGTGGCGACACTTTACCTGCTCTTCAGAGTCTGGTGCTCATTGATAAAGAATACTCCGTAAATCCACACAAAGCTTTCTGTAGAAACACTATTTCTTTGCCTGCGAAATAGTAGCACACTGAGTTCGAGTGTAACTTTCTATACGTTTCGCTGCTCCATTGATTCACGGCCCCACTGAACATTCTTCTCGCTTTAGCACACCTACTTCTTGAGAATCTATGGTCACTTTCAACTTCACCTATGACCCAGGGATTACGGTTCAACAGGCACTGGGCTTTGAGATGGCAGGCCGGATCTGGTCGCACTTTCTCTCTGATCCGGTGACGCTCAATTTTCATGTTGGAGTGTCGAGCAGCCTGCCAACCAACGTAATCGGTGGAGCACTTCCCGGTATGTTGGCCAACACAAGCTACGAAACATTCAGGGGACGGTTGCAGCAGGATGCCACCTCAACTAGCGATCATTCGGCAGGACTCCCTACAGGATCTTCCTTTTCGTCCAGTTTTGAACTGGTTGTTGAGCGTCCTTTTGATGAAGGGGGATGGGTACAACAATTTTTGGAAAAACAATTTTTTACCACGAACACCCTAAACGTCACTCGTGCCGGAGGCAAGGCTGTTGGGCTAATTCCTGGCAACGCTACCGCTTTGGACGGCGCGATCGTCATGGGTAACCTGGCAAACAGTCAGTTCCATTGGAACTATAACTTCACTCGCAACACCACTGCACCGACTGGAAGTCTCGATTTTCTCAGCGTCGCAATTCACGAAATCGGACATCTACTTGGATTTGTCAGTGGTGTAGACAAACCTGGAGTGATCCAAAATGCTTTCTTGGAAGATGGCCTTGCTAGTGACTGGGGTGATCCTACAACCCCGCCACCAACCATTTCACAATATTGGGAAAACGTGCCCGGACGCATGGCCTATGTAACCCCTCTTGACCTGTTTCGGGTTGATATCGTGGGCCAAAAAAGCATGACCTACGGCTCTGTATATTCGAACCGAAAGGGGTTTGCTCCTCAGTCTGGAAGTCCTGCCGTCGCCCCTTTCTCTCAAGGGAAAGACCTGGTGGCTTTTGGTGATGGCTACCAGGCCAGTCACTGGGAGGAGCAAGCCACTGCCCTGGGCATTATGGACCCCGCCATTGCCCCCCGTGAGCGTGCTTCAATCAAAAAACTCGACCTGCAAGCTTTTGATGCGATCGGTTGGAACCTCCGCAATGGACTCAACGCAACCACCTTCACCACGACTTTTCTGAACAACCTGAGGACACAGGCAGTATCCTCACTCGCAACGCGACTGGGACAGACGACTACCTGGATTAACAACAACCTCACTACGGCTCCCACCACCCTGGGACGCGATCGCACCGCCGATGTCGAAACCATGGTCAGAAATAGCCTCATCTACGAGTGGGGTACCACTGGCTCTGGCACCACCTCCACGAGCGGTCGTCGCTGGATGGAAATCTTCAATCAAATGGCCAGTGCCCAGGAAGTCTATGTCAACTTCAGCACCGTCTCCAAAGTCGCTCCGCCACAACCATCCGGTAGTGTCAACCTCAATCAGACTGGAGGAGATAGCACTGGCAGGATGAGCCAGAAGACACCAGGTATAAGCGACTTTAGCCTTTGGGGTACGGGAGGTTCTGGTGGAGTCGGGGGCCGACCTCGCCCCTGGGGTATAAGCGACTTTAGCCTTTGGGGTACGGGAGGTTCTGGTGGAGTCGGGGGCCGACCTCGCCCCTGGTCCGCCAGTCTGGGAGCACATCAGGGTTTGCTCAAGGATTTCCTTTCTGGCATGAATGGATCGGCTCAATTAGTTGGGCACAGGGCAGTTGATGCGCTCAGTCAAGGCGACTCTTCCTTCGTAGATTCCCCAGTAGCTCCTTTCAACAGCAACAGCACTCCAGCTTCAAAATGGGATCCCAGGTCGGCACAGATGAACGAGCGTATTGCTGTTAGCGAACTGATTTCGACGGTAGAAAGTGGTTCTCGTCAGCAGCCTTTCAACGCTTTGCAGGTTGGGTTAAATACCCTGCTGGGGGCTGAGAACAATCCGCTGGTGCAAAACAGTTTGTCGGTGGGGTTGATGGGGGCGATCAAATAAAACAAGGTTGGGAATTGTTGTGGGGTTGCACGGCGAAGCCGTGCAACCCCACAACAATTCCCAACCGTAATTCGCTAAGAAACTGCGACCGAAGAGGGCTTCTCCTTCGCCGCCAACTTTTCGGGCAGACTGCGACGCATTGCCTCAACAAACTGGCTGACCCGAATTGGGTCAATCGGCTGTTCGATCTGACCTTTACGCTTCAGCGAACTGGAGACAATCACGCCATCCGCTGCCTGAATCAGACGGGGAATATTTTCCCAATTGGCACCACTGCCCACAAACACAGGAGTACCTTTGGCAGCAGCAGTAGCCAGTTCCAGATCCTCATGGTTGGGGGGACTGCCCGTTGCCCAACCAGAAAGAATCACCGCGTCGGCCAGACCGCGCTCAATCGTCTCCATGACTGCGGTAGTCAAATTCGGTGCGCCAAGTGGACGGGCGTGTTTCACCAGTACATCGGCAAAAATTTTCACACCACTGCCCAGTTCTCGACGGTAGCGCAGCAACTCATGTGCCTGCCCCTCGATCAAGCCCTGGTCAGTGGCCATTACTCCGGTCAACACGTTGACCCTGATGAACTGAGCTTCGACGCAGGTGGCGATCGCCATCGCACTCCGAGCATCATTCCGCAGCACGTTGATGCCGACCGGCAAAGGCACCATGTTCATAATCCGCTGGGTGACCAGACTCATGGCACTAACCACCGCCGGGTCAACATTCTGCTTGACGAAAGGGGCGTCAAAGAAGTTTTCAATGATAATGCCGTCCACACCACCAGAAGCCAGGGCGGTTGCCTCCTGCTCGGCGCGGTTAATCACGGTTCTGAGATTGCCTCCCCAACGTGGAGAGGTGGGAAGGGGAAGAAGATGTACAACGCCGATGATCGGATGATCGGTCTTGAAAATTTGTTTTAAGTCCACACGCCTAAATGATCGGGCAGAGTAACGCCAAAATACCCTCAGTCGGGGCGACCCCGACCCATAAATAATACTCTAACAGCATCTGGACACCCCTAATGCAACGTCAGCTCGACGGAAGCGCAGCAGAGTGTCTACCGCGACGCGGTAAGCACCCTGCTGCGCTATTTGAGCCACGCCTGTATCTGTTTAGTGTTTTCGGCGACGCCCAGGCGGGAATCCGAAAACCTAATTTTTAGCGTCTCTTGTATGTCCCTGCGGCGCAAGGATATACACAGAGACGCTCAACGAATACCCACGCTTTGCGCGGCTCAAATAGCGCCATCGATTCCACGTTCATGCACGAATGGCTATTCTTCTTGACAACCAGAAATCAGACAGGTTGCCGAACTGACATTTCTTTAAAGTGAGAATCGAGAAGCCGAGGTCAGTCTGAGCGATCCTGAGGCAGTTTTTACAGAAATATGTAGATATATTGAGTTCCTTGCGTTAGAATAAGTCTTAGATATTAAGTGCGGTTGCATTAACGGTAGTCCCCAGGCGTTTGTCATTATTGAGTTGTGGGTCTGCCTAAATTTCAGTGCTTTGGCCAGTTCTTACTGACATCGTTACTGAGCGTCTATCAGGTAGGCCCTGGTGAAGTGTAGAGCCGTCCGTTGTTTGAGCGCTTATCCCTACGGGGAACTGCGAAGCAAACGCCCATCATCACCGAGGACTCTCCTCCATCACGTTTCATCAACTCCGACATCAAACTGCATGGGTACAAAACCAGTCATTGCCGTCTCCCACCTGGGTTGCGAGAAGAACCGCATCGACACAGAACATATGCTTGGGCTGCTGGTGCGGGCAGGCTACGAGGTGGATTCTAACGAGGAACTTGCTGATTACGTCATTGTCAATACCTGTAGCTTCATCCAGGCTGCCCGCGAAGAGTCTGTGAAGACACTGGTTGAGTTGGCAGAGGCCAACAAGAAAATTGTGATTACGGGCTGCATGGCCCAGCACTTCCAGCAGGAACTTTTGGACGAGTTGCCGGAAGCGGTGGCAGTCGTCGGCACCGGGGATTACCACAAGATCGTTGATGTGATTCAGCGAGCAGAAACTGGGGAACGAGTGAAAGAAATCTCCCAGGTGCCAACTTACATTGCGGATGAAACGACCCCCCGCTATCGGACGACAACTGAAGGAGTAGCCTACGTTAGGGTCGCCGAAGGTTGTGACTACCGCTGTGCCTTCTGCATCATTCCTCATCTGAGAGGGAACCAGCGATCGCGCACTATTGAATCCATCGTTGCCGAAGCTGAGCAGTTGGCCTCTGAGGGCGTCCAGGAAATTATCCTGATTTCTCAGATCACTACGAACTATGGTCTGGATATCTACGGCGAACCAAAACTAGCCGAATTGCTGCGTGCATTGGGCAAAGTCGAGATTCCCTGGATTCGGATGCATTATGCTTATCCTACCGGGCTAACGCCAAAGGTGATCGACGCCATTCGGGAAACCCCCAACGTTTTGCCTTACCTGGATCTGCCCCTGCAACACTCCCATCCTGAGATTCTGCGAACGATGAACCGCCCCTGGCAGGGCAGAGTCAACGATGGCATCATCGAGCGGTTGAAGGAAGCGATTCCCGGTGCAGTTCTCCGCACCACTTTCATCGTGGGCTTCCCCGGTGAAACAGAGGAGCACTTCGAGCATCTGCTGGAGTTTGTCCAGCGCCACGAGTTTGACCATGTGGGTGTGTTTACCTTTTCGCCGGAAGAAGGGACTCCCGCTTTTAGCCTGCCCAATCCCCTGTCTCAGGAAGTAATGGACGAGCGGCGCGATCGCCTGATGGCCGTGCAGCAGTCCATTTCTCACCGCCGCAACCAGCTCGAAGTGGGCCGGGTTGTGGATGTGCTGATCGAGCAGGAGAATCCCGAAACGGGCGAGTTAGTGGGGCGATCGGCCCGCTTTTCACCGGAAGTTGACGGCCTGGTTTACGTACAGGGAGAGGCTCCCCTGGGTTCGATTGTGCCCGTGCTCATCACCCACGCTGATCCCTATGACCTCTATGGTCAAATTGCCGACGACCAAACCCAGTTACGAGGCGCGTTCAGCCGTGTCTCACAGCTACAGCATTCCTGAGGAATTCCCGGAAGCATTTGCTTCTGCAATTTCCCCAGCCAATGCCTGATCTTATATAAAGGAGATTCGATGACCCTTTCATTTACCAGCTTAGGACTATCGGAAGCGCGCATTCGTCATCTTGAGAAAGTCGGTTTTTCTGCCCCGACGCCCATTCAGGCGCAGGCAATCCCCCATCTTTTAAGTGGGCGAGATGTAGTCGGGCTGGCACAAACGGGCACCGGAAAGACGGCGGCGTTCTCGCTGCCGATTCTGGAGCAAATTAATCTCAACGAAAACTCAGTGCAGGCGGTGATTCTCACTCCCACCCGTGAACTGGCGATCCAGGTTTATCAGTCCATCAAGACCTTTGGCGATGATCGCCGTCTGAAGGTGCTGCCCATCTACGGTGGCCAGTCCATTGACCTGCAAATCAACCGTCTTCAGCGCGGTGTCCACATTGCCGTTGGTACGCCAGGGCGAATTCTGGATCTGCTGAAGCGGGGCGACCTGAAGCTGAACAAGGTGAGCTGGATCGTGCTGGACGAAGCCGACGAAATGCTCAACATGGGCTTTATTCAGGATGTCGAGCGGATTCTCAGTCAGGCTCCCGCAGAGCGCCAGACTGCTTTCTTCTCCGCCACGATGGAGCCTTCGATTCGTGAACTGGCGGCGAAATTCCTGCGATCGCCCGTTACCGTCAGTATTGAACAGCCCAAAGCTGCTCCGACTCGCATCAATCAGGTAGCCTACATGGTGCCGCGTGGCTGGACAAAAGCCCGCGCCCTCCAGCCCATTCTAGAACTGGAAGACCCTGAGTCTGCGCTGATCTTCGTCCGCACCCGCAAAGCTGCTGCTGACCTGACCCGTCAACTTCAGGCTGCGGGTCACAGTGTGGATGAGTACCACGGCGATCTGAGTCAGTCTCAGCGGGAGCGGCTGTTGCTACGCTTCCGGCAGCGTCAGGTGCGCTGGGTGGTGGCAACCGATATTGCTGCACGGGGTCTGCACGTTGAGGATCTCAGCCATGTGATCAACTACGACCTGCCAGACAGTGTTGAGAGCTACGTTCACCGGATTGGTCGGACGGGTCGCGCTGGTAAAGAGGGAACCGCCATTTCTCTGATCCAGCCGCTGGATAAGCGCAAACTGCGGGACATTGAGCGCCATGTACGGCAGCAGCTTGAGATTGGCAAGATTCCAACTCGTGCTCAGATCGAAGCTCGCTATCTCGAGAAGCTGCAAACTCAGCTCCGGGAAGCGCTGGTGGGCGATCGCCTGGCATCCTTCCTGCCCATTGTCACCCAGCTCAGCGAAGAATACGATATGCGGGCGATCGCTGCTGCTGCACTGCAAATGGCCTACGACGAAACTCGTCCGGCCTGGATGCGATCGGATCACGGCTACTCAGACGATATTCCCGTTGATGAGCCACGTCCCCGTTCCTCTGGGGGCAATACACCTCGTCCCAAGCCTGTGAAGCGGGTGAAGCCATCGGCCTCCCACTAAGAGCCTATCCGAGAACCCAAATTCTGGAGGGCGCGACGCTACAGCGTCGCGCCCTCCAGAATTTGGGTTTTTGTGATTCGGATAGGCCCTAAGGGACTTTATTCGCCTGCAAAACCCTAATCAATTCCGAAGAAACCTCTGGCCTGCCCACTCGTGGGCAGGCCAGAGGTTTCTTCGGAATCCGGCAAGAAATTGGACTTTTGACTATTTTTTCTACAATGCCGAGAAACGCCCTCGGAGAGGGCGTTTCTCGGCATATTTGGTTTTAGCGCTGATTTTTCCTGAAACGCTGATAGAGTCAGCGTTTCAGGAAAAATCAGCGCAATTTAGTCAAAAGTCCAGTAGTAAAGGTGGAGTCGGTATTCGGCTTTCAGTACAGTTGTTGGATCATCGGAAAAATGTATACTTCTGTAAAGTCGAGATCATTACTGATCGGGGAGGGGACCGATGTACATCGTGCAAATTGCCTCAGAGTGCGCTCCTGTAATTAAGGCAGGGGGGCTGGGAGACGTAGTTTACGGTCTGAGCCGTGAACTGGAAATCCGGGGGCATACGGTCGAGCTGATTTTGCCGATGTATGACTGTATGCGCTACGACCATGTCTGGGGCCTACACGACGCTTACCAGAACTTGATGGTGCCCTGGTATGGTGGCGCAATTCACTGCTCTGTGTTTTGCGGCTGGGTTCACGGACGCCTCTGCTTCTTTATCGAACCCCACTCCCGCGACAATTTCTTCCATCGGGGCTGCTACTACGGCTGTGATGACGACAATATGCGGTTTGCCTTCTTCAGCAAGGCAGCCCTGGAGTTCCTCCAGCAAAGCAACAAACGCCCCGATGTGATCCACTGCCACGACTGGCAAACGGGCCTTGTCCCCGTAATGCTGTACGAGATTTACCAGTATCACGGCATGGATCACCAGCGGGTCTGTTACACCATTCACAACTTTAAGCACCAGGGATTTGGCGGCAGCGAGACTCTATGGGGAACGGGACTGAACCGTGAAGAGTACTATTTCCATTACGATCGTCTGCGCGACAACTTCAACCCCTTCTCCCTAAATTTCATGAAGGGCGGTATCAACTATTCCAACTTCATCACTACTGTTTCGCCTAACCACGCCTGGGAAGCGCAAAGCGGCGGTGAGGGTTATGGTCTCGGGCACACGCTGTATCTGCAACAGGATAAGTTCCAGGGCGTGCTCAACGGCATTGACTACGAAATCTGGAATCCAGAGGTTGACAAATACATCCCCCACCATTTCTCTGCCACGGAACTGGAGGGCAAAGCACAGAACAAGAAGGCGTTGCGCGATCGCCTCCTGCTCCAGGATGTAGAGAAACCCATCATCGCCTACATCGGACGATTAGATGAGCAGAAAGGGGTTCATCTGGTTCACCACGCGATCTATCATGCGCTAGAGAAAGGTGCCCAGTTTGTGCTGCTGGGTGCTGCCACCGAAAAGCGAATCAACGACTGGTTCCAGCATGAGAAGCGCTTTTTGAACGATAACCCCGATGTGCATCTGGAGCTGGGTTTCAACGAAGAGTTGTCTCACCTGATTTACGCGGGCGCAGACATGATCGTCGTACCGAGCAACTACGAACCCTGTGGCCTGACCCAAATGATCGGTCTTAAGTATGGCACTGTGCCCATCGTCCGGGGTGTCGGGGGCCTGGTCAACACCGTCTTTGACCGCGACTACGATCAGGAGCACCTGCCGGAACAGCGCAACGGCTACGTGTTCTACCAGAGCGACAACTCTGCCCTGGAGTCAGCAATGGATCGGGCGATCGCCCTCTGGTACGATCAGCCCGACGAGTTTACCAAACTGGTGACCCAGGGCATGGCCTACGACTATTCCTGGAACTACCCTGGTAAGGAATATCTGGAGATTTACGAGTTCATTCGCCATAAGTAAGGGGATTTGAGCCGCGCAAAGCATGGCCTAACTCGCACAAAAGGAAGTCTACCGCGACGCGGCAGACTTCCTTTTGTTTTTTGCCACCCTGACGCTAATTTACTGGACTTTTGACTAAATCGCGCCGATTTTTCTTGAAACGCTGGCAGCGCCAGCGTTTCAAGAAAAATCGGCGCTAAAATTAAATATGCCGCGAAACGCTCTCTCCGAGAGCGTTTCGCGGCATTGCAAGAAAAATAGTCAAAACTCCAGTAATTTAGCGGTTAGATTGGAAGCAACTGGATAAAGAGAGAAAGCGATGCAATCGAATCTCTATGATACGGATTTCTACGCCTGGACTTTGCAGCAGTCAAAGTTGCTGAGAGAGGGTGATTTTCAGCATCTGGATGTTGTGAATTTAGTTGAGGAAGTTGAATCGTTGGGAAAACAGCAGCGGCAGGAGATGGAAAACCGTCTGACAATTCTCCTGGGTCATCTTCTCAAATGGGACTACCAACCCGAATACCGCAGCAAAAGCTGGAAAGCGACAATCCGCGAACAACGACGAACTGCTCAAAAACTCATCCAACAAAACTCCAGTCTCAAATCCTATTTGGAAGAGGCGATCGCCGATGCCTTTGAATCAGGTTTGGATTTGGTCGTTCGGGAAACTCCGTTAGACTATCAGGACCTACCAGCGACTTATCCTTACACCCAGGAGCAAATTCTTGATCCTGATTTTCCCGGGAATTTGAGCCAGACCAGTTAAGCATCTCCTTAGGAGAAGATACAATGACGCAGCTTCAAGACTCTGCTTCCCTTTACGAAAGAGATATATTGCTCTGGTCAGAAGATACCGTTGCTAAATTAAAAGCGAGGGATTTCGAGAATTTAGACATCGACCATCTGATTGAGGAGATAGAGGCTTTGGGAATTTCCCAGAAGAAAGAGTTGATCAGTCGGTTGATTGTGTTGCTGGAACATCTACTAAAACGACTCTATGTAAATTCACCCGGTGACTATAACGGTTGGGAGCGAACCATTCGTACTCAGCGAGGGGAGTTGGAAGTTTTGTTGGATACTGTACCCAGTCTAAGAACGAAGTGGGAAGACTTTTTTGAAAAGGCTTGGCGAATTGCGCTGAAAACGGTTAGCAGAGAGTATTCAAGGGTAAGTTTTCCTTCTACCTGGCAGTATTCGCGATCGTTCGAAGAGATGCTCGATCGGGAATTTTGGCTTGATCTGTAGTAAAAATCGACTCTATTCTCCCAAATAGGCAGCAATGACTGCCGGATCATTGCGTACGGTCTCCGGAACGCCCAGGGCAATCAGTTGACCAAAGTCCAGGACTGCAATCCGATCGCACAATCCCATCACCAGCGGCACATTGTGCTCGATCAGCACCACCGTGAGCTGAAAAGTGTCTCGAATCCGGCGGATCAGATCGCTCAGGGCCACCTTTTCGTTGGGGTTCATGCCAGCGGCGGGTTCGTCCAGCAGCAGCAGTTGGGGTTGCAGGGCCAGGGCGCGGGCCAGTTCCAGACGCCGCTGATCACCATAGGCCAGGTTGCGCGCCGTCTGTTCTGCTTTATCCGCCAGACCCACAAGTTCCAGGAGTTGATAGGCCCGCAGTTGAGTTTCCTGCTCCTCGGCCACCGCCATTCGGGTGCCCAAAATCCCCTTCAGCATTCCCGCTTGCGTATGAACATGACGGGCGATCGCCACATTCTCCAGCACCGACAGATTGCCAAACAGCCGCAGGTTCTGAAACGTGCGGGCAATACCAGCGGAGGCGATCTGGTAAGGGCGCGATCGCGTAATGTTTTGCTGCTGATACAACAACTGGCCGCTGGTGGCGGGAATCAATCCCGTAATCACATTAAACAGCGTCGTTTTGCCCGCGCCGTTGGGGCCAATCAGGCCAAACACCTCCCCCGACTGCACGCTGAAGGAGACATTGTTGACCGCGACTAATCCGCTAAAACGGCGAGTCACCTGCTGCACTTCGAGCACTGCACCTGACACGTTCACCTCCCTAAGGGATCTGCTGTTGAATAAAACCCCAGTTTTCGCTTGGGGACTTCCCGGTAAATAATCGTCCCATTTTTGAGTGAGAGGGCGGCGAAGCCGCCCTCTCACTCAAAAATGGGACGGTTTTATTTTTGGAAGTCCCTTGGCGCGGCGAGCCGCGCCAAGCGAAAACTGGGGCTTTACTGGGTTTTATTTTATGGCAAGCCCCTAAGACTTCACCAGTGGTTTCGCAGAGGCTCTCCAGCGTTGGGAGAAGCGCTTTAGCAGTTCTGGTGTAATCAACCCCTGCGGATAGAACACGCTACCCAAAACGATTAACAAACCAAAAATAATCAGTCGTCCATCCCGCAGAAATTGCGCCAGCCAATCGGGCAGGCCGGGAATGCTGGCGAGCGCCCGCAGCACCTCCGGCAGCGCCGTCAACACCATTCCCCCCACCACAGGGCCAACAAACGTCCGAGAGCCACCACTCAGAACAAACGCCAGATAAATAATGCTGGCATCAAAGGTGCCCTGACGTGCATTCCAGGTGTTGAGAAAATGGGCACTCACCGCTCCCACAACCCCTGCAAGAACAGCCCCCATTGTAAAGGCTAGCACTTTGTAATAAGTGGCATTGATTCCCATTGTGCCAGCCGCCAGCTCATCTTCCCGAATCGAGCGCATAATTCGTCCCGTCTGAGTTCGCTCCAGACGGTAGAGAAACACCATTGTGGCGACCAGCAGCGGCAGCACAATCCACAGATAGCCAATCTGTGTCTTGAAGGGCTGGGGGATGCCAAAGATGCCGACTGCGCCACCCGTAAGCTCCAGGTTGAGCGATAGCACCCGCAGAATTTCGACAAAAGCAATGGTGGCGATCGCCAGATAAATTCCCCGCAGTCTCAGCACCGGAATCCCCAGCGCAATGGCGAGAACGGCAGAGGCGATCGCCGCCAACCCCATCTCGACCAACAGCAGGGGCAACGGAAAGTCGCCCGTCGAGGGAAACGCCTGCGTTGAAAGAATTGCCGCAATATAGCCACCCAGGGCATAAAAACCTGGGGAGGCCAGCGAGAGTTGCCCCGTCATCAGCGGCAAATAAACGGAAAGCCCCAGCAATGCCCCCAGCAGCATCGAAACAATCAGAAACCCGTAGGTGTCGAGAAATCCCAGCATCGCGGCTACACCTTCTGCACGAGCGATCGCCCCAGCAAGCCCTGAGGACGCACCAGCAGCATGATGAAGAGCAGAGCAAAGGCGATCGCATCCTTATACCCGGAGTAATCCGCCGGAACAAATGCCTCCGCCAGCCCGATTACCAGACCCCCCAGAACAGCGCCGGGAATATTGCCCAGCCCCCCCAAGACAATTACCCCCAGCCCCTTCAACCCAAAGGCAATGCCAAAGTAAGGGCCTGCAATACTAACGCTGGACCCCACCAGCGTACCCGCCACACCCGCCAGAAAACCGCTGACAAAGAAGGTTAGAACAATAAATCGCTCAGTGTTGATGCCCAGGAGGCTGGCCGTTGACGCATCTTCTGCGACTGCCTGGAGCGCTTTTCCCAGTTTAGTGAAGCTAATCAGGTAGGTGAGAATGGCAACCATGACTGCGGACACAGCAAAGATAACAACCTGGACAGTGCGAATGAGAATGGGGCGATCGGTGGTACCAAAATTGATGGAGGGCGGCAGATTGCCATAGATATCGTTGGGAAAGGTATAGATTTCGGCACCCACCAGGTACTGAATCAGGTTGACGATAAAAACCGCTGCCCCCAGGCTGGATACCAGCGTCAGCAGGGGGTCGGCTTTACGCACTCTGAGGGGACGAAAGGCCAGCCGTTCCACCATAACGGAGGCCAATCCCGCCAGAATGCTGCCCAGCAGGAGAGCGACTGGGAAGGTGAACTTAATCGGCAGTGCGGCGTTGGCCAATAGTCCATTGAAGCCGAATGCACCGCCTGTTAGCGTGTAAGTGAAGTAGGCTCCCAGCGTAAAAATTGCGCCGTGGGCGAAGTTGATAATTCCTAGAATTGAAAAAACAAGTGTATACCCCAGTGCAAAGATTGCGTATACGCTACCGATAGAGAGACCGTTTAGAAACTGTTGTAGAAATAAAGTTAAATCCATTCAAGTTTGCGTGTTTGATGTAGGGGCAACAAAGTACAGTTCCCTGAGAAGGTAAAATCAACCTTTCGGTTGCTATACGACACAGCTCAATTGACGGATTTGCATTGTGGGGTGGGCATCTTGCCCGCCCGGTTCAGGGGCGAGCAAGATGCCCACCCCACGACAAATAAATCCTTTGCTATGGCGCTTTGCAAGCACATCAGGTACAAATTTTGAGTTAGGAACCTCGCTCAGCGCGGTTCCTAAGGATCGTGAACAAATTAACCTGTAATTGTTTTTGAGAGAGGGGGGGG
>CAZVXA010000142.1:10674-16803 GCA_964630955.1 uncultured bacterium | reverse complement strand
GCCAGCGTTTCAGGAAAAATCGGCGCTAAAATTAAGTTCGCCGCGAAACGCTCTCGTAGAGAGCGTTTCGCGGCGTTATAAAGAAAATAGTCAAAACTCCAGTCATTAAAGGGTTTGCGCCGATTCCTTCTCCTGGGAGATGCCAGGAGGGTATAGAGGAGCGATCGCCTTTGTTGCAGGGAATACAGTTTGTCAGCCAGGGGATTGATTAATCCTTTATTAGTTGGGCAGGAGCCATCCAGAAAAGGCTGGTATTATCCCCTCAGCATCCAATCCTCAACATCCGGCAGGCCAATCAGTGAGCTTCGAAAACTACGATCCCGGCGATTTCTACGATGAGCTGTTTGCGCAGAAGGGGCAGCCCCGACCCGATGCAGCGCTGCTCATCGAGCGGATTAACTCCCTCAGCCTGGAAGAACTGCGGCAGCGACAGCAGGCTGCCCAGGAGGCGCTGTTCAAACTGGGAGCCACGTTCAATGTGTACAGCGACAACCAGGGAACAGAGCGAATCCTACCGTTCGACATTATTCCCCGGATCGTCTCAGCAGAAGATTGGGGCTGGCTGGAGCGGGGGCTGAAACAGCGCATCCATGCGCTCAACCTGTTTCTCAACGATATCTACGGGGATCAGAAGATTCTCAAGGATGGCGTGATTCCTGAAAGCGTCATCACCTCCTCCAAAGGCTTTATGGAGGCATGTGTCGGAATGAAGCCGCCACAGGGCATCTGGGCACACATCAGCGGGATTGATCTGGTGCGCGATCGCGACGGTCAATGGTACGTGCTGGAGGACAATGTACGCTGTCCTTCGGGTATTTCCTACGTGCTAGAAAATCGCCGCGTCATGAAGACGACTCTGCCGCTGGTGTTCGGTCGCATGAGCATTCTACCCGTTGATGACTACCCCAGCCAGCTCCTGGAAACACTGCTGAACCTGGCACCCCCCAGCCTGCCCGATCCCACGGTGGTGGTACTCACCCCAGGGATCTACAACTCCGCCTATTTTGAGCACTCCTTCCTGGCGCAGCAGATGGGGGTTGAACTGGTGGAGGGGCGCGATCTGGTCGTCACAGATGGCTACCTGCAAATGAAGACCACTAAGGGACTGAAGCGGGTGGATGTAGTATACCGTCGGATTGACGACGATTTCCTGGACCCGCTTGCCTTCCGACCTGACTCGATGTTGGGCATCCCCGGCATCATGAACGTTTACCGCAAAGGTAGGCTGGGGCTGGCCAATGCGCCGGGAACTGGAGTGGCGGATGACAAGGTCGTCTATGCCTACGTTCCCAAAATGGTGAAATATTACCTGGGCGAGGAGCAGATTATCCCCAACGTGCCCACCTTCCTCTGCTGGGAGGATCATGACCTGAAGTATGTCCTGCAAAATCTGGACAAGCTGGTGGTGAAGGCAGCCAACGAGTCCGGCGGTTATGGGATGCTGATTGGCCCCCACGCCACGCCGGAGCAGCGGGAGGATTTTGCCCGACGAATTAGCGCCAGCCCCCGCAACTATATTGCTCAGCCCACCCTCTGCCTATCGAGGGTTCCCACTTTCTTTGAAGACCACTTCGAAGGGTGCCACGTGGATCTGCGCCCTTACATCCTCTACGGCAAAGATATCTATGTGAACCCCGGTGGCTTTACTCGCGTGGCGCTGCGGCGCGGTTCCCTGGTGGTGAACTCGTCTCAGGGCGGCGGCGGCAAAGATACATGGGTGATGGCGGAGTAGGAGGGGTTTCATGTTAAGTCGTGTTGCAGATTCTATTTACTGGTTGACTCGATACGTCGAACGAGCTGAGAATGTGGCCCGGTTTATCGACGTGAACCTGAATTTGTTGCTGGATGCACCGCTGGCTACCCAGCAATGGGAGCCACTGGTTCTAACGACGGGCGATCTCAGCTTCTTTCAACAGCACTATGGAGAGTTCACAGCGGAAAACGTGATCCGGTTTCTCACGTTCGATAGCAGCTACCCCAACTCCATCGTTTCCTGCGTGCAGGCGGCGCGGGAGAATGGGCGATCGGTGCGAGAAATCATCTCCTCAGAGATGTGGGAGAAGATTAACGACTTCTATTTCATGGTGCGGGAAGCATCCCAGACTTCCCATATTTCAGAGCTATCGGACTTCTTCACCCATGTGAAGATGTCCAGTCACCTGTTTGCCGGGGTAATGGATGCCACCATGTCCCACAACGAGGGCTGGCACTTTGGGCAGATTGGTCGAATGCTGGAGCGAGCCGACAAAACTGCCCGGATTCTGGATGTGAAGTACTTTATCCTGCTGCCCTCAGTGCGGGATGTTGGTACACCGCTGGACGAACTCCAGTGGATTTCCCTGCTCAAATCCGCCAGCGGCTACGAGATGTACCGCAAACGGCAGCACCGGATTTTGCCGCAGGGGATTGCGGAGTTTCTGATTTTAGATCGGGAGTTTCCCCGATCTATCCAGTTCTGTCTGATTCATGCGGAGCGATCGCTCCACCGCATCACCGACGGCACCCCCGGTATCTGGCGCAATCCGGTCGAGCGGGCACTGGGCAGGCTACGATCGGAGCTGGACTATCTGACGATTGAGGAGATCAGCGAGCGAGGACTGCACGAATTTCTGGATGACCTGGAGACGCGGCTGAATGACGTTGGCACCCAAATTTTCGAGACTTTTTTTGCGCTGGAACCTGTACATTAGCGAGCTTGTAGCTTGAGGCGGGGAGTGCGGCGCGGTACATCGCACTCCCCCGTCAAAGTCACCTCGATCTGAGCCAGCCGCCCATTGGCACCTTTAACAATAATGAAATATCTGATCTATCACATCACCACCTATACCTACGATCGGCCCGTCACCCTCTCCCCTCATACACTCCGCCTTCGCCCTCGCTGCGATATTACCCAGAAGCTGCGATCGTTCGAGCTACAGGTAGATCCCATGCCCCAGCAAATCCTTGAGACCCTCGACCTGGAGGGCAATAATCTGCTGAAGCTGTACTTCACCGATGAACCCACCAACCGATTGGAAGTCTGTGTCACCTCTGCCGTAGAGACCTTCCGCGAAAATCCCTTTGCCTACCTGCTGGAATCCTGGGCCACCCACCTGCCGATCGACTATCCGGCAGCCCTGTTGACCCAGCTCCAACCTTACCTTTCAGGCAACTCCAGCAATTTCCCCAGCATCGACCCGGTGGCAGTGGAACTGGCCCACGACCTCTGGCATAGCACGGGAGGGAATCCGATTCGTTTTTTGGGAGCGTTGAACCAGCGGATTTACGACAACTGCACCCATGTGGTTCGTGAACAGGGCGACCCTCTGCCACCAGGCATCACCTGGAAGGAGAAGCAAGGTTCCTGTCGGGATGTGACCGTGCTGTTTATTGAAGTGTGTCGGGCCATTGGATTAGCGGCCCGATTTGTCAGCGGTTATCAGGAAGGTGATCTGGAGCGCGAGGATCGTGATCTGCATGCCTGGGCAGAGGTCTACCTGCCGGGGGCTGGCTGGCGTGGTTATGACCCAACTCAGGGGCTGGCGGTGGGCGATCGCCACATTGCTCTGGTAGCCAGCCCCACCTCTCGCCACACCGCCCCCATCTCCGGTTCCCTCAAAACAGGGGTGGGAGCGACTGCCGAAATGAAGTTTTTAGTATCAATTAAACCGGATGAGTGATCTCCCTCTAGCAAACGACTGCCAACTGGCGAGCTGAGGAGATTTCCGTAAAAGAAAATACCATTGTGTGGACGTTTCCCCCCGCTACGCAGGGGGGAAACGCCCACACAACGCAGGTAATTTTATCGCTGGAAATCTCCTGAGATGGATACAAAATCCCCCCATGTGGAGATTCAGTAATTTTCTTAATCATGATTGGCAATTGCGGGGGATAGTGCTAAATTAATCATCGAATCGTAATTGTACTGAGGTGGCCTGTAAATTACAGGATTTCACTCCAGTGCCGCCCTGAGATAGTGAGTGTGATCCCCTCCCATCTGAACTGACTCTCTGGCTTGTTCATGCAAGCTTTGGAGAGGTACGCTTGCTACCAGGTGCATCAACCAGGCGTTCTACCCTCAACGTAGAAATAAGCTGGATCAGGGATGTTTTAGGAAAACCGCGAGACAGGAAAACGCAATTAGAGATTGCGTCCAGTGTTCTGCATCCCTATACGGTCATAGGAAGTTTTATGTTTAAGACCCTGACTTCCGGCATTCCTGACGTGTCGAGTGATTGTAGCGATTTTAATCAATCCTCTTTCTACACTACCCTGGCAACCGATATTGGCACTGTTGCCGACTGGTGTACGGACAATATGTGTCCGCAATGTCTGCCTGTCACTGATATTTTTGAAGCCGATGTTATAGATCATTCGCCACCAGATTCCCTCTTTCTAGAGAATGACCTGCTGGGTTCTCACCCCTTCCCCCTGAATGGGCTGATCGCTGATGAATCATTCGATTCTCCTTCATCCGAAGCTGATCCTGTCGGATTTGATCTCCTGACCGGACTGGGAAAGGCAGAACACCTTGAGGAGCAGTCGCTGCGTGGCGTCCTCCGAGTCGGCCAGACCTTCCGGGAGTCGCTCACGGGCACCGACCTCCTCAACCCTAACCTTTTGAACCGACACCGCGATGAATATCGGTTGATTGCTGCTGCTGGCGAGCGGGTTCAGATTACGATGGTGTCCTCTGAGTTCGATGCGTTCCTGCAAATCGTCAACGCAAACACGAGAGCCGTTCTTTTCGCAGATAATAACAGTGCAGGCAACAACAATGCCCGGATTACGCTGACGCTACAGCCCGGAGTCACCTATATCATTCGTGCCACCAGCCTTTTCCCACAAGTGACCGGAGCCTACACCGTGAGCGTTGTCTCTGTGCCTCAGCCAGCGACACCCGCTCCGACGCCCCAACCGGTTCCCCCTGCCCCCCAACCGGTTCCCCCTGCCCCTCAGCCAATTACCCCTGCCCCTCAGCCAATTACCCCTCCCCCCCCAGCTGCAGAAGTCCTTCCCACTGCTCAGTTCAGCGCTACCTTCGGCTACGGTCTGGTGGATGCTTCGGCAGCGGTGGCCAGGGTATTAAACTTACCCCGGTTTAATGCCGTGCCCAACCAGGGCGGTAACCAGATCTGGAATGATCTGGTCAGAGCGCCGGAAGCCTGGGCCAGAGGCTATACCGGACAGGGTGTCGTGGTGGCGGTGCTGGATGGTGGCGTAGACTTCACTCATCCCGACCTGAATGACAATATCTGGATCAATCCCCGTGAAATACCCGGTAACGGAATTGACGACGATCAAAATGGGTTTGTCGATGATGTTCGGGGATGGAATTTTGCAGCGTCTAACAACGATACTTTGGATCGGCGTGGACACGGAACTCATGTCTCAGGCATTATTGCTGGCAAAAATAACGGCATCGGTGTTACGGGTGTTGCCCATAACGCCAAAATTATGCCTGTAAAGGTGTTGGGAGATGATGGTTCCGGTAATACAGATAACGTGGCGCTGGGAATTCGCTATGCTGCCAGCAATGGTGCAAAAGTAATTAACCTGAGCCTCGGCAGTGGATCTCCGAATGAGACGATCGCCTCCGCCATCCAGTACGCCACCTCCCTCGGCGCAGTTGTGGTGATGGCCTCCGGAAACAGCGGAGCCGCGCAGCCCATCTATCCAGCCCGATATGCAACCGATATGGGAATTTCAGTCGGTGCAGTCGATGACACAGGGACGATCGCCAGCTTCTCGAATCGTGCGGGTAACGATAGCCGCCTGCTACATGTGACTGCGCCGGGAGTTGCCATCTACTCCACCCTTAACGGCAACGACTATGGCTACGCCAGTGGGACTTCCATGGCGTCTCCCTATGTTGCGGGTGTCGTTGCACTCATGCTCAGTGCCAATCCAAACCTGACTCCCTCTGAAATTCGACAAATTCTTGCCAGTACAGCTATCGCTCCAGCCGCTGCTCTGACTGAATAATATACTTTATCGGAGATAGGGTTTCGTGGTCTGGAAATTGCTGTGTGGCGCGGCGAAGCCGCGCCACAAAAAAATTGGTAATAAATCATAAATGTAAAATACATATTAATAACCCCCACATGGTAAAAAACCCCCTTTTAAACCAAAAATTTACCCAACGCAATT
>CAZVXA010000142.1:91-10664 GCA_964630955.1 uncultured bacterium | reverse complement strand
CCTTTTATATTATTTAATTTATTTTTTTCTGGTTTTTTGGTTTTGTGGGTTTTTTTTTTGGTGGGGGGGGGGGCCCCCCCCCCCCACACAGCAATTTCTAATAAAGCTTAATGGTCAAATGCAGATTCATACCCCCGACTGGGTCAAACACGCGATTTTCTACCAGATCTTTCCCGATCGCTTTGCCCGCAGTCAGCAGCACCGAAAGTGTATCATTCCCTCACCACCCTGGGAGGACTGGGCTGCGGTTCCCACACTCCAGGGGTACAAAGGCGGCGATCTCTGGGGCGTGATAGAAAAGCTGGACTACCTGAAAGATGTGGGAATCACCGTCCTTTATTTCACACCCAGCTTTCAGTCGGCCAGCAATCACCGCTACCACACCCACGACTACTACCATGTCGATCCACTGCTGGGCGGCAATACGGCATTTCTAGCATTACTTGAGGCCGCACACCGCCGTGACATCAAGATCGTCCTGGATGGCGTATTTAACCACGCCAGTCGGGGAATTTTCCAGTTTCACGTGGCCAGCCACGATACGGCCCGACTGTTAAGCATTGCCGGAGGCGATCGAGCCAGCGTGGAATTGGCAACGCTGCTGTTGTTGACTTTTCCGGGGGCACCCAGTATCTACTACGGAGATGAAGTTGGCCTGGAAGGTGGCATTGATCCGGACTGCCGTAGGGGATTTCCAGCAGAAGCAGCGCGGGATCGATCGCTGCAAGACTACCATCGGCAGCTCATTGCCCTGCGCCATGCCCACCCAGAGTTGAGGGTAGGAGATTATCAGGTGCTGGCTGTTGAGGAGTTGGGGTACGTGTTTCGCCGTGAATTCGAGACGGGAACGCAGATGGTGGGGGTAAACGTGGATGGAGTGCCCGTGAGGATCACATTGGCTGAGAATGAGGGGATAAAGGAACCAGCAAGCCGTTTGTTTGGGCAGGGACGATTGGAACGAATGCAGCAGGGAAACGATGACTGGGTTCTGGAGATTCCACCCCGGAGCGGCTGTATCTTTAAGGTTGCGTGAGTGTCTCAAACAAATTTCCCCCGATGGTCAAACCATTCACAGCGTGAACGACCCCGACCGGGGGATACAGCACTTTGTGCTGAGATAGAACCAAAGTTTTTGTTGAGAGCCGCGCTCAACAAAAACTTTGTACCACACGCGCTTGCAAAGCGCTGTATAAGGGTTTTGCGGGTTAATAAAAGCCCAATTTTCGCTTGGCGCGGCTTCGCCGCGCCAAGCGAAAATTGGGCTTTTATTTGGTCAGCAGATCCTCTATTTCAGAATGCCAAAGTAGTAAGCAGCAACGAGGAAGTTAATACCGAGTAGCAGCAGCGCCCAGCCAGCGCGAAAAGTGTAGGAAGGCTTCGAAGGTTTGGCTTGCTTTGAGGTCATAGCAACGTTCCTAAGAGTGTCAAAAACTAAAGGCTATTATTAACCAAGTCGTTGCACAGATTATCGCACCCGGTAAAAAACTCAATATTTCGTTGTTAATCGTCCAAATGTCGCTTTTAAGTGGAAAGAGCGGCACGAAGTACCGCTCTTTCCACTTAGAGCCTATCCGAAAAACCAAATTCTGGAGGGCGCGCCCTCCAGAATTTGGTTTTTCGTTATTCGGATAGTCACTTAAACGCTGAGAAGCCTAACCCTCCTCCCCGGCGTGATAAGAGCTGCGCACCAGTGGCCCCGATCGCACATGGCTGAACCCCATCGATTGGGCGATCGCCCCCAAATGGTCAAACTCCTCCGGCGTCCAGTAACGCTGCACAGGCAGGTGTTCCAGCGATGGTCGCATGTACTGACCCAGCGTCAGGCGATCGCACCCCACCGTCCGCAGATCCTGCATCGCCTCAATAATTTCGGCTTCCGTTTCACCGTGACCCAGCATCAAACCAGATTTCGTGGGAATCGCGGGATTGAGCTGCTTGACGATTTCCAGGACTCGCAGCGATCGCTCATATTTCGCCCCCCGCCGCACCGGTCCCTGAAGTCGGCGCACGGTTTCAACGTTGTGGTTGTAGCAGGCGGGTTGAGCCGCCACAACTGCTGCCACTCGCTCGTATTGCCCTGCATCTACCGATGGCCCACCCCAGAAATCGGGAGTCAGCACCTCCACCTGGGTGTCGGGGTTGAGCGATCGTACTGCCTGCATCGTCCTCACAAACCAGCCTGCTCCCCCATCTGACAAATCATCTCGTGCTACGGCAGTCAGTACAACGTAACGCAGACCCAGGAGTTGAACCGATTCCGCCACCTTCTGCGGTTCATCTGCGTCGAGGGGCATAGGGGAATGGCCCTTGTCTACCTGACAGAAAGCGCAGGACCGGGTGCAGGTCGGCCCCATCAAGAGGAACGTAGCAGTTTTGTTGGCGTAGCACTCGCCCCGATTAGGACAGCGCCCCTCCTCACAGATGGTATGGATCTGCCGCTGCTTGATGATTTGCTGAACTGTAGAAATTTCGCTGGCTCTGCCGATCGGACGGCGCAACCACGGGGGCATACTTTCAACTACAGGGGGGCGATCGCTGGACTTCTGGCTGGGCTTCTGGATGAAATGAGTCATAACGGCAGTGCAGGGCGAGTCGATAGATTGAGTAAACTGGCTCTTTGGTGATGCTCGTTATATCGATTCTAAAGGGTGTAGTCTGAGTGTTGAACCAGGCCCTTCCTGGAATGAAACAGATTTTTAGTCCATTTACGAGTGGAGACACCCCAGTATCGCTTCAAGGGGTCTGGTAAAATCTGCTGCTACGACCTCGATAGAATCTGGCAAAATCTGGGATATCTAGTTGAGTGAGTGCCTTCCAGCGAAGGGAATCAACCGAAAAGCAGACCACCGCTCAGGTATCTGCTTTTTATGAAAGCAGCGGATAGCCTGGATACGATTCCCATGGGAAGGGCTACACTAGTTCATGCCAGAGTCGTTTCTGGCCCCACCCCAGACCACCTTTTGCAGGATTTGCAACCTGGGTCATCTTCCATCAGCGATCGCGCAACCATGTAAGCGCTTTAACGTCCGTTTCTAAATCGTCCACCCCTTGAGTCATTTCCAGAGGAGTCTGCCGTGGCAAGCCACAAAATACTCGTAATTGACGACAGCCGAGTCATTCGCAACATGGTCCGCGATATGTTGCCGAAGGGAAATTTTCAGGTTCTCGAAGCAAAAGATGGCGTTGAGGGCATCAACACCATCAATCAGGAGCGCCCCAACCTGATCATGCTCGACTTCCTGTTACCCCGCATGAGTGGCTGGGAAGTCTTTCAGCAAATCCAGGCGCAGCCGGAGCTACGTGCCCCCCTGGTGCTGATGTCGGGTCGCAAAGAGGAAGTGACCGAGAAAATCCAGGAGCCGTTTGAGTACTTCGAGTTCATCGAGAAACCGTTTGAGCAGAAAGAACTGGTCGAAGCGATCAAATCTGCGATGACCAAATTTAAGAAATGGCCTCAAGCCGTTTCAGCCCCTGCCACTGCTGCAAGTATCGTAACTGATGCCAAGGCGGGTGCCGCCGAGATTGCTGCCCTCAACCAGAAAGTTGAGAAGATGCAGGCAGAAATTGATCTATTGAAGAAACAAATGACGCAACTGCTGACCTTTATCAAGCAGAAGCTGAAATAATTTCCTTCATCTGTCTAATCCAGCTCCCGCCTGCCCTCCAGTGCCCTCGCCAGAGTTACCTCGTCGGCGTATTCCAGGTCCCCACCCATCGGTAGACCAAAGGCAATGCGGGTCACCTTCGTAAATAGTTTGAGCTGCTGCCCCACGTAGAGCGTTGTTGTATCGCCTTCTACGCTGGGGCTGATGGCCATGATCACCTCTTTGATATTGCCCTTGCTGACACGCTTCACCAGCGGGGAGATGTGTAGTTGTTCAGGGCCGATTCCCTCCATCGGTGAGATCAACCCACCCAGGACATGGTAGACCCCCCGGTACTCGCGGGTCTTCTCCAGCGCGATGACATCTCTGGAATCCGCCACGACACAAACCATACTCTGGTCGCGACTGGTGTTGCGACAGATTTCGCAGACAGGTTCTGCAGATAGGTGATAGCAGACCGTGCAGAAACCCACTTGCTGTTTGGCCTCCACCAGTGCTCTGGCCAGTTCCTGCACTTCTGCTTCGGGTCGCTTCAGAACGTGCAGCGCTAACCGTTGAGCAGTCTTTGGCCCAACACCGGGAAGTCTCTGAAATTGCTCGATCAAGCGAGCCAGTGGTCGTGTGTAAACCGTTGGATTGCCTCCAGGTTTTTATCTCTCGAATTTGATCATAGCGGTTTCGAGGGAGGAGTTGTCGGTGAAGTCCTCGATGGGGCGGGGCAGGTTTGACAGAAGCAGGATTCATTATTTGCAACAGCCCTGGCAAAACCGGCCCTTACAGCAGAGGGACAGCCACTTTCCTGGTTTTCCTCGTCCCCATGCCTTCCTCGTCCCCATGCTCTGCCTGGAGACGGGCTTTTGGAGGCTCTGCCTCCTGCTCGGAGTTGGGGGCAGAAGCCCTCCAGTATGTGTTACAGGCCAAAGTCCTGTAACGAGGATGAGACTGGAAGGATGAGACTCCGCCTGGAAATGCGGCTTCGAAGGGTTTCTGCCTCCTCCAAGATGCTGGACTTTTGACTATTTCCCCTATAATGCTGCGAAGCGCCCTCTGCGAGGGCGTTTCGCAGCTTATTCAATTTAGCGCCGATTTTCCCGAAACGCTGACGTAGTCAGCGTTTTTGGGAAAATCGGCGCGATTTAGTCAAAAGTCCAGAAGATGAGCAGTGTCGCTCAATCCTCTTTTTCCGACTGTGAAACCGTAGATAACCGAGATTTCCGCGCTATGATGGCTTTCGCGGAACAAATACGGTGGCGATCTGGCTTACCGTCGTGTTTCTAAAAACCCAGTCTCAAGACCTCTCTGCCCGATATGCTCAAACTGCGATCGCTCAAACAATTTCTCGCGCTCTTTCTCATTGGCCTTGGTCTGGTGGCGATCGCAGCCTGTTCTTCCCCTCCAACGTCAACCGCCAATTCTGCGGGTGGGTCTTCCTCCGGCGGCGTGGCAAAACCAGATGTGGAGCTAACACTGGTGGGCTATGCCATTCCTAAGTTGGCCTACGATGTCATCATCCCCAGATTCATGGAAAAGTGGAAGCGGGAGCATAACCAGAACGTTAACTTTAATCAGAGCTACGGTGCTTCTGGATCGCAGACCCGCGCTGTGATGGATGGTCTGGATGCAGACATCGTACATCTGGCAGTCGGATCTGATGTGGAAAAACTGGTTAAGGCTGGCCTGATTCAAGACGACTGGGAAAAACGGTTGCCCGATAATGGCGTAGTTGCCCAGACCGTGGCGGCGATCGTGATCCGTGCAGGCAATCCGAAAAATATTCGCTCCTGGGAAGACCTGACCCGTAGCGATGTTACCTGGGTCACCCCTGACCCCAAGACCTCTGGTGGCGGTCGCTGGAACTTTTTAGGGCTATGGACCTATGGTCTCAAAACGGGGAAAACCGAGGCACAGACGCAGGAGTTTGTGACCAGTGCTTACAAAAACGTGTCGCTTCTGGCCAGAGATGCACGGGAAGCAACAGACGCCTTTGCCCGCCAGGGACAGGGGGATGCATTGGTGAATTATGAGAACGAGATCATTTTGGCAACGCAGCGAGGCGAGGATCTGGACTACATCGTACCCGAAATGAATATTTCCATCGATACGTTTGCCACGGTGGTTGACCAGAATGTAGACAAGCATGGCAACCGCGAAGTCGCCGAAGCCTTTATCCAATACCTGTTTACCCCGGAGGCACAGCGAGAATTCGTCAGGACAGGCTTCCGCCCCTCTGGTGAAGTTGCCAAAGAACCAGAATTTGCCAGCAAGTTTTACCCTGTGAAACAGCTCAGCACTGTAAAAGATGTGGGCGGTTGGACGGAGGCCCAGAAGAAGTTGTTTGATGCTGGAGGCGTGTTCTCTGAAATCCAGCAATCGCTGGGCAAACGCTAAGCGATTCTAAACACCGGATAATTGACTGATGCTCATTTGCTGCTGAGTTTTATGACTGTGACCTCTTCAATTTCAGGACGGGGTGATCGACCCCGCTCCAGTCAGCTCAAACTCTCCACACCCTGGAAAGTCACCTGGGCCTACCTGTCGATCATGCTGTTTCTGCCCGTAACCGCACTGCTGCTGCGGGCGAGTAGCGTTGGCCCTACCAAGTTTTGGGAGATTGCCACCAGCGATATTGCCCTCTCTGCCTATGAAGTTACCTTTGTCACCGCACTGGCAGCATCGCTAATCAACGGGTTCTTTGGCTCATTACTGGCCTGGGTGCTGGTACGCTATACCTTTCCCTTCAAGCGGCTGGTGGATGCAGCGGTAGACTTGCCCTTTGCCCTGCCCACAGCGGTAGCGGGTCTGACGCTGGCGACGGTCTATAGCGAGAACGGCTGGATTGGCGCTCTGTTTGCTCCCTTCGGCATCAAAATTGCGTTTACTCGCCTGGGGGTGCTGGTGGCGATGATTTTTACCTCGATGCCGTTTGTGGTGCGGACGCTGCAACCCGTCCTACAAGAACTGGAGAGGGATGTGGAGGAATCAGCGTGGTGTCTGGGTGCCTCAACCTGGCAAACTTTCTGGCGTGTGATCTTGCCACCTCTGATTCCTGCCATGCTGACGGGGGTCGCCCTGGGGTTCTCCCGCGCCGTTGGTGAATACGGGTCAGTCGTGATTATTGCCGGAAATATGCCGTTTCGGGATTTAATCGCTCCCGTACTGGTATTTCAGCGGTTGGAGCAGTTTGACTACGCCGGGGCAACGGTAATCGGGACAGTGCTGCTGGTGATCTCGCTGGTTCTGCTGCTGGGCATTAACCTGTTACAGGCATGGGGGCGGCGCTATGAGGGCTAGTTTAGAGCGAGAAGCAGTGCAGCCAGTGATGGAGCCACGGCGCAAGCATGGATCGAAAATTGACTGGGTGAAATGGGGATTGATTGGAGTGGCGATCGCCTATCTCCTGCTGATTCTGTTCATTCCCGCCGTCAACGTTTTCTACCAGGCATTCCGGGAGGGGCTGGGGCCATTTTTCAACAACTTCACCCAGCGGGACTTTCTGCGGGCCATCTGGACGACCCTGGTGATTGCAGCGATCGTGGTACCGCTGAATACAGTGTTTGGGCTGTGTGCGGCCTGGGCGATCGCCCGTCATTCGTTTCGTGGGCGTGCGCTCCTGCTGAGCATTATTGACCTGCCCTTTTCGATTTCCCCCGTTGTTGCAGGTCTAATGATCATCCTGCTCTACGGTCGTCAGGGATGGTTTGGTTCCTGGCTGGATGCCGCTGGCATCAAAGTTATCTTTGCGCTACCGGGCATGGTGCTGGCAACGGCCTTTGTCACCCTGCCCTTTGTGGCACGGGAGGTGATTCCGGTGCTGGAGGAAGCAGGAGTTGACCAGGAGGAAGCCGCCAAAACTCTAGGGGCTAAGGACTGGAGTATTTTCTGGCGGGTGACCTTACCGAATATCCGCTGGGGGTTACTCTATGGCGTGATTCTCACCAACGCCAGGGCAATGGGCGAATTTGGTGCTGTTGCCGTGGTGTCGGGCAACATTGCTGGAAAAACTCAAACGCTACCACTGTTCGTGGAGGAAGCGTATAAACAGTACAATACTTCATCCGCTTATGCTGCTGCGGTGCTCCTGGCGCTGCTGGCAGTTGTTACCCTGGTATTAAAGGAAATACTGGAGCGACGTACCCGCATCAAGGATATTTCCACTTCAGATCAGTAGGATTCAATGATTGTCATCAGCAGCAGGAGCTAACCCATGAGCGCACCCAGCAACCCCATCCAAAGCGGTTCAGACCAGCCCCAAGACCAGCGTCCGACTCAAACTCGTATCCGCATCCGGATGCCGAAGGACAAGACTCAGGAACCCATCATCTCCCGTATCACCTCTGAATACGGGGTGACCGTGAACATCCTGGCAGCCCTGCTGGGGCCAAATTCCCGTGATGATGGCTGGTTTGACCTGGAACTGCTGGGAACTGCCAATCAAATTGAAAGTGCTCTCAACTATCTGGAAGAACTGAACCTCGAAATCTGGCGCAATTCTGACAACGCTGAGAGCTGGTAATGAATTTGCATTAAAGGGGCGACTATGTGGTCGCCCCTTTGTCAGATCAGGCCATGCTGTTTTCGATCGCCCATCGGGCCAGTTCTGTTCGGTTGTGCAGCCCTGTTTTGCCCAGCATATTGCTGACGTGGCTTTCAATAGTTCGCTGACTGACGTTGAGTTCTTCGGCGATCTCCCGGTTGGCCATGCCCCGTGCTACGAATTGGACGACTCGCAGTTCGGTCGGGGTCAGCTCTACGTCAAATGGAACCTGAATTTTGGGTGCGGAGTCACCGCTCTTGTCCTGGCGCTGAATCAGTCGAGCCGCCTGCTTTAGGGAGGACTCCACCTGAGCCACCAGTTCCTCTGGCTCAAACGGTTTCACCATGTAGACATCTGCGCCCGTATTCAGCCCTTTAACCCGATCCTGGCTCTGGCCTTTTGCGGAGAGAAAGAGAACTGGAATCCACCCAGTGCGGGGATCTTTGCGTACCTGCTCAACCAGGGAATAGCCGTCCATCTGAGGCATCATCACGTCACAGATGATCATATCTGGCGTATCTTTTTGTAATACCTCTAGTGCCTCCTGCCCATTTTCTGCGGTGATCACCTCATACCCTCGAAATTCCAGGTAATCCTTGACCAGCAGGATTAGATTTGGGTCGTCATCAATGAGGAGTAGTTTCTTATGCTCTCCTGAACCAGTTTCCTTTGTCATGCCTTGTTACTCGCCACGCCTGAGTGAATAACGAAATTCAAAATTTTGACTGCCAGTCGTGCCACCCCGTACATAGCCACCCCAACGATGGCTCGACTGAACTCAGGGAAAGCCGCTTAGGTTAGCAGGTTGCTGCCCTTCGGTACCCCAGTTTGCACTTCCTGCTTACCCATAATACCCACATCCTTATAAAAAAATCGGCAAATCCTCAGATGTGGAGATGAATCTATTGCGATATAGTGTAAACGCATATTATAGGGTTCAAAAAATCTTAGACTTCACTGCTCTCCAGGCTTCCGACCGCCAGCTTTTGAGTGTCAGATAGCGGGTGAACCAGAAAAGCATACTCCTCAACAATCTTCCCACTTAATAAGTGTTCCTGAATAATCCGTTCGATTACGGGCGGAGTAGCACTGTGATACCAGACGCCTTCGGGATAAACCAGTAGAATCGGGCCATTCTGACAAACCCGTAGACAGTTCGCCTTCGTTCGGAACACGCAGGTCAGACGCTCGCCCGTTGGCGCATCCAGCTTCAGCTCTTTCAGTCGCTTCTTCAGGTAGTCCCAGGCCACCAGACTCTCAGCCTTATCGCAGCACTTTGGCACCGTCTGGTCTGCACAGATAAACACATGACGCTGGATTTGTTCCAGATGGAGCGACTGAACACAGGTTTTGAGGGCATCGGCTGAATTTTGCATGATTGTGTTCCTTAATAAATCAAAGCAGTGTCCCGATAACCAGAACCAGCGCTTCCGTCCATTCCACAACGGCACCATAAGTATCCCCTGTGTGGCCACCCAGACGGTGATGAAAATAGGCTGCAACCAGAAGGGCGATCGCCGGACTCACCAGATTGAGCACCACCCCCCCCAGCAGCATCCCTCCCAGTCCCGCCAGTGACAGAGTTAATCCAGTGAGCAGCACAAGCCCTGGCAACACCGACCTGAAATTTGGCAGAGCCGTTTTGTGAAATGCGCCTTTCCCGGTGGCTTTCAGATAGGGATAGCGGGCGATCGCCACCTGCTGCCCCCACCGCCCCCAGCCGACTGCCAGAACCAGAACCCACCAGTGTTCAGTTGATAAATCAGTTAGTGCAGCCGTCTTGATCAGCAGCAGCAGCACTGCCACCATCACCCCAAAGGCACCTGAGCGGCTATCGGCCATCACATCCAGACGACGCTCAGGATCCATCACCGCCAATCCATCGGCAGTATCCATCGCCCCATCCAGATGAAGGCCCCCCGTTACCCCCACCCATGCTGCAACCACGAGCGCACTGGTAGTCAGTGCAGGTATGCCAATTTTCTCCAAAAACAAAGCCAACGCCGCCAGCATGACACCAATGAGAACACCCACCAGGGGGACCCATTGCGCGACTCGCTGAAAGTTGAGATTTGACACTGGAACTGGAAGAACGGTGTAGAAAACAATCGCACCCAGCACCTGTGCGAAAAAACGATTGTCCTCCGTGGTTACGGAGGAATGAGGGGTGGGGGCAGCGATAGATTGGGGCGATCGCTCAAGGGGGGGGTGCTCCTGCATAACCTCGATCCTAGCGGATTTCGGGTTGGTTCCGGCCATTGTCCTTCTGCCGCTTCAGAGGTCTGCTGTAGATTTAGGATCACGAATTAAATAAAACCAGATATTTTTTTGAGAGAAGCGGGGGGGAGCCGCGCGACTAGGAAAAAAATATTAAAAGGGAAATTTTAAAAAAAAATTTTGGGGGACCGGTTATTGCCGGATGGTGGTTTGAGTT
>CAZVXA010000142.1:0-81 GCA_964630955.1 uncultured bacterium | reverse complement strand
CAAACACACAACCACATAAGGTTTTTTTTTTCCCCCCCCCCCCCCCCCCCCCCCCCGCTTCTCTCAAAAAAATATTCCAGG
>CAZVXA010000141.1:0-16839 GCA_964630955.1 uncultured bacterium | reverse complement strand
GGTGGATGGGTGGATGGGTGGATGGGTGGATGGGTGGATGGGTGGATGGGTGGGGAATGATTAAGGGGGTAGCATCTGGAGAGGAGTGGGTGATGGTGGGGAAACTGGCGAGAAGTTATCGGGAATTGGAGGTTTATCAGGCGGCGTTTGGGGCGGCGATGGAAATTTTTGAGGTTTCTAAGAAATTTCCAGTTGAGGAGCGGTATTCGTTGACGGATCAAATCCGGCGATCGTCTCGGTTCGTTTGTGCGAATCTGGGCGAGGTATGGTGAAAACGCAGATACCAGGCTGCCTTCGTTGCCAAATTAAGTGATTGTCAGGCAGAAGCAACCGAAACACAAATATGGATCGAATTTGCGGTGCGGTGTAACTACTTGGATATTGAGGCTGGCAGGAAACTGTACACAATTTACAGCCAAATCACAGGCCAGCTCGTCAACATGACCAAACACTCCTCCCATTGGAAAATTCAATAATTTCCACTCCCTCTCCACCCGATACAGACGTTCCACGGAACGTCTCTACCCATCCACCCATCCACCCATCCACCCATCCACCCATCCACCCTTTACTTCAAAACCAACGGCGGATATTGCTTCGTTTCATCCATTAAATATTTCGCCATCAGGCGCGCCTGGATCTCGAATGCTTCTTGATAGGTGCATTGCCTTTGCAGGACAGGGTGTTTGAACTGGGATTGTTTCTTCTGTTCGTATAGCCGGAGGAAGGTGCGGCGGGCTTCGTCGGAGAGGGAGACGGCTCCACTCAGGGGTTCTGTGATGAAATCATTAGGGGTGAGCGATCGCCGATTTAGTGCTGACAGCACAAACGCATCCACCACCAGCGGGCGAAACTCCTCCATTAGATCCAGCGCCAGAGAAGGGCGACCATACCGTTCGGTGTGCAGATAGCCGAGATACGGGTCAAATCCCACAATATTCACTGCGCTCTGGACATCGTGCAACAGCAGCGCATAGCCAAAACTCAATAGGGCATTCACCGGGTCGGTCGGTGGTCGCCGTCGTCGCACCTCAAACGAAAAGCCCTCCACCCGGATCAGTTGCCCCAGGCTGCCAAAGTAGGCGGCACTCCCAGTTCCCTCCAGTCCCCGCAGCGAATCGACGCTGTTAGTCTGCTCCAGGGGAGTGATGGCCTGCTCCAGACGGGCGATCGCCGTTTGCAGACTGAGTTCGGGATAGTCTCGCTGCGATCGCATCAGCGAGTTCCGGTAGTTCTTCAATTTACCCCGCACAAAACTCCGCACCAGATGCAGGGTTCTGTCAGAATCTCCCGCAGCCTTCCACTGGGCCGATCGCACAAAAATATTCTTCGTCAACGGTGGCTCCAGACGGCCCAGATACCGTCCCGTCCCCGTCAAAAAACTAAGGGGAATTTTGCGCTCCAGAAGTTCCGTCAATGCCGCTGGAGAAATGGTGGCTCGGCCCAAGACAACAACCCCTTCGATCTTGATCAACGGCACATCCAGCAATGTCTGCTTCTGTGCCTTCACACTCAGTCTTTCGTCTGTTTTTCCAATAAATGCGTCGTCTGCGGTGATGTATACGGTTCCCATATTTTTAGGGTGGATGGGTGGATGGGTGGATGAGTGGATGAGTGGATGAGTGGATGGGTGGGAGAGTGGATGGGTGGATGAGTGAATGGGTGGGAGAGTGGATGAGTGGGAGAGTGGATGGGTGGGAGAGTGGATGGGTGAGAGGTTGGGATAGTGAGAGAGTGGGAGGATGAGAAGTTGGGAGAGGAAAAGATTTATATTCCGATACCCATCTACCCATCCACCCATCTACCCATCCACCCATCTACCCATCTACCCATCCACCCATCCACCCATCTACCCATCCACCCCTACCCCCCCTCACTCCACATACCGCTCTACCTTCTGTGCTGCCTGCGGCAAACACTGACTGTACAGGCTGCATCCTTTGCAGCGGGGGCTGTAGACTGCTGGGGGCATTTTTCCGGTTTGGAGGAGTTCTCGCACCTGGGTGAGGGTGGCGATCGCCATTTGCCGCAGTTCCTCTGTGATTTCGACGAGCTGGCGTTGATGCGACTGAGCGTAATAGATGTAACCGTGGGTGATGGTTTGCCCTGTCATTTCTTCCAGACACAGCGCCTGGGCGCACACCTGGAGTTCGTCGTTGTCAAACTCGCCGCGATGGCTGCGCTTGTACTCGACCGGATGCCAGCGTCCGTCGGTTTCTTCTACCAGGTCTGACTTACCAATTAAGCCGTAGCGCTCTGACTTGAGCCAGATGGCTCGCACCTGAAAGGTTTCTTCCCGGTGCCCTTCGCCAACGGTGTGAACCCGCTGATGAAGAGACGTTCCTTCCACCGTGTACTGGTTCTCGGTAAACTCTCCCGCGCAGAACATTCGCCAGCAGCGGTGGGGGCAATAGTTGAATTGGTTGAGGGCGGCGATGGGGATGGGGTCGGGGGGGGGAGGAGTGGATGGGTGGATGGGTGGATGGGTGGGGGGAGGAGTGGATGGGTGGATGGGTGGGTGGGTGGGGGGAGGAGTAGATGGGTGGGAATTCTGGGAGGGTTGGAAGGGGGAAAAAGGGGAGTGCATGGTGAAGAAATTGGTGAGGACTTATCGGGAATTGGAGGTTTATCAGGCAGCATTTGGGGCGGCGATGGAGATTTTTGAGCTTTCCAAGAAATTTCCGGTTGAGGAGCGGTATTCGTTGACGGATCAAATCCGGCGATCGTCCCGGTCAGTTTGTGCAAACGTGGGTGAAGCATGGCGGAAACGCAGATATCAGGCTGCTTTTGTCGCCAAACTAAGTGATTGTCAGGCAGAAGCAACGGAAACCCAAATCTGGGTCGAATTCGCAGTGAAATGTAACTACCTGGATATCGAGACTGGAAGAAACCTCTACAAAACCTACAACCAAATCACAGGCCAGCTCGTCAACATGGTCAAACACTCCTCCCACTGGACAATTCAATAATTTCTACTATCCCTCCACCCGATACAGACGTTCCACGGAACGTCTCTACCCATCCACCCATCCACCCATCCACCCATCCACCCATCCACCCATCCACCCATCCACCCCTACCCCCTCCTCACCATCCCCATTCCCATCGGCGTCTTCCTCCCTACTCCGCTAAAGCAGGCAAAATCTGCCAGTGCATTAATCTGTTTGATGATGCTCGGCTCGACCTCTCCAAGAACACGAAAATTCATCGCTCCGACACAGCCAATGAATTTGCTGCGCCCATCGGTGACCATTTCTGTATGGATGTCGAAGAAGCTGGGGAAGATACACTCTATCAGGGTTTCGGGGAATGGAATGCCGCTGTACTGGTTCCAGCGTCGCAGGAGGCTACTGAAGACGCTCTCGCGGGTCGGCAAGGCGCTGTCAAACTGTCCCTGACGGAAACTGGTGGGTGTGCAGAAGGTCAGATCAATCCGTCGCTCTTCGTCTGATGCCTGCTGGTAGATCTGTTCGTAAGTTGCAAAATTCGCCCAGGGCTGAGTCGATTGTGGTGTGCCTAAGACACTCGTAACGTACAAATCTGCTGAACCCAGGTGCCACGGATGGGCCGGGTTGAGATTTAACCACAGGGGAGTCAGATGGGCGAACAACGCCTCATCCAGCAGCGCCACTCGCCACCAGCAGTTTGCTCCTGCTGCAATGGGTTGCTTGTGCTCCCACTGCAACAGGTTTCCTCGCTGCCGATTGGCGACCTGGAGGGGACTCAGGGCAAAGGCTTTGTCGGCTTTCTGCTCGTGGAGGCGATCGCCCAACGGCTGATCTACCGAACTCACCAGCGTCAGAAATAGCGCGTGCAGATGTTTTCCGGTGAGGTATCCGGGGGAAATAGGCGATCGGGGTTGGAGGTTGAGGATTAAACTATGAGGCATGAATCTCTGCGTGATGAGATAAGGAGCAGGGGGGGCAACGATGATTGATGATCCAGGACAGGTCGCAGCATTGATGGCGAAGCTGAAGGCGAGTCTGCCGCTTCAAGTTGAACCCAGCCCGGAGTTGGTGAAGCTGAGTCGGCAGAATGGGTGGGCGATCGCTCCAAAACAGCGCCTCACCATTGGAGATGTCCGTTACATGAGTGATATGGGGGGGATTTCCTGTGAAATTCAGTCAATTGCTGGAGATAAAGAAGTGCTGCTGGTCTCATTAACTCATCTGAAATTTGATTCGACCCATCCTCTGGCAGCAGAGGTAGAAGCTTACCAGCAGCGGAGGGTTCGAGGGATTGCTCTGCAAAACAGCAGAGGATTCGCAGAGCAGTTGATGAGTCGGGAGCGATCGGTCAGGCGGAAGCGGGGGAAGGGGTTTGGCAAGTAGGTTAGTTGCCGAAGCGGTACTGCATCTTTGCCGGAATCTTCAAAGTCTCCTTTCCCTCGAAGGAGTAGTATTCTCCCCGGATGCGAACGTTGCGGATGAGGCTGACAGGGGGCATATTCACCGTGTCGTAGCTCAGCACCTGATGGGTGAACATGACATCCAGGGGATTGAGTGGGAATGGATAGGTGAACTCACCAACGGAGTGATGCTTTGGTGGAGGTAGAGGTTCGAGCTTAACGCTGGCTTTGCTCATCCATTTCCCCAGGCGAACCCACCGGGGAACCTCCAGAGGGCTTTCAGAGAGAATAAAGCACTCAAACTCGCTCTCTGGCGCGATCTCTTTTGCCCGCCCAAAGCTAGGAATGTTTTTTTGGGTTTTCTCCATTTCAACGTGGTAATTGTTGTTGGCGTATTTCCAGGTGTTGAGAACCGTTGCATGGTGGACAGCTCTGGCGGGTGTGATATAGATGCCTCGCTGATTTAACGGTGTGAGATGCTCCGTGTATTGAGGCACCTGCTCTGGACAAAAATAGCGGTAGCTGTGTTCTTCGGAGACGGTGGTCTGGTGGCGATCGCTATCCACCAGACCCAGTGCATAGCACAGGCCGTAGTTGTGCAGAATCGGCTCCGTCTCGTAAAGTCGCCCAATCTCGCGGGTGGCGTAGTAGAGGCTATCGTGTAGCTCCAGGGTGCAGCGATAGATGTGGGTCATGACCTACGCTCCAGCTTTAGCAGCCTTTTTCTTGCTAATGTGTTTCTCTGCATAGGCTTTTGATTCTTTCATCGCCTGCTCAAGGATGCTGGTGATGCCGTCTTCGCTTCCTGTCAGCGTCTTAACTTCGTTTAGCAATGGTTGAAAGGTCTGGCCAATGAAGTCTGTATGGACAATAAACTCGTTTGCCATGATGGTTTCGATTGCGGTGGTTGCAGCGGTAAGAACTTCATCTTCGTTGAGGGGATCAGGCGATCGCAACGTTCCATCTGCCTTCATCTGGTCGTAAATGGCCTGAGTCCAGCGCAAGTTACTGACGATTTCACCGTCTGCGAAGATAACACCGACCATCTCGTTCCGAACACGTCCTGTACGGGTGGTTTGTGCGCCATAGTGACGGGTTCGCAGGATGTTGTTGAATACATAGAGGAATCCAGCTTCAGTTGGGTCTTTTAGAGTGACGATACTGGGGAAGAACACCTGTGGCCGAATGTGATCCTGCTGATTGATGCGACTGGTCACTTCTCCTGGTTTCGATCCGGCTTCACCCTTCGAGGCCATCGTTCCGTTCTCATAAGGCGCATTGAGCGTAAATGTTTCGTGAGATTCATCAAATGCAGTGACGGAAAAAGCGGTGTCTACCACTACCTTCGACTTTTCAGAGCCTGAATCGCCAATGGCAAATCCATAGATAATGCAATCGGGGTTATCCATTGCAAATTCAACGTTGTATTCGCATTCGTCCGCTTTAACAAAACCATAGGTGCGCAGTAATTCCCGTCCAACCAGACGTTCTGGTGTGGACTGTTTGCGTTTGAACATGGACAACCGACTGATTGGTGTTGGGTCTTCGACACCTGCGCGAACACGAGCTTTGTTCAACTCTCCATCAGTCTGGAACAATGGGTATGACTCGGTGACACGAATGGTCAGAAAATGGGCGTACTTACCCATTGGTTTGTAGGGAATTGCAGCATGAAAAAACTTGGAGCCGATGGTTTTCAGCAGTGCCATGATTTATCTCCTGTAAGATTGGGTGAATTGAGTTAGTTCAAATTCAGTTAATTCATCTCTAAATGAGTTAACTGAATCCAGCTAGTCCTGCTCGCTGCTGCTTACTTCTTCGACAGCCTTCGCACCTCTGGTCTGGTTTTCCTTGTCG
This sequence comes from uncultured bacterium, assembly GCA_964630955.1. Classification (GTDB taxonomy): domain Bacteria; phylum Cyanobacteriota; class Cyanobacteriia; order Elainellales; family Elainellaceae; genus CAZVXA01. The sequence continues at coordinate 10,634 of CAZVXA010000141.1, read as the reverse complement.
TCCTCAAGGCGATATAAAAACTCGCAGGTATCCCGCAGTAGATTGAGCTGTCGTCCTGCTAATCGAGCGCGATCGCCCGCAAATGCCTTCTCAAACACATCCACCACAAAGTAACGGGCAAACTCTAAAACAGCCTGTCGCTCGTCTTCACGGTTACTGATTACCCAGCGGCCCTCTGCGGTAGAAGAATGAACGCGATCCATCAGCTTGAAAACCGCTGCTGCAACAGTTGCAACCAGTGTTTCGCCATAAAAGACGACAGAATCGGCTTTGAGAATGGTATCTGCGGCCAGGTCGATTGGTTTCAGGACAGCGTTAGCTTTGGGATTGTAGCGCTTATTGGCTCGGTAAAACTTCCGGTACAATTCTGTCAATTTTTTGGGATGGTTCAGGTGTGATTCTTCACCCACAGTCAGTTCCTCCGAGATAGGGTCAAATTCAACATAGGGATCAAAACAGGGATAGAAGTGGTGTGCGTAGAGCGCCCGTTTTTTTGCACTGCCAATCTCGTCCTTCTGTCCTCTTGCCCACTTTGCCAAGTAGGAAAAAACGTATAGAGGACTGGTGTCCATGTCTTTGGCAAGTTCGGTTAATTTGCCCCAGTTAGCATCGTATCCACTTTTCCCCTGCTTCGCATTCACGTCCAGATGGATAGCGTAAGCGGCGGTAAGCACGTTCAAGGGAGCAGCTCGCTTTGTGCCATCGGGGTCTTTCCAACCCTCCAGAATGTAGTCAAGACGAAAGCGATCGCGTCCTGTCAACACCCGAAATGCCTGTGGTGCGCTGTCGAGAAACACGCTTTCTTCAAACTCTGCCCCATCGGTGAAGGGAGGGATTGGTGATTCAGACACGACCGTTTTGACATCCAGGATCATCGGAAACGCAAACGCTAACCATGCAGGCATTACCCATGATTCTGTATCCGTCGGGTCTTTCCCAGGAGGTAAGGCCATAAAGTAGAACGTCAATGGCTGGTCGTCGGGGTAGGCCAGTTTGAAGGTTCTATCGCGTTTGAAATTGGGGTCATTTTCGGGCAGTTGCTTCTTACGCTCCAGGTCTTCGTCAATCAGGAAAGTATCAACGGTCTGGTAGCGATCGCGCTCAAAGTGTGCCTCTAGATCCCTGGTTACAAAGTGGTTGCGGATGCTGGTGTCAAAGCGAGTTTGAGCAATGCCGCTGTAGGCTTTTTGCAGAAATTTGTTGGTTTCTGGTGTGAAGTAATAGGTCGGGTAAAAGTAGAGATAGCGATATTTGCCATCCTCAAAGCGTTTGCCTACAGCCTGCGTCTGGTTCATGAGAATTTGCCGCAGCATCATCTCAATCCCCGCAATGCTGGAGATATTTCGCTTCGCATTCGAGCCGCCCAGATGCTGTTTGTTGGTGTAGACCTGCGGTGTGAAGAGTACGGCCGATTCCATCTGCTCAGTTACGGTGTAGGCGGAATGGGAGATGGAACAAATCAATTGCCGTCCCCGCCCTGGTTTCTTTGCAGCGTTGTAACTGGCCAGTTCTTTGAGAAAGATATCAACCTGAGCTTCAGTAGATTGGTGCTGGCGATACTCCGGAAGCATTACCACCTGAGCGACCCACTGTCGCACGTCATCCCATCCGTCAGACACCTCGTATTGGACAACAATCGGTTGCGTGATGCTGACGACATAGGCAATGACCTGTGAACAGATCTCACGTAAGTTCTCAATGCCGGGATTCGTCTGTAGATACTTTGCTGCCAAGAAATACCATTCGTAAGGAACGCCTCCGGTGTTACCTTTTAGCTTATTTTCCTTGAGGCTTTCATTAATTCGTTGAATCTCTCGTATCTGTGGTAAATACTGCTCCAGGTTCCAGAACTCTGCAACTTTGTGAATTAGATCAATATTGGGAGGGACAGGCAGTTTTTTGTTCTGCTTGCGAACAGTTTCTATGCGAGAGAGCCGATCGCCCCAAATCTTGCGGCTCACCAAATCCCCAAATTCAGCCAATTGGTCAATACGAATGTCATCCTCAAAACGGAAATCATAGTCAATCGACAATATATTTTGCTGCTGAAACTTGACCAGATTCTCACTACGGCTTTTTGCAACTGAACTTTTGCCTGGATTGAGAATTCGTAGCGTCGCATCCAGTGCAACCTGCATCAATCCCGGATCATCAAAAAACAGGTTGTAATAGTCGGCGTATTTCATCCCTTTGCCATCTCGTCCAAATCCCATCTGCCGGAGCCGGAGCTGGCCTGCACAAAGATTTTTGATGCTCTCGACCACACGATCTGGAAGCGTTGATGGATCGATTAGTGGAGCCTCTCGACGTGCGAGATAAATGACCCCCGTTGGCAGATAAAGCAATGGTTCGTAATAGGTTTTCTCCTCTGCATTGAGGCTTGTGTGTGCAGACATCAACGCATTGTTGACCACATTAGTTAAAACACCCCGATTTTCAGCGATCGCATGATAGGTGAACTTCAGTTGCCCATCACTGAGACTGTGGATCAGTTCATTCAAGCGAGGGTGTTCTGCATCCTGGGGATGTTTAACAATAGAGGCGAGAGAATCGGCCAGACAGGTCAGATCACACAGAGCACGGAGGGTGCGATCGCGCAGCAGCGGACTCAAGCCATATTCTGAGAAATTCCAGTTCGTATCCCAGCGGCGTTGGGCGTTGTATGCCATGCACAGCAGGTCATCGAGATATTCCCGGTAAGTTTCGGGATTATCAGAGTCAATGAATTGGTTAATCCCCAGTTCTAAAACCTTTGCTTCAAATATCCGGCGTTGCTCCTCCAGTGGTAGTTTGCGGCAACCTTCGGGCACATCCGGGAATTTCTCAAAATCATGCAGGATGAAGGCAGCAATGGCCAATCTTCGCTCCAGTTCTTTCCCCACTCGTTTCATAGTGGTATTGAGTTTTGATAATCGCCGCTCAATTAGATTTGCAGGAAATAGTCCATTTAAAAGATGGGTGTTGAGCGATTGGTCAGCCGCATTATCCCGCCGAACTTTGGTTTTCCCTTCTTCTTCCCGTTGCTGATCCAGTTCATCGAAGAATCTACCGCCTTTTGCCGTGACCCCGATCGCCACTTTCAATAAGTGAGGTAAGACATACGCTGCAAAATCTTTCATGACACCGTCATCAGGATTTTGCGCGTGAATCGCTTCTCGCAGAAGCTTAAGGGTAAGCAACTCACGCTGGGCAGGCTCAATGGTGCGATCGCTTTCACTATCAAAACCAAAATCTTCGTCTAGCCAGTCAAGTTGTTCAGTCATCTTGTAGAGAGTTTAGATAAGTTTGAATTTCCTGAACGTACTGTTGGTATTGCACCACTGCAACTTGCAGAGCTTGATACGACAGCTCTGGCAAAACCTCATCATAGGCATGAGCCAGGACATTTCTAAAGCGAGCAGATGGAATGAGCTGATTGGCGACCTCAGAAGAAATAAAACCTAGTTCACCTGCAAGTGAAAATGTTTCCGCGTTTTTCAAATCCTCAACCTTAACCTCGCTTGCAGATTTAATCAGTGCCCGGTTAATGTCAAGTGCCGCCTGAATAATAATTTCCAGATACCGCTCAATGGTAGCCTGTCGGTCTTCATCTTGCAGATACTCTTCAAAAGTCAGTGATTGGTAGTTGGCTAACCGATCAAGCCGCCTTGTCATTCCAATCAACTTTCTGCCAATACTCTCTCTGTCTAGAGTGGTCATAGTCCCCATCGCTTAAGTGTTGCTGCAATTACTGCTTTTTGTTGGCGACGTACTTCCTTAAGTTTGTCAGGGGTCATGAGCGCTTGCTTTTTGAATGCTTCGAACAGTCCTGATTCCTTTTCGTAGATCACCACACCATCACGGGCGATCGCATGGGCCAATAGATCAGATGCATCCTTTAGATCCACCCAGTCCATCTCGTCATCACCCAGGTCAAGAATTTTTTGGAGAACACCCCACGACCGAAAACAGTTCCACCCGCCCCCCGATTCGTACTGCTTGCGGAGGTCTTCGTCGAACAACAGGGCAAAGTCCCAATCACTCGATGGAGAATTATCACCTCTTGCTCTGGAGCCGAACAGAATCAATAGCTTTAAATATGGAATTTGTTCCAGAATTTTCGAAATCACTAATTGGAGATCACCTGTTGCATGAGGTTTCATAATTCACAACAGCTCAATAAGGTTTGCTAATCTGTTGTCTGTATCTTTGCCTCCAGTTGGGACGGTGGAGGTTTCAAGCCCACCGTCCCAACCACACATCAAGCTGCCCGCTTCATACTGGAGTAGTTCTCAGCAGGTAGATCTGGAAAGAGGACAAGCTCCAGTTGTTTCCCTCCAGCGTCTTGAGTCCTTTCCGGCATCTGAACCACCACACGAATATCTGAGGTCAAATTCCCAGATGTATAGGCACTCAGGTTGAAGATCTCAAGTTGAACGTGATCAGCCATTGGATTCACCTCCAAAATATAGGTTTTCCGAATGGCGGCTTATGTCTTCATAAGGAGTCGAATCAGCGCGTGCAGTTGACAAAGCAGTATCAAAGGCTTACTCGTTTGTCTCGAAAGCTACGAATCTCCGTCTCTGTACTTGAAGGCTAACGCCACCAAGTAGACGATAACATGACTATTTAAGTTCAGCTACGGAAGACCCATGAAAATTTCGCCTGACTTAGGTAGTATTATGAGATGGGAAGGGTAAGGATGTTTCTTTTGGCCTGGAATCCCTTTTAGGGATTGAAACTTCCGGTGCTGTACTTGAAGGCTGATGCCCTCTCCTTATATATCTTGAATCCCTTTCAGGGATTGAAATTAGGCGATCCATATTTCGCCTCCCTCTTTTTTGAATTGATAAGCCAGGGTATCCAGCAGCAGAGCGCTCTGGCCAAAGGCGATCGCATATGGAGCCACCGCATCGTGGTAGCTGTGCTGATCGCTGATGGGGTAAAGCTGGAAGTGCATGGGTAGTCGAAGACGATTTCGCACCTCGTTGACCGGACGACGGAGAACGTAGCTCACCAATCCCTCCTTTCGCAGTGATTTGTTGATCTCCGCAGCCCATCGATTCTCCGGTTGCCAGATCTCAAGGCCAGTTAGCACCTGCACCTTCCAGACATCGGCGATAGCGGTGAGGTCACCGGGATAGGCAAATTTCCAGTTCAGGCGTTCGTCCCGGTAGGCTTTCAGCCTCATGAAGGCAAGGCAATGGCTGAAGCGACCTTTAGGGATCGGTTGTCCGGTGCGTTGTTCTGCTGATTGCAGCAGGCGCAGGAATTCCGCCTTGGGAATTAGCTCGACTTCCAAGTTGCTGAGAACCCCAGGCAGATCGTAGGTTTTGAAGCGATCGCCCTCATTCGCCTCTGTCAGATCGTAAATTCCGCACTGCAACGGGCTGGAACCTCGGAAACTACAGGCATCATCTGCGATCGGATTCCCTTTTTTACCCGATAGCTGTTGCCAGTCCTTTCCCCACCCACTCACATGACCTGCAACAGACTTAAGACGAACATCAAAAACTGTTTCGCAGGCTTCAACAAATTTTTCACGGCTCTGGGCGTATTGCTGCTGGATAGTGCGATCGCCCAGGTCATGAGCTAGCCGCAGTGACTGAACGGCTCCCCAGCGTTTGTAGTACCCGCGAAAGTCATTGATTTGTCGGTATTTGTCACGAACAATGTTGTTCAATGAAATGCGGTCATACTCCTGTCCCGTGTTTAAAGGAGGAGAGTCTCCTAGAAATAGCCGCTCAACAAAGAAGTTGGGAACCAGTGAGAGAGCCTTGAATGAGGTGAAAGGAATAAACTTTCCATCTCGCTTGTACCCATCGTGCCGTCCTAAACGTCCCAGACGCTGAATGAAATTTCCTGCATCCGAGGATTCAAAAATCAGGAAATTGATCTTGAAGTCAACCCCGACATCAATGGTGCTGGTGCCGAGAATCAGGTCAGCAGAGAGCGATCGCTCCCGTTCACTTTTTCCCGATAGCCCGGTATTCTCGCTCACGACCAGACCATAAGGCTGTAGGAGAGCCTGAAAAAATGGCGTGAGTCGCTTGACTGCTGCGATCGAATTCAAAATCAGTGCCCCTTTGCTTCCCGGTTGCTCCTGGAACTGTTTGAGAATCAGGTCTGCATTTTCTTTTAACCAGGTCTCAGAGGCTTTGGAGCTGGATTCTAACGGCACAAACTGAAGTTGAATCGCTCTGGCTACCTGTCGCCATCCTTGCACTTTCAACGCTTCAGCTTCAGGTTGATTGTCAGGAAATTGATACTTCCCTGCGGTAACAGGATCAATCTGTTTGTAACGGAAGCCAGCTTTATCCAGACGTTGAAGAAGCTGATCACTGGGAGTCGCTGAGAGAAACAGGAACTTTTTGTTGTGACCACTTCGCCGTTTCAGTCCACTAGTGTGGCGAATCAACAGCATCGTATTCAGCACACCGGAAATTTGTGGCGCACCAAAGACGTGAAATTCATCAAAGATGAAGAGATCAAAGTTCCGGTCAATGCGATTCCACAGCTTATCGGGACTGTCCCCCTTCAGAACGTAAGCTCCACGATAAATGTAGTGAAAAATATCGGGGTTGGTGACCAGAATTTCAGATTGCCCCGTGCGAGTGGCGATCGCATTAGCCTTTTTCAGTTGCTCTGTTTCCGCGTAGATTTCTAATTCCGCACCACTGAGGCGGTTCACCCGTGGCTCATGGGAGGGTTGAAAATCCTGGAGGTACTGCAAGATCTGAAGTTCCTGATCTCGCGCCAGTTCGTTGGTTGGGTACAAGCCAATGGCCAGGTAGTCTTCACTCAACGATCGTAGATAAGCTGCCAAACTCTTGCCATCTCCAGTCATTGCCGTATTAAACACCACATCAATCTCAGGATCGCGCAGCGCCTTCAGAGTTTCAGCCTGGTGCCAGGACAAAGTCCAACCTTCAGGCAACGCCACATCTGCTGGAACATCAGTTGCAGGAGAGGAATAGACAGGCTTCAGAGTGATGGTGTAATCGGACATATCTTGAATTTAGTGTCCGTAAATGGTTGCTTATGTTGATAATGACACTCAGAATAGAAATTGACAAGGCACATTGCGGACAAAGTACACGGACACTTTCATGACTCGGAAGGGACAATCGATTACGCTCTCTATCAACGACCAGGACAAAGCCCAGCTCGAAACGATCGCCCTCGAACACGGCATGACCTGGGGCGACGAGCCGAATATTTCCCGGTTGGTCAAAGCGATCGCCCAGCGCCAGCTACTCATTGGGCGAAACAACGACTGGTCAAGCGATCGGGTGCAATCCCTGAGGCAGGCTGTCAATTTACTTATAGATACAGGAAAACTCGACGAAGCCCGGACTGTTATCCGGCTTTTGTTAGAGCGGAGTGAACTGCCCATCCCCATGCGCAGCGAACTGGAGCAACGGTTGCAGCAATCGATCGTACCCTGGCGGCAGCAGATCGAGCAGTACATCCGGCAGCACCAGCCATTCCAGCTCAGCTACCAGGATGCAGCCCAGCAGCTTCTAACCTTTACCGTCCGGTTTGCGCGGATTGTCCCCCGTGAAAAGCGAGAATACCTGGAGTGCTGGTGCGAAGAGGAGGTAGAAAACGCCGATATTCCCGAATTGCAGCACAACTGGACCTTTCGACTCGATCGCATCTCCGAAGCGGCCTTTGTCCCAGCGGCGGGGAAATGGCGATCGCACCTGGATACCGTCTCTGTGGAACTGCATCTGAGCGGGGGACTGGCGTTCAACTATCAGCCCAGGCCGGAGGATCAGAGCAATGAATGGTTGAGCGATCGCCCCCACACGCGGCGCGTCCTGCGTCATGTGAGCAGCACCTTCTGGCTGTTTCGGGAGATTTTGCCGTATGGCGGGGATTGCTTGATTGTGTCACCGCAGGGGGTGCGCGATCGGTTGGTGGAAAAGCTGCGGAAGATGGTGGAGGCGTATCAAAACGCTGAATCAAACGCTGAATAAAAAGTGCAACACTGGAATCATGTACACCGCTCTAGAGCCAATCATTGCCTGGTTCAAAACCCAGGGATGGCAGCCGCTACCGTTTCAGCAGGAGACCTGGGAGGCATTCCTTGCAGGCAAAAGCGGCATGATCCAGGTGCCTACCGGGTCGGGGAAGACCTATGCGGCGGTGATGGGGGCGATCGCCCAGATGATCGAATCCCCAACGAAAGGACTGCAACTGCTATACATCACGCCGCTGCGGGCGCTGTCGCGGGATATTGAGGCATCGATTCGACGTCCGATTGAGGAAATGGGGTGGAATCTGCGGGTGGAGTCGCGCACGGGGGACACCAGTGCGTCGCACAAGACGAAGCAACTGAAGGACATGCCGGAGATTCTGATCACCACGCCGGAATCACTGGCGCTGATGCTTTCCTATGCGGACAGCGGCAAATTATTTCAGGCGCTAAGGATGGTCGTGCTGGATGAATGGCATGAGCTACTCAGCTCCAAGCGGGGCACCCAGGTAGAGCTGTGCCTGTCACACCTGCGGCGGTTGAGGCCAGCGGTGCAGACCTGGGCGGTATCGGCAACGCTGGGGAATCCGCAAGAGGCGGCGCAGGTAGCCGTGGGGTTGGGAATTGACCCGGTGATTGTGCGATCGAACCTGGAGCGCAAAACCGTGATCCAGAGCATTCTGCCGGAATCGGTGGATAGTTTTCCGTGGGCAGGCCATCTGGGGCTGCGGATGTTTGAGGAGCTGGTGGCGGCGCTGGAGATTGAGAAGTCCACGCTGATCTTTACCAATACCCGTGCCCAGTCGGAGAAATGGTTTCAGGCGTTGAACTTTGCTGTGCCGGAGTATACGGATAGAATTGCGCTGCACCACGGGTCAATCGACGTGCAGGCGCGGGAGGCGATCGAGGCTGGCCTGAAGGACGGCAGCATTAAGTGGGTGGTGTGTACGTCGTCACTCGATCTGGGGGTCGATTTTCAGCCGGTCGAACGGGTGGTACAGATTGGCAGTGCCAAAAATCTGGCAAGACTGTTGCAGCGGGCAGGGCGATCGGCCCATGTCCCCGAAGGCACCTCGGAGGTGTTCTTTCTGCCCACCAATGCGCTGGAGTTGCTGGAGATTTCGGCGTTTCGGGATGCCCTGAAGCAGGGAGATATCGAAGTGCGTCGTCCACTCCAGAAACCCTACGATGTGTTGATCCAGCATCTGATCACGCTGGCCTGTGGAAACGGGTTACGGCCAGAAGAAACGCTTTCAGATATTCAAAGAACGGTGTCCTACGCTGGACTGACGGATGAAGAATTTAGCTGGATGCTGGCGTTCATTGAGAAGGGAGGCAAGAGCCTGGGGGCGTATCCGCGCTACCACAAGGTGATGCTGGAGGAGGACGTGTATCGGGTGAAGGATGCCCAGATTCTGCGGATGCACCGCATGGGTATTGGCACCATTACCTCGAATCAGGCAATCCAGCTCCAGTACATGAAGGGCAAGAAGATTGGCACCGTCGAGGAGAACTTTGTCTCGAAGCTACAAAAAGGCGATGTGTTCTTTTTTGCAGGCCGACAGCTAGAGTTTTTTCAGGTAAAAGATATGGTGGCGTATGTGCGAAACACCACACAAAAGTCAACGGTGACGCCAACCTGGGGCGGCGGTAATTTGACGATCTCGGATACGCTGAGTATGCATTTGAGGAATGAGATTGCGATCGCCCAAAACATCATTGCTCCCAAACAAGATCCCCGGCTTCTTGAAGAAGCCGGGAATCCGTCGCCGCTACCTGAAGTCTCTTTCAACCCTGAACTGGATTGCCTCCAGCCCATTCTCAAAACCCAGTCCCGCCTCTCCCACCTCCCCGCCTGTGATGAACTCCTGATCGAGTGTTGCAAGACCCGCGAAGGCCAGCATCTCTACGTCTTTCCCTTTGAAGGGCGGTTTGTCCACGAGGGCTTAGGCTTCCTCTGGAGCTATCGTTTTGCCCGTCAGCAGGCGGCCACCTTCACCGTCTCGGTCAACGACTACGGATTTGAACTGCTCGCCCCCAAAGACTACCCCTTCCAGGATCTCTTCTCTCCTGATTTCTTCAGCCTCGAAGGACTGTACGACGACATCAAAGCCAGCCTCAACCTGTCGGAGTTAACCGGACGCAAGTTTCGCGGCATTGCCCAAATTGCGGGACTGGTGTTCAAGGGCTACCCCTCCGCCAAGAAAACCACAGGCCAGCTCCAGGTCAGCTCCTCGTTAATCTACGATGTCTTCACCAAATACGAACCCGATAATCTCCTGCTGAAACAGGCTGAACGCGAAGTCCTCGACGACCAACTGGAGGTGCATCGATTGGAAAAAACGTGCGATCGCCTGCGTCAACTGAAGCGGGTCTGGCAGCAAACCAAACGGCCCTCACCGTTTGCCTTTCCCTTATTCGTCGAACGGCTGAGTTCACGTCTGTCAAACGAGAGTTTGCTGGAGCGAGTGGAGCGGTTGAAGCAGCAGTGGGAGGGGAAGTGAGGTGGATGGGTGGATGGGTGGATGGGTGGATGGGTGGATGGGTGGATGGGTGGATGGGTAGAGACGTTCCGTGGAACGTCTGTATCGGGTGGATGGGTAGATGGGTAGATGGGTAGATGGGTGGATGGGTAGAGACGTTCCGTGGAACGTCTGTATCGGGTGGATGGGTA
>CAZVXA010000140.1:0-17156 GCA_964630955.1 uncultured bacterium | reverse complement strand
CTCCCCCGCGCAGCGGGGGAGACATCCACACGACGCAGGTAATTTCATTGCTAGACATCTCCTAAATTCATCGTTAACTACAGCTCTATTTCGCCATCCTGTCACGGGATTTGCGAACTGGGCAACCCTCGTCAGGGAACAGTAGCATTACAATATCTTAAGATGCGTCTCCTAAACTGGAGTCCCACTCCTTCGCCAACTCAGGTGCAGGATACGATCCCTGACCGCGCCCCCCGCCTGAGCCATCGCCCTAACCGTTGCTGGACAGCCTTCTACAAAGTCTATGACAGACGTACCCGTTTCTCGCATTCGTAACTTCTCCATCATTGCCCACATTGATCACGGCAAATCCACTCTGGCTGACCGTCTGCTGCAGGTGACGGGTACGGTCAATTCTCGTGAGATGAAGGAGCAGTTTCTTGACAATATGGATCTGGAACGAGAACGGGGGATCACCATCAAGCTTCAGGCTGCCCGCATGAACTATACCGGGCAGGATGGTGAAAAGTATGTGCTGAACCTGATCGACACACCCGGCCACGTCGATTTCTCCTATGAAGTATCTCGCTCTCTGGCCGCCTGTGAGGGGGCACTGCTGGTGGTTGATGCCTCCCAGGGCGTTGAGGCCCAGACACTGGCAAACGTTTATCTGGCGCTGGAGCATAATCTGGAAATTATTCCCGTTCTTAACAAGATTGACCTACCAGGCGCAGAACCCGATCGGGTCAAGAGCGAGATCGAAGAAATTATTGGTCTCGACTGTAGCGGCGCGATTCTGGCCTCAGCAAAAGAGGGCATTGGGATCGACGAAATCCTGGAGTCGATTGTCCACCTGATTCCACCTCCCCACGACACCGTTTCTGAATGCTTGAGGGCGCTAATTTTTGATAGCTACTACGATGCCTACCGGGGAGTCATCGTCTACTTCCGGGTGATGGATGGAACGGTGAAGAAGGGCGATCGCGTCCGTTTGATGGCTTCGAATAAGGAATACGTGATCGACGAATTGGGCGTCCTGTCTCCCACCCAGATCCCGGTAGATGCCCTCCATGCGGGAGAGGTGGGTTATCTGGCTGCGGCGATTAAGGCCGTCGAAGATGCCCGTGTGGGTGACACCATTACCCTGGCCAATGCGCCTGCGGCAGTTCCGCTACCCGGTTACACCGAAGCGAAACCAATGGTGTTCTGTGGCTTGTTTCCCACGGATGCGGATCAGTTTGAGGATCTGCGGGAAGCACTCGAAAAACTCCGCCTGAATGATGCAGCCCTCAATTACGAGCCAGAGACTTCCAGTGCAATGGGCTTTGGTTTTCGCTGTGGCTTTTTGGGTCTGCTCCATATGGAGATCGTCCAGGAGCGTCTGGAGCGGGAGTACAACCTGGATCTGATTACGACGGCTCCCTCGGTGATTTACAAGGTAACCACGACCGAAGCTGAGACCGTCTACATTGACAACCCCAGCCATTTGCCTGACCCTCAGCATCGGGAGTCGATCGAAGAACCCTACGTCCAGGTGGATATGATCACCCCGGAAGAGTTTGTGGGGCCGCTGATGGATCTGAGTCAGACCCGTCGGGGTGTCTTCAAGGATATGAAATACCTGACCCAGGGACGCACCACGCTGACCTATGAGCTGCCGCTAGCCGAGGTTGTGACTGACTTCTTTGATCAGATGAAATCCCGCTCTCGCGGCTATGCCAGTATGGAGTATCACCTGATCGGCTACCGGGAAAATCCCCTGGTGAAACTCGATATTCTGATTAACGGCGATCCGGTTGATCCTCTGGCGACGATTGTTCATCGGGACAAAGCCTACTATGTGGGTAAAGCGCTGGTGGAGAAGCTGAAAGAACTGATTCCACGTCACCAGTTCAAAATTCCGATTCAGGCGACAATCGGCAGTCGGGTGATCGCCAGTGAACACATCCCCGCCCTTCGGAAGGACGTACTCGCAAAGTGCTATGGCGGTGACATCAGTCGGAAGAAGAAGCTGTTGCAGAAGCAGGCCAAAGGTAAGAAACGACTGAAGGCCATCGGTACGGTTGATGTACCTCAGGAGGCGTTTATGGCAGTGCTGAAGCTGCAATAGATCAGATTGGTTGTAGCGATAGAAATCGGGTTAATCACCTGCCAGACAAGCTGGCAGGTGACTTTTTATACTGATAATTTTTAGGGCGTATATAGCAACTGGAATTTTGACTATTTTTTCTACAGTGCCGCTAAACGCCCTCTGCAAGGGCGTTTAGCGGCAAATTTAATTTTAGCGCCGATTTCCCCTAAAACGCTGACTCCGTCAGCGTTTTAGGGGAAATCGGCGCAATTTAGTCAAAAGTCCAGTAGCAACCGAAAGGTTGATTAGGACGGGGTGCAGGGGTATTCTCCCTTCGCCCCAGCGTGAAAAATGCTGTATCCGAAAACCGAAAACCCAAATTTTGGCAGACGTGATGCTACAGCATCACGTCTGCCAAAATTTGGGTTTTCGGTTAGGCTCTAAGTCTTGCAAGTTTCACACTTTTGGGGGATGTGATCAGAAAAAGTGCTGATCTGGTTTTGGCCCTATTAATCAGCCTGCTTCTTCAAAAAATTCCACCTTTTGTAAGGATCTTAAAACTTTAGACGATTTTGCTTGGCACTGATATCAGGCGATCGCTCTGTAGGGCAGTAAAGGCGGGCAATTTGAACTGATCAGCACAGGTGATTGCGCAATTTTAACGGATCATTAACGACTTTCAAACATAGTGGCTCCAGGAAAGTTGTCCCAGAAAAAAAACGACGCTAGATTTAGCAAAAAAAGGTCTGAAAATTAGATGCTGCACTGCAGATAGGGGGCGATCCCCCTGATTTAGTGTCGGTTTTGTCACTGGAATGATCGATTTTTGGGCTGTGATTGCACCGCTTTTCTCTGATTAGAAGCAGGAAAAGTCTTCATTTTGATTATTAACAAATGTCAGTAGATCAAAGGTACTCTTTCCAGTTTTCCGATCTGTATAGCATAATTTTGAAACAGTCGGTAAAGGGAACCTTTTCACAGAAATTTTCTTCTGCCTCCTCTAAAACCTTCAAGAAATCATCCACAGCTTTTGTAAATCCAGAACCTTTTTGATTTTTTGATAGACACTGAGGGGCAAATTGCGAAAAAATGGCTTTTTGATTTCCAAAATGCCACAGCGGTGCGGTCTGTCTCAGTTCCACGCTGGTTCCTGCTTTTAGTCCTTATCCAACTTCCTTTCTCATACTCAGTGAGGAGACTATGGAAATACTCGCATTCACCCATGCTGCTGAAGCCCATGAAGATCCCTCCCCAGCGCCTGAGCTGCGGGAAATGCATCTTCCCGGTGGTGTGGTGACTACTTTGTCTACGGCAGCGATCGCAGGTGCCGTCATGTTTGGTGCTGGTGATGCTCAGGCTCTGGTGGGTCGGGGAGATACTGGCGCTGCGGTTCGCGATGTCCAGTCAGCTCTTGTCAGTCGGGGCTATAACACTGGCGGAATTGATGGTGTGTTTGGCTCTGCTACTGAGCGGGCTGTTATCTCTTTCCAGACCAGCCAGGGTTTAGTCCCCGATGGCGTGGTTGGGCCTGCGACTGCTTCTGCACTCGGTCTTTCTGGTCCTGAATTTGGTGGCGGTGGTGGCGGCGGCGGTGTCGCTGGAACTGTTACGGTTTCCACCAATGGTGGTGGCTTGAACGGTCGCACTGGTCCTGGTACTAACTTCCCCGCAATTGCCTTCTACGAGGATGGTACGGTTCTGCGTACCAGTGGTCGTACTCAAAACGGCTTCACCGAACTGTCTAGCGGTATCTGGGTGGCTAGCCAGTGGGTTATTGGCGGCGGTGGCGGTGGCGGTGGCGGCGGTGGCGTGGGGAATGCCACTGTCACCGCAGGCTCTGGCGTCAATATTCGCTCTGGCCCCGGCACCAACTTTGCCATCATTGGTGGGCTTCCCTTTGGAGCCTCGGTCACAGTGGTAGGCACAGTTGGCGGCTGGTCTGAACTCTCTGGTGGTGGCTTTGTTGCCAGCCAGTTCCTCAGCACCGGCGGTGGCGGTGGCGGCGGCGGCGGTGGTGGCATCGGCACCGTGACGGTTTCCACCAACGGCGGCACTCTCGCTGGTCGCTTTGGCCCCGGCAGCAACTTTGGCATCGGCGCTGAGTACAGAAACGGTACCGTCCTCAACACCACAGGTCGCACTTCTGGTGGCTGGGTTGAGCTGACCAATGGTCTGTGGGTGGCTGGCGACTGGGTGATCTAGTCTCCTGTCTGATTGAGAAAGGTGGCTCAGCGCTTAGCACTGAGCCACCTTTCTCTATATTTTTGCGACTTAGTGCCTATCCGAATATCAAAAAAACAAATTCTGGAGGGCGCGCCGCTACAGCGGCGCGCCCTCCAGAATTTGTTTTTTTGGATAGGCTCTTAGCGGAGACCCAACCAGGTAAAGAAATCCTGGCGGGTGAATAATTCAAGAATCAACAGCGCCACGAAGCCAATCATGGCAAAGCGCCCGTTAATCAGTTCTGCGTAAGAGGTCCACCCAAAGGCTGGTTCGGGTTGGACAATCGGGGCAGTCTCTGCCTGGGAAGTGGAAGTTACGTTTTGGGAAGTCATGGGTTTCAGAGGAAAAATTACGAAGCAGGGGATTGGCTATGAGTATTTTAGGATCTCAACCGCTCCGAACCACTTCTGGACCTTGATTTTCAAAGTTAGCCAGGTCCGGGTTGTAGTCGTCGGAGTCTTTGTAGGCTTCGATCGCTTCAATCAGCGATCGCACCTCCGCTACCCCCTCCGACGCCTCAAAGGTAAACGGAAACTTGCCCCGCGCCAACATTCGCAGACCCAGTGGCCCCATGCTCAAAAATCCCTGGAGATCCCGCATGGAGTTGCTTACCACTCGCAGACCGAATTTGCGCTCATCAATCCAGCCGCCTTCCTTCACCAGGTCTACCAGCACTTTGCGGTGGCGTACCGAGCGACTGGCCTGGCCATCCTGACGGTCCAGAATCTCCTGTTTGATCTTACCAATCTGATCCATTGGAGCCACTTCCATCGGGCAGACGGAATTGCAGTAGTAGCAGCGGGTGCAGCCCCACACCCCCTGAGTTCCCTCCCCATATTTGTCTAACCGGGCCTCGGTTGTATCATCTCTGGAGTCAGCCACCATCCGATAGGCTTTGGCCAGGGCATGGGGGCCGACAAAGTCGGTGTTCACCTCACGGGCATTGCATTCTGAATAACATGCACCACAAAGAATGCAGTTTCCGGTCTGATTCAGGCGAGCACGTTCCTCCGGAGTTTGCAGAAATTCTCGTTCGGGAACCTGGCGTGCGCTGGTGCTGACATAGGGATCAACGGCCTGAAGATTGTCCCAAAAGCTTTGCATCTCTACGACCAGATCTTTCACCACAGGCATATTGCCCATGGGGGCGATCGCAAGCGCTGGTATTTCTTCACTGTCCGATCTGGAACTGCTCGCACTGGCCGCAACCTGCTGTAGACGGGTCAGCTCACTCCCCACATTCTCCTTACATGCCAGTGCTGAGCGCCCGTTGATGCGCATGGAGCAACTACCGCAAATCGTGTTTCGGCAATTTTTGCGGAAGGCGAGGGTGCCATCTTGCTCCCACTTGATCCGGTTCAGACAGTCAAGAATCGTCGTTTCAGGCTCAACTTCCAGGGCAAAGGACTGAATGTGAGGAGCAGCGTCCGTTGCCTGACGAAGAATATTAAATCGGACTTGCATAATCTGTGGAGCAATTGAAGATTTTGGGGCTACTTTCCAGTCTAATCCTAAAAAAACTGGTTGGCTGACAAAAATAACACGGCTCTCTCTCTTCAGTTCAGAAGCTGATTGACTGAACAAAACACAGTTGTTTTCAACCCAAACCCCTCTTCCCCACTGGGAGAGAGGCTTTGAACCTGACAAATTGTTCTGGCTCCCCTGTGCCTCTGTGGGAGAGGGGGTTGGGGATGAGGGAGAGAGATTTGGTCAGTCAATCAGGCAGGTTCAAAAGGATTTCCAAAGACGGCAGAGGCAACGCTGAGTAATGGATTGTTCCAGTAGAAGCATCCTGGATCTGCAAACTTTTCCAGGCTGATAAAGCGCTTTGCCAGCGCGGGAGGTTCAAAGTTTTTGTTGAGAGCCGCGCTCAGCGCGGCTCTCAACAAAAACTTTGGTTCTAAGTAAGTGGGCGTGGAAAAAGTCGAAACCAAAAAGCTGTTCCGCCCCTACACGGGCGGAACAGCTTTTTGGATTTCAAGCTTAATCGCGCCTACCTACTTATCTCAGCGCAAAGCGCTATATGTACGAGTTTCTTTACAAGAGAAGGACGAACATTTGCACCACCGCCTGCTCTGATTATTTTTTAGGTTGTGTTCTAGACCGCCTTTTTGAATGGCTAAAGCGATCACTTGACGCTAAATGTGGAGTTCTGGTATGGAGGTTTTTTTCTTGGTTCTGCTGTACCCAAGTGAGATGTTCGGTAATCTTTAAAAAAATACATTGTTTGGCGATTCAGACAGACGAGATCCCGCGAAAAAACCGCCTTTTCAGAGCGAGCGGTTCCCTTTACTTAAGGAGAAAATTCCTGTAAATTGAATAATAAGCTTATGTTGATATATCTTGATCTAGCTTTGATTCTATTTGCTTGCTTTTGCAGGGAATCTCTCTGCTGAAAGTGCCAAAACTACCCAGGGGAGCCTTTTTGGCGATTCGCTGGCGTGATTTTGGAAGATCCGGTCGATCAGGCGTTATATTAAATATATTGCGATCGCAAGTTTGAGTATTCTTTTACATTACTGCTGTGTGATGCATTTGGAAGCGCACTTTGGAAGAAAGGAAGTTCTTAAGCAATGACTGAGACTGCAACATCTCCTCTGACTGGAAAGGCCCTGCTTCAAAAAGTCAAAGAACTTTCTCACCTGTCCTCACGAGAAAAGGCTAGACGCTGCGGCTATCAAACAATTGGTAAAAACAATCAGTCGAGAGTAAATTTGGCTGATTTCTACGAAGCGCTGCTGGCTGCAAGAGGAATTTCTCTTGGTTCTGAAACGGCAAAAGATGGCCGGGGTCGTGAGCCGACCTACCGCGTTAGCGTTCATAGAAATGGGCAGATTGTCATTGGCTCCACCTACACCGAAAAGATGGGCCTGAAGCCCGGAGATGAGTTTGAAATTAAGCTGGGCTACAAGCATATCCACCTGATTCAGGTCGATCGATCGGATGATGATCACGACGATTCTGACGAGTAAGCAGGATGGGTTAGAGCCTTAAGGGTCTATCCGAGAACCCAAATTCTGTCAGGTGCGACGCTCCAGCGTCGCACCTGACAGAATTTGGGTTCTCGGTTTTGGGATAGACACTAAGAACCTCCAAGGTTGTTCCATCTGTTGTAGGAGCGATCAGCTTTTGGGAGTTCCACTTTTTCCGATTGGTTGCTGAACGAAGCCAGAGGGGCACAGCTTGCCCCCCTTCTCGCCCTCTGCACCCTGTCCCGACCGGGCGGTGATGGCTGATTCTTCGGCAATCGCTTGAATGTGTCAGGGAGTGAGCGGTACGCTGTTTGAGTTCGTTCGCTCGGTCTATCCTCTCTTGCTAAACCCGTTTGTGCTGACGACCAATCCTTCTGACCTGACTGCATCGCTCAATGCAACGCCATCCCTGTTCAGAATTACGCTCTTCTTTCTGAGCTGGGTGCTGGCATGGTTGCCCCTGGCGATTCCCCTGGCGATCGCCCTCAAGTGGCGCCCCCCCCAACCGCTGTCCATGTCCCAGAAGCTACCGCTGCTGGCCTCCCTTTATCTGCTGGCTCCGTTGCTCTTGTGGGGTGCAGCAACGTTAACAGGCAGCTCCTTTGCTCGCTATGGGCTTCCCTGGGATGTATCTGTTCTGCGATCGTTGGGGTTGGGTCTAATTCTGGGTGTGCTGGGAATTGCGGTGCTGTTTGGTGCTGAATTTGGGTTGGGTTGGGTGCGATGGCAGTCGCCCACCCTGGAGACAGGTGGCTGGAAAGGGGTTGTCACCACCCTGGGCACCACTCTGGTATTAGGACTGTGGGTGAGCCTGACAGAAGAGTTAATTTTTCGGGGCTTTCTGCTGAACGAACTGCTGCGAGATTTTGCACCCTGGATTGCGGCGGCGATCGCCAGCCTGATTTTTGCCGTTCTACACCTGGTCTGGGAGGGGCGAGAAAACCTGCCGCAACTCCCCGGTCTGTGGCTGATGGGAATGGTGCTGGTGCTGGCTCGCTGGGTAGACGGAGGCGATCTGGGTTTGGCCTGGGGACTTCATGCGGGATGGGTGTGGGCGATCGCCACGCTCGACACCACCCTGCTCTTGCCCTATACCGAACGGGGTGCGGCCTGGTTGCGGGGCATTGATAACAAACCCCTGGCTGGCCTGATGGGAATTCTGTTTCTACTGGGAACCGCAGCAACGCTGTGGGGAATTCGCTAAAGCGCTGCAAACCGATCGGTGGCCTCCAGCAATGCTGAACGAATCCCCGGTTCATTCATCGAGTGGCCTGCATTGGGAATCACCAGCAACTCCGCTTCTGGCCAGACGCGGTGCAGTTCCCAGGCAGAAATCATCGGGCAGACAACATCGTATCGCCCCTGAACAATGACTGCGGGGATGTGGCGAATGCGATCGACATTTCTGAGAAGCCGATCTTCGGTTTCAAAAAATCCCCGATTCACAAAGTAGTGGCACTCGATACGAGCAAAGGCATCGGCAAATTCTGCCTCTGCAAATCTGGCCTGTAGTCCCGTATCCGGGAATAGTTTACTGGTGCTGGCCTCCCACACTGACCAGGCTTTTGCGGCTTGCATCCGCACCTCAGCCTCGGGACTGGTCAGCCGTTTGTAATAGGCGGCGATCAGGTTATGCTGCTCCTCTGGAGGAATCGGCTCCAGGTAGGATTCCCAGGCGTCAGGATAAATGTAGCTACAGCCTTCCTGGTAGAACCAGAGCAGCTCCTTCTGCCGCAGCAGGAAGATACCTCTTAAAATCAACCCTTTGCAGCGATCGGGGTGCGTCTGACTATAGGCCAGCGACAGCGTACTCCCCCAACTGCCACCAAACACCACCCAGCGATCAATCCCCAGGTGCTCACGAATCCGTTCGATGTCGCTCACCAGATCCCAGGTAGTGTTTTCTCGCAGCTCTGCATGAGGGGTACTGTTACCGCAGCCGCGCTGGTCAAACAGCACAATGCGCCACTGCTTCGGGTCGAAGAACTGGCGATAACTCGCATTGATACCCCCACCAGGGCCACCGTGCAGGAAGACGACGGGCTTACCATCGGGATTTCCCGCCTGTTCGTAGTAGATGGTGTGCAGGTCGGAAACCTGGAGCCTGCCGCTGTGGAAAGGCTCAATGGGGGGGTAGAGATCCCGCATAAGTGGGTAATTGGGAATGGGGATAGGGAATGGGGTGGGCTTAAACCCGGGGTGGAACGAGGCTGGCGGTTTGGGTGGTGCTGTCCCAGATGATCCAGGTAGCTTTGGGGTCGGGTTCCTGGGGGCGATCGCTCACCTTGAAGTACACCTTCTCGCGGGCGCGGGTTTCGACCGCGAAATCAGCGGTTTCGGCGTAGACCACCTTATAGCCACGACTTTGCAGACAGTATTTGGCCCAGGCTTTGAGGGAGTGCTTGGCTGACTCGTAGGGAATGGGGGGATTCTGAAATACACCCCGCACTGCGATGAGAAGTTCCATAAGCTAGTCGGGCAGGACAGTTTCCAGCGACATGGTTCCCGGCAGGTGGACGAAGGGGGAACTGTGGCCGTAGGGCTGGTGCAGGCGGATGAGTTGAGCCAGTGTTTTTTTCAGATCGGTGCGGGGCACGATCACATCGACAAAGCCGTGGGTCAGCAGATACTCTGCCGTCTGGAAATCATCGGGTAGCTTTTCCCGCAGAGTCTGTTCCACCACGCGACGGCCCGCAAAGCCAATTGTCGCCTTCGGTTCAGCTACGATCACATCGCCCAGCATCGCAAAGCTGGCGGTCACTCCCCCAGTCGTCGGATGCGTCAGGACGGGGACGTACAGCATCCGCGCATCCCGGTGACGCTCCAGCGCTGCCGAGATCTTGGCCATCTGCATCAGGCTCAGCATGCCCTCCTGCATCCGCGCACCACCGGAGGCACAGACAATCACAACGGGCAATCGCTCACGGGTGGCCTGCTCGATCAGGCGAGTCAGCTTTTCACCGACCACCGACCCCATACTGCCGCCCATGAACCGAAAGTCCATCACCCCCAGTGCCACGGGTAGTCCTTCCAGGTGGCCCAGTCCGGTAGTCGCAGCGTCGGAAAGGCCCGTTTTGTCCTGGGTGTCGCGAATGCGATCGCTGTAGGACTTGCGATCGCGGAATTTGAGCGGGTCCGTGGGTCTCAGCCCTTCATCCATCGGTCGCCAGGTGCCACTGTCAATCAACTGGCGCACTCGCTCATCGCCAAAGATGCGGTTGTGGTGTTTGCATTCAGGGCACACCATTGCATTCGCGCGCAGGTCTTTGGTATAAGTCAATACCCCACAGGCGGGGCACTTGCTCCAGAGACCATCAGCAATTTCCCGTTCGTGGCGATCGGTGTTAATGGGGCCAGATTTTCGGCGGTTGGCAAACCAGTCAAAGAGAGACATGAAGGGAACCGGGGTAGGGAACGGACGATTGAGGAGGTTAAACGTCTGGTGCAGCGACTTCAGTGGTGGGAATGACGCAACCCTTACTCAAAGGTTTCGGGCGCGTTTTCTTCGATGGGACTGAGGAGCAGCAGGGCGGTCCACTGGTCCTGCGGGCGCACCTGAAGGGCGGCGGGTGTACCACAGCCAAAATGACAGGGAAGCCCCTGATGAACAATCCGCGTTGGAATCTGGTGGGCCTCCAGCATCTGCTGCATCAGATCTGCTTCCCACCGCGCACTTGTCGTTTTCAGGGTAATCCAGGTCACGCCTTGCAGAAGGAGGGATTTGAACTACGGATAGATTTTACCAGAGTCGGAGGGGAAACAGAGGTAGTGACCACCGACCTGGGGTCATAGGGTGGGGAAAAACACCCGCAGGTAGGCCGACAAAATCGTTTGTCCCCAGAACACGCAGATCACTGCCCCCAATGCCAGAAAGGGACCGAAGGGCATCGGTTGACGGCGACTCAAGAGGCCCAGGGCGATCGCCCCCCCACCGACAAAGGCCCCCAGCACACAGGCCAGAAAGCCCGACAGCAGTAGCAGTTTCCAGCCCAGCCATGCCCCCAACATGGTTGCCAATTTGGCATCTCCACCCCCCATTGCCGTCTGACCAAAGGCGATGGATCCCACCAGAATAATGGCGTCAAATAGCCAGATGCCCAGAACGGCAGCAGCGATTGCTCCCATTAACCAAGCTGCTGCTCCCGCAGTTCCCCCCTGCAAGCCGCCTGCCACTGCCTGAAATACCAGCCCCGCCACCAGACCCGATTGGGTCAGGGCATTGGGGAGCGTCAGAGTATCCAGGTCGATCAGCGCCAGCGCCAGCAGCCAGCTCAGCAATACACAGTAGCCCAGCATTTGCCAGGAAAGGCCAAACTGCCATAGCACCAGTACAAACAGGATTCCTGCCGTTGCTTCCACCAGCGGATAGCGAGGGGAAATCGGACTGCGGCAGAAGCGGCACTTTCCCTGGAGCCAGAGCCACCCCAGCACGGGCACATTGTCGTAGGGCTTGAGTGCTTTGTGGCATTTGGGGCAGCGCGATCCTGGGGAGATCAGGGAGATTCCCGCTGGAAGACGATAGATAACCACATTCAGAAAACTGCCGACGGAAGCACCGATTATCAGCACCACCGTTGCGATCAACCCTGCCAACACTGTATCTGTCACTAACCCATCCCCCTGCCTGTGCCGTCGTGCGTCTAAAGGGATTCTACCCAGTCGTAGGGGGTGAATTGAAAGGGAGGGAGTGGAAGGGGGGGAGGGTGCGCAATCCCCCTGTCATCCCGTCATCCCATCATCTTGAAGAGCCTTTCAATGTACTGGTAGATGTACTACTAAGAGCTGATCCGAAAACCCAAATTCTGGCAGGCGAGACGCTACAGTGTATCGCCTGCCAGAATTTGGGTTTTCGTTATTCGGATAGGCACCAACAAACGTACTATTGTCAACTGTACTATTTTGATACAAAAATACTATTCATGGGCTGTGCATTCAGCCACGATCCTCGCTTGACAATGGTTAACCCTGTATTTAGCTTTCCTTAACCTTTGATCCAAAACTTAATGACTCTGCTGTGGAATGTTGTGACGCCCTGAAATTTTGGGGAGTTTGCAATTCTTATTTTTCTTCAGACTTTTCCCCAAAGATTCCACAAGGTTTCCACAGGTTAGACCAGGTTTTCCACAGCCGTCGAAAACTTTTCCACACCCCCCCTACGAAACCATCGGATATTGGCTGATCGACTGGGGATTATGGCAGGGGCGATCGCGGTCTCATAAATCTCCTGTTTTGATGAAGTTATGTAACAAAGATCGGCTCAAAACCCGCAATCCTCCGTAAACCTGTTTTTTGTCTGAAGTGGTCTATTCCTTTTGGCGGCGTTGACAACCCCTCCCCCCTCTACCGCAAAATGATGCGACCAACCCTTGAATGCGCTTCGGGTTTTGCGCTGTTCTCTCAGTTCTCCGGTCATGTTGTGCCGTTGGGGAGACCGTAATCCTGGGTGAGCGCGATTTTTGGCTGCAAATGTCCCGCTCATAAAACTCTCGCCTGTACTAACCCTCCGACTTTGAGGTTCCCGATGAACGCAACCGTCAGCATCCTGGCAGAAATCCCTGAAGACCTGCACCAGTCTCTTACTGGTTACCTGGAGACCCATCCCGACTGGGATCAGGATCGTGTATTTTGTGCAGCCCTGTCGCTGTTTTTAATTCAAAACAGTAACAGTGATACACCTGATGCCTCTCGCAACTATCGCAGAGCAGCGCGGGTGTATCTTGATTCCCTGTTTAAGCACGCCGTTTAGATTCTGAGCGGAGGTTGTCAAACCCCTGCTCAGAGCTGAATTGGCAGGGGCCTTTGGTATGATCAATGCTGGAGTGTAATAGTAACGACCCATGAGCTATCTCTGGTTCAAATCGTTTCACATTATTGGGGTAGTGGTCTGGTTCGCCGGACTGTTCTATTTGGTGCGTCTGTTTGTCTACCACGTTGAAGCGAACGAACAGCCTGAACCTGCCCGCACGATTCTCCAGCAGCAGTATCAGCTCATGGAGAAGCGTCTCTACAATTTAATTACGACTCCCGGTATGGTGTTGACAGTGCTGATGGCGATCGCCCTGCTCATCACCTCACCTGACCTGCTGAAGCAACCCTGGGTGCATGCCAAACTCGCCTTCGTGGGTGCAAACGTTGTCTACCATTTCTACTGCGGGCGTGTCATGAAGCAGCTTGCTGAGGGCACCTGCCGCTGGAGCGGTCAGCAGTTGCGGGGACTCAACGAAGTTCCTACAGTTTTCCTGGTGATCATTGTGTTGCTGGCGGTGTTTAAGAACACCCTGCCCACTGATATCACTGCCTGGGGAATTTTGCTGCTGGTTGTAGCGATGGCCGCGATCATTCAGCTCTACGCTCGCAAGCGACGGCTCGACAAAGAGCGAGCTGCCAGTCTCGCTGCTGAACTGAACGAAACAAGCGCTACGAGTGCTTCCTGAAATTTGTCGCTTTTGAGAGGCGGCTGCAATTGTTCAACAATTGCAGCCCCTTTTTTGTGATTCAACGTGATGGGCAGCTTTGTTCTGAAAACAGATGATTTTTGTGGGGCGGGCAAGATGCTCACCCCACAGGAGGTAGACCAAAGCTGCACATCGGATAGATTTAGCGTGGGATGAGACAAACCGCCAACAGGCGACGTATTCTAAGGATCTTGTATTGAATACAGTGAGGCGATCGCCCCACTTCCAACCCTCGAATCTCCATTTATGCT
Organism: uncultured bacterium; assembly: GCA_964630955.1. Classification (GTDB taxonomy): domain Bacteria; phylum Cyanobacteriota; class Cyanobacteriia; order Elainellales; family Elainellaceae; genus CAZVXA01. Next base: position 3,205 of record CAZVXA010000140.1, on the reverse strand, counting down.
GCCATTTATCCGCTCAGACCTGGCTCAACTGGTTTCCTACACGCCTCACCCCGGCGGCGATGCAGGCCGTCCCGCTGAGGGGATCGCCTCGATCATCGATCGCCTGGACACCAACGAAAGCCCGTTTGACCTACCAGAAGACCTGAAGCAAAAGCTGGGCTGGAGCGTTCAACAGGAGCTGGAGTCCAATCGTTACCCCGATGGTGGACATGCGGCTCTGAAGAGGGCAATTGCCCAGTACGCCACCGAGTCTGCGTCGTTACCAGCGGCGATTGTCCCCGATCAGATCTCCGTCAGCAGTGGCTCGGATGAGCTGATTCGCTCCCTGCTGATCGCCACCTGTTTGGGGGGTGAGGGGGGAATTCTGGTGGCCGATCCCACCTTTTCCATGTACGCCATTACCGCCCGCACACTGGGGGTGCCCGTCGTCTCAGTGGGCCGCTCCGAAGTCACCTTTGAAACCAACTTGCAGGCCGCTCAAGCAGCCCTGGAAGCCCCGACCAGCCCACCGATTCGCGCTGTCTTCGTGGTACACCCCAACTCTCCCACGGGAAATTCCCTTACCGCTGCCGAAATCAACTGGCTGCGCCAGTTGCCTCAGCAGATCCTGGCGGTAATTGATGAAGCCTACTTTGAGTTCAGCGGTAAGACTTTACTGGCCGAGTTGCCCCAGCATCCCAACTGGGTGATTCTGCGTACCTTTTCCAAAGCCTTTCGTCTGGCTGCCTACCGGGTCGGGTATGCGATCGCCCATCCTGAACTTGCTGCTACCCTGGAAAAAATTCGCCTGCCCTACAATCTCCCCAGCGTCTCCCAGACTGCTGCTGCCCTGACGCTGGCCCATCGGCAGGAACTGCTGACGGCGATTCCACTGATTCTCAAGGAGCGCGATCGCCTGCTAACCACCCTCTCCCAACTTTCGGCATGGCATATCTGGCCCAGTACCGCCAATTTTCTATTTATGCGCCTCAAATCTGGCTCCGATGCTGATCTGGAGCGGTGCTTCACAGCCCTTCGTCGTCAGGGCACGCTGGTGCGCAAGACCTGTGGCGGTCTGCGGGTTACGGTGGGCACCCCAGAAGAAAACGAGCGAACGCTAGCGCGTCTGACTCAGATGTCTATGTAACGCTAATCCTCTAAAGCGTCATCAGGGGCGTCTGGAGGTGGTAATTCTTCCTGGAGCATCGACTCAGGGAGCGGTTCGGGTAACGCTGGAAGCTTTGCCGTTCGGGGACTGGTGTCCCAGTTGTCCAGAATGTCTTTGACCAGGGCTTCCGCGAACCAGGTTTTCGCTACCACCGTCAGGGGGAGGGCCAGCAGCAGACCCAGGAAACCAAAAAAGCTGGCGAAGATAATCTGGGCAGACAGTGTGAAGGCGGGAAGCAGCGAGATCTGCTTCTCCATTACCGTCGGTGTCAGCAGGTAGCTCTCCAACTGTTGAATCACCAGGTAGAGGATGAGAACGGCGATCGCCTTCCATGCCGAGTCCTGGATGGCCACCATCAGCGGAAAAATGACGCTCAGGGTTGGCCCTAGATTGGGAATCAGGTTGAGCAGTCCGGCCAGCAGGGCGTTGGCCAGAACAAAGTCTACCTGAAGCACCCCGAGGCCGATCGCACTCAGGAGCGCAACTGAGGAAGAACTGATCACCACACCCGCCATCCAGTTTCCCAGGGCCACCTCGCATTGATTTAAAATTTCATCAGCACGGCGACGATAGAAGGAGGGGAACAGCCTCAGCAGAATCTTGCGATAGCCCTGGGGGTTGGCGACCAGCATCAGAGTCAGCACCGTCACCAGAAACATCTCCAGCAGGACACTCAGGGAGTTAGAGAAAATCGCAAAGAAGTTGCGGAGGACGTTTTCGGCGAGGGGCTGGAGCTGCTGGGCCAGTTCAGTGGGACGGGGCAATTCGATGGTGGGAAACCAGGGGAGCCAGCGATTGATCCAGGCTTCGACCCAGCTAAAGACCATGGCAAAGGTGGGCGGAAACAGACTGATCAGACGGGCAAACTGGCCAATGAAGGGCGGCACAATCAAACTGATGAAGAGCACCGACACCAGCACGGCAATTCCAACCGACAGCAGTACCGATAGGCTACGGCTGATGCCTGCCTTTTGCAGCCGTTTTGCCAGACTATTGAGGGCGATCGCCAGCACAATGGCTGCAAACAGCAGCAGTAGTAGCTGACGGATCTGCCACAGGATGATGAGCGAGACGACGAGACCCAGGAGTCCCAACCATTGACCCAGATTCACGATAAGGAGGGGCTGAAAGTACACAAGGTGATTCCTGCCCATTCTAGTCGGCATTTTGAGCGAAGTCAGGAGGTGAGCTGCTCCCGTGCCACTCGCAAAATTGGTTTTGAAAATTTGAAAAAGTGGGATGCACTCATTAACCGAGGCATAAACCTCATGATCAAATTCGCCTTTGGATAAGTAGGTAGGCGCGATTCAGCTTGAAACCCAAAAAGCTGTTCCGCCTGCGCAGCGAGTGGAGAAACTTTTGGGGTTTCTAGCTTAAGAGGGTGTTTGAGACGCACATCTGTGAGTGACAAATAATACAATCCTCCCTCAATCCTCCTCACACCCCCTACCCCCTTGAGGGGGAATTAGGCGGTCTTTGAAGCTTCCCCTTGTTAAGGAGGTCTAAGGGAGATCTCCCATATTTAAAATGACAGACCCTACCTTTTCAAACATCCTCCAATCACGCCTACCTACTTAGAATCACGGCACGTTATTGAAACATCGTTTGTAGGAGGCCACCGATGCTGGCAATTGAGAAACAATCTACAACGGGGCGAGACCAGGTGCTGGTGCTCTGGTACGAGGAAGTGGGGATGGCCGATATTGTTCTGGTGGGCGGCAAAAATGCTTCCCTTGGAGAACTGATTCAACAACTCACCCCCAGGGAGTTAACGTTCCTCAAGGGTTTGCGACAACGGTCTATTCCTACCAACACTTTGTTGCAAAAGCGGGACTCGATAGCCAACTCCGGCAACTCTTTGCCGACAGGGACGTGGATGACGTTGAAAATTTGCAGTGGCACGGTCTTCAGTCGCGATCGCAGCAAAGAGACCAAAATGGTCTATGACGAGGGCGGCTCCAAATTAACCCGGACTGTCTCTGTACCGGAGGGCGATCGCCACCCTTACCGAAGGGGAGAGTTTGAGAGGGGATGCAATGCCCCTGGCTTCAGACATGG
>CAZVXA010000139.1:0-17220 GCA_964630955.1 uncultured bacterium | reverse complement strand
CCCTTTTTGGGGGGGGGGGGGGGCCCCCCCCCCCCCCCCCCCCCAAAACTGGGATACACCCCAGCGTTTTTCATATTGGTGAGGTATGGGGGTGGGGGGCGGTGCCCCCACGCAGGGGCACACCAGGACGAAAAGGACTGTATGACAGTGAATGTCATGAAAAAATTCAGCTTCAATTAATAGATTGATAGGGAAAGATTGCTCTTACTAAAAGATCTTTATCAAAGCAAAAATCTGATAAGTGTAAACTTTTTTCTTAAATTGTTGGCTTCGTTTTTTGTGTAGTAGCATACGCCTATAGCTATCCTTTGCAGGATGTGAACGGGGTAACCCCTGCGTAGGGGTAACGCTCCCATACCTCCTGTTCACATCTTATTTGTGAAGGCTGTATGACCAGTAATCAATCTGAGTTAAACCCAGATTTACGGGCCTTGCTTTGCTAGAGAGCACCAGAAGAAAACCGAAGAAGTCTTCGGTTCGATTATTTGTGCTGCACCAGGCATTTTAAGGAGAACACAATGACCCCCATCATCAGCGAACCTCGCATTAATCCTCCTGTTTCTGAAATTCAAATATCAGGCAAAGTTTCTGCGGAATATGCAGAGATTTTGCCCCCCGTAGCACTTAATTTTCTGGTCATGCTCCAGCGTCGATTTGGGCCAGAACGCGATCGCCTATTGCAACAAAGAGTGCTGATTCAGCAACAAATTGATGCTGGTTGGTTGCCCGATTTCCCAGCAGAAACTGTGACCATTCGTGAAGCGGATTGGAGAGTGGCTCCGATTCCTCCCGACCTGCTTGATCGACGAGTTGAGATTACAGGGCCAACCGATCGCAAGATGGTGATCAACGCCCTCAATTCGGATGCTAACGCCTTCATGGCCGACTTTGAGGACTCCAACACCCCCACCTGGGACAACATGATGCAGGGGCAGATTAACCTGCGCGATGCCGTCAACCGCACGATCGCCTTCACCGACCCCAGCACTGGTAAATCCTACCGCCTCAACGAACAAACTGCTGTGCTGATCATGCGCCCCCGTGGCTGGCATCTGCTGGAGGAGCACATCCAGGTAGACGGCCAACCCATGTCCGCATCCCTCTTTGACTTTGGCCTGTACTTCTTCCACAACGCGCACCAACTGCTGGCCACCGGCTCTGGCCCCTACTTCTACCTCCCCAAACTGGAAAATCGCCACGAAGCAGCCCTGTGGAATCAGGTCTTCGTCGCCGCACAGGAACACCTGGGTCTCCCCCTCGGCACGATCAAGGCCACCGTGCTGTTGGAAACCATTCTGGCAGCTTTCGAGATGGACGAAATTCTGTTTGCAATGCGCGATCATATCGTCGGACTGAACTGCGGACGCTGGGACTACATCTTCAGCTTCATCAAGAAATTCCGCAATCGGCCTGACTTTGTGTTGGGCGATCGCCAGCAGGTAACCATGACGGTGCCCTTTATGCGGGCCTATAGCTTGCGGGTGATCCAGACCTGCCATAGACGGGGTGCCTTTGCGATCGGCGGTATGGCCCCCCAAATTCCCATCAAAAATGACCCCGCCGCCAATGAGGCCGCCTTCGCTAAAGTCCGCATCGACAAAACGCGGGAAGTCGGAGATGGCCACGACGGCACCTGGGTCGCCCATCCGGGACTGGTTCCCCTGTCCCGCGAGGTGTTTGACCAGAAGATGCCCAACCCCAACCAGCTCTCGGTTCTACGGGAAGATGTCACCGTCACCGCCGCCGACCTGCTGGCTGTCCCTACGGGTAGCATTACCGAAGCCGGACTGCGCGGCAATATCCGCGTTGGCATCCTCTACCTGGCCTTCTGGCTCACCGGTGCTGGATGTGTCCCCCTGTTTAACCTGATGGAAGACGCTGCCACTGCCGAAATCTGCCGCGCCCAACTATGGCAATGGCTGCGCCACAGCGCCCACATGGAAGACGGTCGCACCATCGATCTCCCCCTGTTCCAGAGCTTCCTGGCCGAAGAGTTGCCTGGCCTGCGTCAGGGATTCGCCTCCAGCAGCGAATGGGAAGCCATCTTCGACATCGCCGTCGGTCTGTTTATCAACCTGGTCACGAGCGATCGGTTTGAGGAGTTTCTGACGCTTCCGGCTTATCGGTATTTGGCTGGGTGATGGGTGGATGGGTAGATGGGTAGTAGTAGCGCTCCTCTCCTGGCCATATTCGTCTATACCTAATTTCCCCCACTCATCCACTCATCCACTCATCCACCTATCCACTCTCCCACCCTCTACCCAAACATGAGTGACTTCCACGACTGTCTAAAACGCCAACTGGCCCATGTTGCGATCGGTGAATTCAAGCCCGGTAAGTTTTCTGAGGCGCAGGAACTGTACGAGCAGGCGATCGCCACCTACGGCTCTGGCTTCAAAGGTGCTTACCTGTTTCAGGAACCGGGAACCGATCGCGGTATTTCTATTGTTCTTTGGGATAGTTTGGATGAGATGGATGTGAACCAGACGCAGGCGGAACATCGATCGATTTTGAAGCGGATGGGGCCACTGTTTGCCCAGTCTCCGCAGACAGCAGTGTATGAGCTGATTTCAGAAACGCCTCCGGCTGAGTAATGGTTGGTGTCGTTCCATCAATCCCACAGTTTATAGCGCTTCGCGCTTGGATAAAGTACAGGTTTTTGAGAGAGAGCCGCGCTCAGCGCGGCTCTCTCTCAAAAACCTGTACTTCACTCCCAACCTTCGATCGCCCTGTTCAAAACGCTGCAAAATATTCTCCGTTTTCGTAGACAGCACTTAAACATCTTTAGAGCATCAACCATTCGCCTGGATCTGGGACTATCGCTGGCCCTTTCTCTGGAGTTCCTGCTTGCCGCAGATATTGTCGGAACCGCTGTTTCTCCTCGCTGGGAGGAGATCGCCAAACTGGCAGCAATTACTGGCATTCGGACTTTCCTGAACTTCTTTCTACAGCGTGAAGTGCGAGAGCTTGAAGAAATGCCCCAGTCTGTTGCAGAGATAAAGCAGTTTGGAGGGTAGATTGCCTGAGCTTGCTGGTCAGCGATCGCCCCTCACAAAAAACGTGGTGCAGGCAACCCTGCACCACGGTAATTCAACCAACGTTCTGGCTGGTGTTATCGCAGCAAGGATTGAGCGATCGTCCCTCCCAGCGACTTGAGACTCCTCGTCGTGTCGTTGAAGTCGAAGCTACCGGTGAACGTGCTGGAAGCGTTCATGTAGCTAAGCTGGATTGACATCGTCACCCGTTTGGCGGCAGCGGTATTGATGTCGGCATCAAAGCTGGCAGAACGGATTAGCACCAGGGCATCCAGCCCATTACGGGCAACGAAATCGCCTGCTCGCAGGATGGCGCTTGATGCGGTTTTCATCGCATCAAGGAAACGATTGGCAGCGTCCAGGGCTTCCTGGGCAGTCTTCTGGAATCCGAGGAGGCCGAAGACCCTGGGGTCAGTGTCTACCGGGGTAGAGACAATCCCTCGGCTGGCGAGTGCCAGGGCTTCCTGCGCTGCTTTCAGCGCAACCGTTGCGGTCGCAAGAGCGGTTTCCATCCCGCCAATTTCAAGCCCCAGTCGGGTAATTTCGGCACTGGCCGAAGGGCTGGGAATTCTCGGTACACAGATGCGATTACCCGCAATCGTCCGACATCTGGGGCTAGGAGTCAGTTGACTGATACGGTCTCGGCGAGCCTGAATTCCGTTGTTCAGCTTCTCTACCTTTTCCTGGCTCTCCTTTAGAGTATTCCGAGCATCCTCGAGCCTGCGATCAGCAGCAACTCGCTCTGCATTCACAATACTCCGTTGACGATTCACCTCATTTGTCCAGCGATTCACCTCCTGCTGAGCAGTGGTAACCTTTTGCTGAGCGGCGGAGAGATCGGCGTTGGATCTGGCGATCGCCCCATTAATCTGCTGCGTCACCTCCTGCTTCAGCGCCCGTGTAAAGTCACGCGCTCCACCAGAATTCATCTGCACTCTGACACGGAAACCAACGGCACTGTTGACTCGTGCGCCGCTGGCCTGAACAGTGGCGTCGAACACATTGAACAGTGTGCCACCCGTGGTGAAATTGAACCCTGCATCGGAAATAGAGATGCTAGTCTGGTTACTGATCTCCAGCAGTTTTACCGATGCCTGAGCCGTCATCGTTGGCATTCGATTTGGCTGAATCACCACGTCCACCGTTGCGTTATTCAACTTAAACACACCGATGTCAATAGGATTGATGGAACCCTTGATGAATGCGCCACGGGTGCGATCGATCGTCATTGCCACCGAGCCACCTACACCGTAAATATTCAGGCTACCGGAACAGTCAAAGCGCTGGTCGGTGAGCTGCACATCGCCCTGGAACATGGGTTGCACCTGGTTTGCCAGCATGATCCGGCTATGGCCTGCCAGCTTCACGGCGGGGGTGGGTTTGCCGTCGATCTTCACCACGCCGCCCAGGTCGATGGTGAGTACATTAGGAACGCTGCCCTTCATCTGGAAAGCGGTGGTGAACCCGGAGGTCGAAGCCGCCAGTCCAAAGGTGGTTTCAAACGAGGCCAGGTTGTTCACTGCTGCACTCCCGCGAAGGAATACCACCATCCCCTGCTGAGACTGCGATGGATGGGGAACCGCCGTTTGCAGCAGCGCCAGCATGGAATTCGCGTCTGCGTCAGGGAGGCGCTTCTGCTGGGGTGACAGACTGCGGAACTCATCGGGGGTCGTCACCATCCAGCCCAGACTACCGGAGACAGGACCGAAGGCAATCCCCGCATTGCCTACCCGGTAATTCAGCGGAACGGCCTGGATCAGCTCATTCAGCGACAGCGTTTTCATGCCGTTGAGCAGGTGGGCGACCTCAGCGTAGGTGAGACTGGGGCCGTTGCCGGGAGTTCCCAGCGTGCTACCGCCCAGGTACTTCGGCAGTTGCAGGAAGTTCTGGTTGAGCGAGAACAGGTTCGGGGAGAAGCCTTCGGGGGGCGTGTCGGGCAGCAGGAAGTCGGGGTCGGTGAAGAAACCTTTGATGTTGGTCAGCACCTGTCCGACGGTCTTGAAGCTGGGCGACGGCATGGGGAACTGGGCGTGGGCTTGCAGCAGCAGCCCCTCCAGTCCCAGGTATTGGATGCCCACGTTGTTGTAGAACAGGGGGATGGGCACCGGGAACGAGGTGGGCAGCACCATCACCAGGTTGTCGAGTTTGAGCCGACGATGCAGGTTCTGTGTCGGGGGCAGGGGATTGTTGGGCAGGTTTTCCGGCAGGGCAACGGTGATCGCCATCGTTGCCAGGTCGAACTGATCCACATCTGCGTCGATCTTCAGCAGGAACAGTGAACCGCCTGCGGTGGGGCCAAAGGAAACACTGCGTAGAGTGATACCGTTGAGCACGGGCAGACCCAGCATCAGGCCAGGGAACATCAGCTTAATCGGTGGGTCGCCCTCCTTGACACTGACATCAAACCGGACTGAACCATCAGGAGAAGCGGCAACTGCAAACTTCAGGCTCTGGGGCATCTGGAAGTTCAGGTAATCGGTAAAGCTGGTGGGTAGTTTGTCGATGGACTGGTCGATCACCTCCAGCACCGCCCGCACTTCGTCTGCGGCGTCGCCCAGTCCACCCGTCAGCACTTCCAGTTTCTCAATCAGCTTGTCCACCAGGTTAACGGTGTTGATCTCCTGGTCCAGTGGCAGGGCGTCGGGCAGGGTGTCGGCGGCTCCCTCCAGTTTGGCGGCCTCCAGCAAGCGCTTGATCGGCGTCAGGGGCAGCGCCAGGGGACGCACCACCTCGAATCCACCGCTGGTCGCAAAGCTGGTATTGGTGTAGCTGAAGGTGGGTACATCGACGTTGATCGCACCAAACTCACCAAAATCACCGTGCCAGATGGGGTTGCCATTTGCGTCCTCTTGCAGCTCGATCGCCTGAATGAAGGAGGTCTCTGGCACCAGGGAAATTCCCAGTTCGCTGATGCTGAGGGCGACTTTGACCAGGGAGTCCTGCGGGTTCTGCGGGTCAAACACTCGGAAGAAGTCCATTGCCGCCACAGGTCGCCCATTGGCATCACGCTCGATCTGGCCATCCGCAGTCTTCTTGTAGCCAAACAGCGTGTTCAATTCGGAGGGTAAGCCAATCCCCAGAGAGGCTTTCAGCGCAGTAGTTTTGCCCAGAGTGACAGCCAGTTCGGTGATGGCGATCGCCGCTGTACCCAGTTGGATGCGATCGCTGCCGCTCAGAACAATGTCGGGAATGGCGTACTCAATCGAGGCAATATCGCCCGCCACAGTCAACGCCACACCCTGACTGTTGGCGATAAAGCTCATGGCGATCGGCGTCTGGGGCAGGTGGGGCTGCACGTAGGCTGGGAAGTCCTGGAACACCAGGTCTACCGCCGCTTCAAAGTTCCAGCTTTGGGCGGGAGCTTCTCCCTTGCGAATCAGAGAAATGTCGTGGAAGGTGAGGGCCAGCTTGGAGCTTTTCTCAGGCGGTAGTGGGATGATGGCGGTAGCCTGCTCTGGTTTGAATTCCAGTCCGGCTTCCTCCTGACGCTTAAAGATCGTCAGCGTGCCTCGGCTCCGAATCGCACCGGGGATATCGAGATCGCCCGTTGCAGAGAAACTCCACTCCAGAGGGGCAGGTTGTCCTGGCTCCGCAGCAGCGGGGCGAACCAGTTCCAGGCCAATTTTTGAAAGATTGATGCTGCCCACATCCGCCAGACTCACTGCCTGCATTTGCAATTCTGCCCCCAGTGTCAGCGTCCTGGTATCCGCAGTTTGCTCATAGGATGCAGAAAGATTGACTTCTGCATCGAGTACGACTGCGTTAACATTGCCGTTTAGTTTCCAGTCACTACCTAGATATTCAAAGCCTAAATCAACCTGTTGAATCCGCAGTCCTTCAACGATATCCCGGCTGATCCGACTGGAGACTTCAACCACACACTGGGTAGCGGTTTCTTTACTTTCGCGCTTAACGCTGAGGTGCGCTCCACAGGAGGCCAACTCTTCACCGTTGGCAGGGAAGGCGATCGCCACCGTTGCATCTGCTTCGAACTCCACTTTGCCCGTCTGGGGAACGACTTTTACTTCAATATCTTTGAAGCCAAAGGCGGGCATTTCTTCCGGTAATTCTGCACCGTCTAAAAATAGTTTGGCTACAGTCACCAAATCAATCTCGGCAATAATCCAGTTCAGCAGGGTGCCTTCCTCCTGCTTCGCTACCTGAAACACGGCAGGAATTGAAACCCCATTGGCCTGCACTACACCGGAAACCGTACCCGATAGTTCCTGTGCCGTACCCTGAATATGCAGTGCAATTTGCCCCTGAGCCAAAGCTAATCCGGGAACACCGGGAATATGGGCGGCAGGAACCTGTTTGACGCTGAAGCTGGCGGCGATCGCCCCTTCTTTGTCCTCAATTGACATTTCTAACTCAACGCTATCGGTACCCAGTAATTCCGTTGTCCCTGTGATATCGATTCGGCTCTCAGATTCGCTGACGATACGATCGATCTGGACTCCGTGCAGTTCAAGAAATGAGAAAAGTTGCTGTAAAGGTAATGCGTCGAAAGCAGTTTCAGAAAGGATATAGTGGCCATTTTGGGCGATCGCAGACTGAATTTGGTCGATGATTTGAGCAATGGTAGAAGACATGATTGGTTTCCTGATGAGAGATAAATTGATAGCGTGATCAGGTGATTCAGAGGTTATTCAATCTCCGCAATAAAGACACACGAAAGTGAGCGTCTAACTACGCGATTGAAAAGACATACTGAGTGCAAAACTTGATAGATGTCGCTTGAGATCAGGTAAAAGCGCCGATTCAGCGGACTGAAAGAACCTTCACTGTGAGAGTGGCTGGTGTGAAGGATTGGTTGCCTGCGGCTAACAGAGTATTCAGACCACCTGAAACGGATTCCCGAAGCCCAGGCAACAGAAAAAGTCGGAAAAAGTCGGGTGTTGCTCTGTGGGGGGCGATCGGCCTCCGATGTTTCGCACTACAATGTCGATAAAACCTCTGATAAAGCGATCGCCCTTACCGACCTGCGAACCATCAATCCATACCAGCGATGGCAATTCTCGATCCCAGCAAGTCCTACACTTTCGAGAATTACTTTGAGATACGGATCGATGCGCTGGAGCTGGCCCAGTACTTCGGCTATGGCTTTTCCCGGAAACAGCTCACACTGAAATCTTATTCTGGTGAACTGGATCGTCTGGAGAGTCTACAGACTGACATTCTGGAGATTTTGCCACGTCTGGTGCGATCGAATGAGCAAGCCAGGCGAGAAGCATTAATTTTCCCGGTAGTGAGAACAGTCGCTCACTACGCCGATACTTTGCTGCGGATCGAATATCCCCTGAAAGTGAGTGAACAGTTGCAGGGAACAGTTGACTATCTCCTCTCAATTGATAATTTGCAGCAGTTAACGGTGATCGAGGCAAAACAGGGCGACATCGATTATGGCTTTACCCAACTTGCAGCAGAATTAATTGCGCTCGATCAGTGGGAACAGTCTCCTTCAGTTGAAACTCAGCCTGTGTTGACAGGAGCAGTGACTATCGGAGATTTATGGCGCTTTGGACAGTTAGACAGGCGAGAAAAGAAGATCTCTGAAGATATTAATAGCTACCGTGTACCAGAAGATTTGGATATGTTGCTCCGCAAGTTGATTGCTGCGTTTTAACTGGGGGCAATCCTTGAGAAGTTTGAATGATTTCTGGTTGGCGATCGCCCCGACAAGGATAGGTAGACATAAACCAAACCCACTCTCATCTGCGTTTATCTGCGTCCATCTGCGTTCCTTCCTTACCCCCAACCATCCCCTATCCAAATGCTAAACCCGGCTCGGCGTTAACTCCCGCAATTCCAAATCATCATCGCCATTGGTGGGATTTGTAGATGGGCGATCGCACCCTCACCAATCTATGACCGTTTGTCGGATGGGCGATCGGGATTATGGTGGGTAATTCTCTTGGGGATGTTACCCAGGGGAAGGGCGTGGCATTCGGGCGTCGCAGGTTGGTGGAGAGTCAGAGGGTGTCTGCCGAATGCCGCGCTCCTACGGATGGCCTTATGTCTCGTCCTTCGCGTGAACTTAAAAATGGTTTCTGCTATCACATCAACAAAAAACGGGTGCCAGGTACCGGATCGCTGGAAGGAGGATTTTATAGGAGTGATGTGGGCAGGCTAAAACCCCTCCGCTTCAGCGAGGGGATACAGCCAACTCAGGGGGCTTTAGCCCCCAGTGAGATGAAATAGTTGGTACAATTGTCTCATGTTTGGATGTCAGCAAGTTTTACTTAACCTCAACAACGAACTCAGGGCAATTCTGGAATTTGTCTGCTCTGAGACGAACAAGCTGACCAATCAGGGTATCTACTATGCCCGTCAACTGTATTTCAAGACTGGGCGGTGGATTGGTAAGCATAGCCTGAGTTACGAATACAAATCCAGCAAGCATTTTCAGGCTCTTTACTCCCAGGCCGCACAGCAAACCTTGATTTCGGTCTACGAGTCATTCAAGTCGTATCGAGCATTGTTGAAACTATGGCAGTCTGGAGCGTTGGCAGAGAAGCCCAAATTGCCCGACTACCGGAAGAAGGAAGGGTTGGCAGTTGTCTCGTATCCCAAACAGGCGCTGAAACTGATTGATGGGATGATCCGGGTTCCGCTGGGGCAGCGAGTAAAGGCATGGTTCCAGATTGATTCGTTCACTGTCCCCATGCCCTCCAATCTCAAATTCGAGGACATCAAGGAGCTGCGGATTCTGCCGCGCAATGGGTGTTTCTATACTGAGTTCGTCTATCGATTGAAACCTGTTCAGGTCGATGTAGACCCGATGCGGGTACTGGGGATTGATTCCGGCCTGAATAATTGGCTCACCTGCGTTAGCAATGTGGGAACCAGCTTCATTGTGGATGGACTGCACCTGAAATCGTTGAACCGCTGGTACAACAAACAAATTGCCAAGCTGAAAGGGGGTAAGCCTCAAGGCTTTTGGTCAAAGCGGCTGGCACAACTCACCGAGAAGCGCAATCGGCAAATCCGTGATGCAGTGAATAAAGCGGCCAGGATTGTGATTGACCATTGCACCCGTGACCGGATTGGTCGGATTGTATTTGGCTGGAACCAGCGGCAGAAGGACGGAGCCAATCTGGGGAAAAAAACGAATCAGAAGTTTGTGCAGATCCCGACTGCAAAGCTGAAAGAGCGCATTGCTCAGTTAGCAGAGCAGCATGGGATAGAGTTTGTTGAAACTGAGGAGTCGTATACCTCTCAAGCGTCGTTTGTGGATGATGACTTTTTGCCGACCGTCGGTGAAAAACCTGATAGCTGGAAGTCATCGGGGAAGCGAACGAAGCGGGGGTTGTTCAGGACTGCTCAGAACTGGTACATCAACGCGGATTGTAATGGCGCTGCCAACATTCTGCGTAAAGTAGCGACGATGCTTGGATTTAGTCTGAGCGGAGTTGGTAGGGGGTCTTTGACTGCCCCCACCCGCATTAAGTTGTGGGTGACAGCTCAAGGGAAAAGCCAAGCAACCCGGCTTCAGCCCGTTGCGTAGCATCCTTTGGGAATCCCCTCTCTTTCAAGGAGGGGAGAAGTCAAGTAGTGGAGAAGCTCTGAAAAGAAACTTAAAAAACTCAGTACTGGCTCGCACTACAGCTCACAAGTCTCGATGCGAGAGAAGAAAACCGAACCCCCAACCTCCCCAACCCCACCGCCACCCGCCCCCCCACCAATGGAAAAATTCCATGGGGAGAAGAAAGCGAGGGATCAAGGTCAGGGTACAACAGCCAGTTCCCATTCTTGCGCCAACCGACGCGATCGCCAAACTTCTCCCAGATCTTGTCACCGGGATAGTTGCCATCCAATTTAGCACCGCACTCTATATAAATTTTCTTCTGCACACTGAAGCCAAATCGCTCCTGACTGTACTTCACCCACAAGCCATCAATTGTCCTTAAATCAGTACAAGAAAAGTTCAAAAGTTCTTCGTGCGAAAACCCCTGGCCGCTTTTCTTGCCAACAGCCCGGATCATCGTTTCATAGGTTTCCCGGTCTGCGGCTTTCCAGTCCTGGGCTTTGAGCAGGTCACGCAGGCGGGTGTAGTCAATGCCTTTTTCTGAGCGCAAATCGTCCTCAGACTTTTGGGCTTCGCCGGGAGCGCTCGGCTGAACGATTTTGGGTTTTGGATTTTGGATTTTGGGATCGGGTGGAGCAGGGGAAATGGGGGGATTGGTCAGGTCGATGTCGAATGAGGTGGCGATCGCCTCCACATCTTCATCGCGCAACTTGAGCACCCGTTGCAAATGCCGCAAATCCTCCACGGTGTCTGCACCACACTGAGGGCCAAACTCCAGCGCTTCCTTGATCGCAGCTTCAAATTCCTGAATCTTCGCCTGAAATTCCCTGAAGGGCTGAAGCACTTGTTCCAGAATTTGGGTCGCTTCATTCTCTGGTAGCTTCAACTCCTGCCGCAGGACGTTCAGAGCGCGGCGGTTCACCGGAGATAGATTGCCCTGCCTCCGGGCTGCCAGCGTTTCAACTTCCTTTCGATACTTCACCTTTGGGTCACCCAGCGGCGCTTTTGAAATCCGCACCCGGTAGCCCTCATCCCTTAGCACAATGATTTTGGGAGTCATTGCAGGCGCGGCTTCCTTCACCTTGCGACTGGCAAACCCATGCAGCTCATCCACCGTGATCGCCCCATCGCCATCCTGGTCTGCGGCTCCGGTGCGAATGCCTTCTAATAGGTAGCGGCTGTAGATCGAGAGTTCACCATCGGTCGGGGCAAAGGAGTATTCGATGGAACTGGAGGAGGTCATCACCACCCGGCCTTCGGCTTCTGCCGAATCTGCTTCCAGTAACTCCTGGAACTCCACCAGACCACTATCCTTGCTCAGCAGATCGCCAAAAGCACCGCTAAAGCAGCAGTCCAGAATCACCACCTGTCGTTTGGCCCGACTCTGGCGCATGAAGTCTCGAACGGCGCTGGCGGCGACAGCGGTGGAACGAATCAGGCGCTCTCCCTGCTTGCGGGTGGTGCTGGCCGCAAAGTAAAGCTTGCTCTCCTCGTCCTTCACCCCATGCCCGGAGATAAACAGTAGGGCGAGATCTTCCTTTGTGTGTCCCCCAAACCAAGTCTCGATGGCTTCGGCCATGTCTGCCTGGGTTGGGTGCAACAGCGTTGTCACCTGATCAAAGCCACCCAGTTCGGGATTCTCCAAAACCTGCTGCCACGATCGCACGTCTTTTTCTGCTGCGGGTAATCTGGGCAAGCCTGCGGCGGTGTCATATTCGCCAACCCCAATCAGCAACGCCACTCTTGCCATCTGTGAAGAATCGTTCGGTGAAGAATTTTTCCAATTCTAGCCTTGATGAGTGCGGTAATCTGGCATTGGGTTTCGGTTTCCTGAGAAGAGAGATTTGCCAGAATAATGGAGGTTGATGTGTATTGCTCTGTTCAGCAACCCACCCATCTACCCATCCACTCATCCCCCCTCCCACCCATTCAGGCCACACATAATGGACAGCAATTTTCTCAAACAGATTCTGATGATCGGCATTGGCACCACCTCCCTGGTGGCTGAACGACTGCGGGAAGTCAGCGACGAGTGGGTGAGAACCGGAAAGCTTGATCCGGAGCAAGCCACCGCCTTCGTCAACGACCTGATGCAGCACCTCAAGTCAGAGCAGGGTAACCTGGAGACCCAGGTACAGCGACAGATGCGCAATGTGCTTCAGGACATGGGCGTGCCCCGCCAGAATGAAATGGACGAGCTGCGTGGGCGGCTCGATCGCCTGGAGCGGCAGGTGCGCGATCTGGAGAACAAACTTTGGCGGTAGACTGGGAAAGTGTTTGCAAAGGAGGTCACTGTGCGGGAAATTCTCATCAGTCTGGGTTTGATGGTCGTTTGCGTCGTCGTCCTCGTTGTGGCGCAAATCACGGGGTCTCGTGCTGAGGCCGTAGCCGCCGAGATGCCTCAAACTGTAGTGAACCAGACCGTCCAGGCCGCACCGTCCGAAACGCCCACCCTTATTGCTGAGGCCCCTGCCATGTCCAATGCCCAATCGTCCGAAGAAATCACGACTGAGAGTGGTCTGAAGTATGTTGACCTGGTGCAGGGCACAGGTGCAACTCCCCAGGCTGGCCAGACCGTCACCGTCCACTACACCGGGACGCTGGAAGACGGCACCCAGTTCGACAGTTCTCGCGGTCGTGGGCCTTTCTCCTTCAAATTAGGCGTTGGTCAGGTGATCAAAGGTTGGGACGAAGGACTCAGCACCATGCGGGTTGGTGGACAGCGCAAACTGATCATTCCTCCGGATCTGGGATATGGAGCCAGAGGGGCAGGCGGTGTCATTCCCCCCAATGCCACATTGGTCTTTGATGTCGAATTACTGCGCATTAACTAAGCCATCGGGCGATCGCGATGCCTTCCGCTGATATTCTGTCCCGCATCCGGCAGGGCGACCCCAACGTCCTCACCTCGATCCTCAATCACTCCCTGAGACCCTATGGGATTCGGGCACAGGTTGTACATCGGGAGAATTGTCTGCACGTCCTGCTGGAATCTGAGCAGCCGCCTGATTTTCAGGTGTGGGTGCCGATGCTGCAGCGGGTGATGCGGCACCTGGGGATTCAGGCTGTCGGTACAGTCAAGGTCTACGGTCACCAGGCGGATGACCCAGCGGTGGCATGGAAGCGTGAATTTACCCTGGCATCTCCCTCTCCCAACAGCCTGATCCACGCCATGAGTAGTGTTGCCCCACCGGAGTCGATTCGCGCGGTGGGGATTCAGGCTGGGGTGACTCCCCCTCCTGCCAGCGAAGCGATTGAGTCCAAAGCTGCCCCATCGAATCCTTTGGCGGAGGCTGTATCTGCTGTAGAGAGCGGGGAGCCAGTCTTTTCAGTAGCATCGAAACAGGGCATGGCTTCGATAGAACCAGATGGGGCGATCGCCCCTCCAGAGCTTGCAGCGGTAGAACCTGTAGATGCTCCCGTAACAAACAGCCACCGGGCGATCGCTCCCCCAGAGTTCTCTCGCTTGACACAGCCATTGGATACTCATGGCATGAGTATAGAAAGCGCGATCGCCAGCGAGACTTCAGCGGCTGCTGTCCTGAATACCGCAGAATCCACTGAAATAGTAGAAAATGAAGCTCAGTCATCTGAAGTACCTTCTGAAATTCGACCTGTGGATGATTCGGATACTCTGACCCGTGCCTCCGACCGCGACAGCACTCTACTCGACGACATTTTTCCATTACTCAACAACGTTGACCTCTTTCAGTCTTCCGAACCCCCAATGCCAGACACGACTGACCCGTCCGTCCCCGCAGCCTCTTCTCCCCAGGAATTAGAACTCCCCTTTGATGCCGACGCAGAACTATTGAAGCGCCCCGAATCGGTGGTACTGGTTCTGTTCGTGACGCTGCTGATGTTCTGGCAACTCTACCTTGACCTGGCGGAGGGCAGCGATAGCGAAGCCATTTCCACCAGCAAGCTGGCTGACCGTCTGGACGTTAGTTCTAGCACGATTCGCCGCCGCAAGTACCGCGAAGATTTTGCCGATTGGACGCGATCGCGCGACCCGGAGGGGAAGGCTTGGATGGCGTGGGGAAGTCGGTTTTTGCCGCTAGATCAGGAATAAGGGGCTGTTGCACAGCCCCTTATTCCTACTTCGCCTTTGCCTCCGCTGGCGCTGCTGGGATCAGGGGGCGAGATCGCCGTAGGGCATGGGCACGTACTGCACTGAGGGACGGCCTGTCATCGGCTGTGGATACATACAGTGCTTTGCGCTGAGATAGAACCAAAGTTTTTGTTGAGAGCCGCGCTCCCGCGGCTCTCAACAAAAACTTTGTACCTTACCCGCTTGCAAAGTGCTGTATCCATCAGGGTGTAGATGTCCCTGGGCAGTCCTGCTGTAACAGGTAACCCCAGACTGGTGGCCTCCTCAATGCTGATAAAACGGCTGAGGGGAATTCTCAAAACGATGTAGACTGACAAAAATCTGTACCCTTTCGCTGCTTGTTCCTCACGCTGCTGTCACACCTGTCCCTCCAACCATGACGCTCCTCCTCAACCCGCCTCTACAGCCCGATCGCCCTCCCGAAACGCAGTGGCAGGCTGCATGGCGACGATTTCGGCGCAACCCAACAGCGGTATTGGGATTGGTCATTCTGGGCGTGATCGCAATCGCCGTCATCATCGGCCCCTGGGTCTACCCTGTTCCCATCGACAAAATTGACTTTGGAAGAGCAGCGGCAGGCCCCAGTTGGCAGCACCCGTTTGGCACAAATGACCTGGGGCAGGATCAACTGGCGCGAGTATTGGCGGGAGGCCGGGTGTCGCTGACGGTGGGATTGGCGGCGATGGTGGTGACGATTGTGCTGGGCGTATTAATCGGGGCGCTCTCTGGTTTCTATGGCGGCTGGATTGACGGGGGACTGATGCGCGTCACCGATCTGTTTCTGTCGCTGCCCCAACTGCCGCTGTTGCTCCTGGTGGTGTATCTGTTTCGGGATGCAGTGAGAGCGATCGCAGGCCCAGAGCTGGGAATTTTTGCGCTGATTGTGCTGGTCATCGGGGCGCTCAACTGGATGAGTGTGGCGCGATTGGTAAGGGCAGGATTTCTTTCAACCAGGGAGCGAGATTTTATTACGGCGGCGCGATCGCTCGGTGCCAATTCTTCCCGTTTGATCTGGCTACACATTCTTCCGAATGTCATCAGTCCCATCATCGTGGCGGCGACGCTGGCGGTTGGCAACGCCATTCTCACAGAGTCTACCCTCAGCTTTCTGGGTCTGGGTTTCCCTCCCGATGTGCCTACCTGGGGACGGATGCTATTTGATGCTTATAACCGGATTGAGACGGCCCCCCACATGGCAATCTTTCCTGGACTGGTGATTTTTCTGACCGTCCTCAGCATCAACTATATTGGGGATGGGCTGCGCGATGCCCTCGACCCGAAAGGATAGTGCAATGGTGAGACCATTTCATGTGGCGTTTCCGGTGAAGGATCTGGTGGAGACCCGCCAATTTTATGAGGAGCTGTTGGGCTGTCCAGTAGGGCGTACCGATGAGCGATGGATCGACTTTGATTTGTTTGGACATCAGATTACGGCGCATTTGAAGCCAGAAGTGTTTGCCTCGCAGTTCCCCCCAGACACCAATCCCGTCGATGAAAAAGCTGTCCCCGTCCGCCACTGGGGCGTGATTTTGGAGATGGAACAGTGGGAAGTACTGGCAGCACGGCTTCAGGAAAAAGGAGTTTCCTTCGTCATCGAACCCTACATCCGGTTTAAGGGAGAAGTAGGAGAACAGGCGACCATGTTTTTCCTCGACCCTAGCGGCAACGCGCTGGAGTTCAAAGCCTTCCGGGACGACGCATCGACTTTTGCAACTTGATGAGGAGTGGCGCGATGCAAAGAATCACGCCACTCCTCATCATTCCTCATATCCCTATCTCGTCTCCAGGCGGCTCTGCCTCCTGCGCGGAGTTGGAGGCAGAAGCCCTCCAGTGGGCATTACAGGCTAGAAGCCTGTAACGAGGGAAGGGGGGAGACGAGGGAGAATGATTTTGGTCAAGTTCGCTACACAATCTCCGGAACCGATCGCTCCAATTTTGTAGTTCGTTTATGCAAAAAGTCTCTGATGCTACAAAACAGAGACTGTGCTCCTGAAACTCAAACCAAATTTTATGAAAGTTGTCATTTCTCGCTTCATCCAACCGCTGGTTCTGATGTCTACCCTGCTGGGTGTGGGAGCGACCGCTGCCTTTGCCCAGGTCGCCGAAACTCCTCGACCCAACGCCAGCGGCGATTTCCGCACTGCAATGGTACAGGGCAATCGGGGCATGTACCAGAACCGCAAGTGGCTGGTCACCGACACCACCGACCTCAACTGCCGTACCAGTCCTAACGGAACGATTCGATCGCGGATTATTCCCGGTGCGATTGTCACGGCTCAGTTTACTCAGGGAGATGCGATCGTGTTTCAAAACGGTTCTCCCTGGCTGCGAGTTCGCGGCACTGATCCTTTAGCTTTCGCAGCTCAGGGGCAAACGCTGGGAACTTGCTTTGTACGGGCAAATCTAAGACATATTGCACCGATTAACGAAGATGCGATCCGTAGCGGTGCCATGAATTAAAAAAAGGGTTTTGTTTCAAACGTGTGGTTGATTGTTGTGGGGGGGGGGGGGGGGGGCCCCCCCCCCACAAAAAAAAAAAAAAAAAA
>CAZVXA010000138.1:0-17339 GCA_964630955.1 uncultured bacterium | reverse complement strand
TAGTGTAGCAATCGGAGGAACCATCAGACCGTTTGCTCATTTCTTGTTCAGATTTTTACAGAGAGCTTAGGGATCTGCTGTTTAATAAAATCCCAGTTTTCGTTTGGCGCTGCTTCGCCGCGCCAAACGAAAACTGGGGTTTTACTGGGATTTTATTTTATGGCAAGCCCCTTAGCTGGACTTTACCCATTCTGAGGCATGAGGAAAGGTAGCAAGATCAGGAAAGCATTGTTAAAAAAATCTTGATGAGCTTGCTACCGAAAGAATTTATACCCCTGATCGTAACGTTTGCCTCGCTGTTTTCCAAACGGGTGTGTTCATCAGCCATCGTGTTGCTCGTGGGAGCGATTCTGGCCCCTGGTAAACGGACGGTCAGCGCGATCTTACGAGTGATGGGCTTGGAGCAGTCCACCCACTTCCAGAGATACCATCGTGTCCTAAACCGGGCAGTTTGGTCAGCCCTGTGCGCCAGCAAACTGTTAATGCGACATCTGATTGACGTGTTTGTTGAAGATGGGGTGTTAGTCATGGGCATTGATGAGACCATTGAGCGACGCCGAGGGAATCGGATTGCAGCCAAAGGCATTTATCGTGACCCGGTGCGTTCTAGGGACAGTCAATTTGTCAAGTGCAGTGTGGGGTGGGCACTGCCGTTTTTGAGTGTGCTGGCCCCCTGCGAGCGCTACCACCAACTGCGACATCAGCGCCACAAGAAGTTGACTGACTGGGCACGGCGGATGTTAACGCGAGTCAGGCGGTGGGTTGTCGGAACGCAGGATCGTCCTGGTGGCTGATAGCTCGTTTGCTTGCCCCTCCCCGTCAAGCCAGGCAGATAGGAGGTCCTTGCAAAGTGGGTCAGCGACTTCCAACCCTCCCCATAATCCTGTTGGAGGAGGCGCAAACCACCTGGCAGTCGTTGCTGTTGGAGGGATGGTATGGGGGACGCTTTTACCTGCTGGAGATTACCTCACAAACCGCAGTCTGGTATCACCCTGGATTACCTGCGGTGCCCATTCGTTGGGTACTGGTGAGAGACCCGCAGGCAAGTTGGAACCGCAGGCGTTTCTCTCGACGAACTTGGAGGTAACACGTGAACAAATCTTGTTGTGGTTCCGCCAACGCTGGCAGGTCGAGGTGACATTTGAGGAAGTCCGAGTTCATCTGGGCGTAGAGACGCAAAGGCAGTGGTCTGACTTAGCGATGCTGCGCACGACTCCAGGGATACTGGCTTTGTTTTCAATTGTTGTCCTGCTGGCGCAATCTTCTAGCGCCAATTTTCCCTGAACCGCTGACACGTCTCTGTTTAGCGTTTTCGTATTCCCGCCTGAGTTACGCCCCGGCAAGAATATAGCAATCCTATTTGATTTGTGAGAGGGGTGCAGGGGTGGAACCCCTGCGTGGGGGCACCGCCCCCAAACCCACTTCTCACAACCGATTTAGGATTGCTATATGAAAGCCTATAGATAGTGTCTCCCGCGTGCCCCTGCGGCGCAGGGGCACGCGGGAGACGCTAAATGCATATGGAATTGCGAGGCTGTCGAGGCTGTAACGTTTCTTTTAGAATTGTGCTGTCCCAAAAACCGCTGTTTAAGATATAGGTAGAAGCTTGATTTTGTGTAAAAGTTCGTAATAAAAGGCGTGTGACGACCGAGCGCGCCACATCAAAAACAGGCCACATCAAAAACAGGCCACATCAAAAACAGTAGAACAAGTAGAACAGTAGAAAAATAGTAAACAGTAGAAAAAATAGTAGAGGAGGCATTGCATGAGCAGTCGTGCCCTCCTGATCTCAGAAGTTCAGACACTCATCTAAACTGGACGACGGTATAAATCCTGCACGTTCAACCAAGCCAGTCTGTATCCCTGGTCCAAATATTGGGTTTTCTCGCTGGAAAACCTCAGCAGCGATCGCTATTTGCGATCAAACGTGTGTCCTTTTGAGCAAGCAGCGTTCCCAAGGGGCGCAAAAAGTGTGAAGAAATTCCCTGTCAGGCGTACTCAGGTGCCCTTTTGGGGAGTAATTAATCTGCCGTTAAATCTTACTTTTGATCCACCATGAATCCCTGTCCTTGTTGCTCACAACCCCTGCTTCGCCATGCGCGCCAAAGCAAAATTTACTGGTTTTGCCCGCGTTGCCGCCAGGAGATGCCGAATTTGTCAGATGTACTATTGGGGCAAACAGAGTTAGTTCAGCCATTGAAGGTACTGACTCCAGTTGTTGGCGACTATACCCCAGGGGAATTTCGAAACAAACGCCTGAGCCAGATCAGAATGCTCGAACAATTCGTGTAAACACAATCATGTCTGGCAGGATATGAACGGCATACAGGGGTTCTACTCCTGTGGGCGACAGCTTTTGGGGAACCAGCTTCATCGTGCCTACCTACTCAGGTGTGGGCCAACGATTCTCAGCTTACTTTAAGCAAACTTTAAACAAGTTGGCAAAATTGGAAAGGTTGTGAATTTTTTATGAATTCCTTCTCAGCGGCTTGCCTTTACAGCCAGGAGCATAATTTAATATCGCTTAAAGAACCTCATCCGTAGCTACACGTAAGTATTCTTGCGGTAGTGTGTAGAGGGTTACAAAGGCACCTGGAGTTAAGCGATAGACCTTAGGAGCCGTCTACTCAGAATGCCGATTTATGAGTAGTGTTCGTCAGTCAAGGGTGATTGTTCCTTAGTCTGTTTTCCCTGGTTAATTGTTTCGTGTAGCGAAATATTTTTGTGCAGCGAAATATATTGTGGGAACTCCATAACAGAAACTTCACCGGATTAGATTAGGGTGGTGTGTCTCCAGTCATTTGGGTGTTTGCAGAGTTATTTGCTCTACGAGCTTCGCGAGGAACTGTTCTGCGACTCGTCCCCTATGAGAGCAGCTCATTCGTCTACCGATGCTGTTGACCGTTCCATCAATCCCCCAGCGATGTCAGACCTCATTTCTTCCCATCAGTCTCTTCAGGCCCCCCCTGAACCTCACTCAGACCATCAGTCAGGCACAGGTTCATCGTTTGATTGCTCTGACGAGGTTTCTCAAGCGACAGAAGTCTCCTCCCTGGAAAACTATCTGGAAGCGGCCAGTCGATATCGAACTTCCCGCTATTACATTCAGGCGGTTGTCATTGGTCGCAGCACGTTCCTTGCAACCAATCTCATCCCAGAGCAGTCTGTCCATTTCACAGCAATCTCTTCCTGCTGGGCCATTGGTAGAAATGCGACCTGCGCCATTCCGATCTACGAACGCTCCGTTTCACGCTGCCATGCGGTGATCGGACGACACGCCGAAGAAGGGTTTTACATTTCAGACCTGGGTAGTAGCAATGGCACCTGGGTGAATGGCGATCGCCTTCCCACCAGTGCCCGTTACCCACTTCGCCACGGCGACGTGGTGCGGCTGGGCAGAATCAATCTGGAGTTCTTCATCACGCTTCCAATGCGATCGAGTGAATCGGTGTTTGAAGACACTTGTTCATAGTTTTCGTCCATTCGGCAGTACCAATGGCAAAATTGAGGGGCAGGCCGTAAGGAATCCCCCTCCCCGGATTTGCCCCCCTACTGTGAACTGAGCGAAGAACCCCGTGGACGTTGCCCAAACTTCGAGAGCTGATTTAACTGAACTGTTCCCATTTCCACTGGATGAGTTTCAGATGCAGGCGATCGCTGCCCTGGATGCAGGGAAATCAGTCGTCGTCTGCGCTCCTACGGGTTCGGGCAAAACGCTGATTGGGGAGTACGCGATCCTGCGGGCGCTGGAGCGCAACCGTTTTCTTGAAGCGAACGGGGATGGTCGTAAGCGACGAGTGTTCTATACGACCCCGCTGAAGGCGCTGTCAAACCAGAAGTTGAGGGACTTTCGCGATCGCTATGGCGAAGATCAGGTGGGTCTGCTGACGGGTGACAACTCAATTAACCGGGATGCCCCCATTCTGGTGATGACCACGGAAATTTTCCGTAATATGCTCTACGGGACGCCCATTGGTCAGGTGGGTACGTCGCTGGAGGGAGTGGAAGCGGTGGTGCTGGATGAGTGCCACTACATGAACGATCGCCAGCGGGGTACGGTGTGGGAGGAATCCATCATCTACTGCCCCAGCAACGTCCAGCTTGTGGCCCTGTCGGCCACCGTCGCCAACAGTGACCAGTTGACCGACTGGATCGGCCAGGTGCATGGCCCAACGGAGCTGGTGTATTCCGACTTCCGTCCCGTCCCCCTCCAGTTCCACTTCGCCACCCAGCGGGGGCTGTTCCCCCTGCTCAACTCCAACCAGAAATCCATTAACCCCCGTCTGAAACCGAAGGGCGGCAAGCAGAAGGCGAAGCAGGACAGCCCCAGTATTGCCGCCGTCGTTGGTCAACTTCAGCAGCGGGAGATGCTGCCTGCCATCTACTTCATCTTCAGTCGGCGGGGCTGCGACCAGGCGATCAACGAGATGACTAATTTCTCGCTGGTGAATCCTGCTGAGGCCGCCCAGTTGAAGCAGCAGATCGACGCCTTCCTGGAGCGCAATCCGGAGGCGGGGCGAGCGGGACAGATTGAGGCGCTGTATCGGGGAGTAGCGGCCCACCACGCCGGAATCCTGCCCGCGTGGAAAGTCCTGGTCGAGGAACTATTTCAGCAGGGGTTAATTAAAGTTGTCTTTGCCACGGAGACCTTGGCGGCAGGAATCAATATGCCCGCCCGCACCACCGTCATTTCCAGCCTGTCAAAGCGCACTGATCGAGGACATCGCCTCCTGACGGCTTCAGAGTTCCTGCAAATGGCAGGTCGGGCTGGACGACGCGGGATGGACGAATTAGGGCACGTCGTCACCGTGCAGAACAAGTTTGAGGGGGCTTCAGAAGCGGCATTTCTGGCAACGCAGGGAGCCGATCCGCTGGTCAGCCAGTTCACCCCCAGTTACGGTATGGTGCTCAACCTGCTGCAAACCCACTCCCTGGAAGAAGCCCGCGACTTGGTGGAGCGCAGTTTTGGGCAGTACCTCTCGACGCTGTACCTGCGTCCTCAGCAGCAGGCGATCGCCGACCTCACCGCCGAACTGGAGCACCAGCAGGCCCAGCTTGCCCACGTCGATGAAGCCAGCCTGCGGAACTACCAGAAGCTGAACGAGCGCCTCAAGGAAGACCGCCGCATTTTGAAGATTCTTCAGCAGCAGGCAATGGAGGTGGAGAGCCGGGACCTGGCCACTGCGCTACCCTTTGCGATCGCCGGAACGATGCTTAGCCTGAAGGGAAAACACGTCCCTGTCGGCACACCGCTCCCCGCTGTCCTGGTGACCAAGGTACCGGGAACGGGACATGCCCCCTACCTGATCTGCCTGACCCAGCAGAACCGCTGGATGGTGGTCACCGTTCAGGATGTGGTGGGTCTGCACGCAGAATTTCCCCGGTTGGCAAAGGTAGACGACCTGACGCCGCCGGAGATTCCCCATAAGCCGGGGCAGTCTCGCTCAGGAGATGAGGCCAGTGGAGCGATCGCCCAGCAAATCCCCAGCGTACCCAGTGTGGCCGAGACGGCTCCTGAGGTGAAGGCCCAGCAGGAGCGGGTGGAAGCACTGGAAGCGCAGTTGCGGAGCCACCCTGCGCAAGAATTTGGTAATCCGGCCAACTTGCTGAAACGGCAGCACCGAATTGATCGGCTACAGGCAGAGATTGGCGATCGCCAGGACAAACTGGCCCGTCACTCACAACACTACTGGCAGGAGTTTCTTAACCTGATGGAGATCCTGCGTCACTTTGACTGTTTGAACGGGGTGGAGCCAACGCAGCTTGGTCAGGTGGCTGCCGCGATTCGGGGCGACAACGAACTGTGGTTGGGACTGGCGCTGGCGTCAGGTGAACTGGACGACCTTGACCCGCACCACCTGGCCGCTGTCTGTGCCGCTTTGGTGACAGAAGTCTCCCGTCCCGATATCTGGACCCGGTACGAATTCTCCAATGAGGTGGAGGAAGCCCTGGCCGGACTGCGCGGCTACCGACGGCAACTCTTCCAGCTTCAGCGGCGCTATCAGGTGGCCCTGCCGGTCTGGATGGAGTACGACTTCATTGCGCTGGTAGAACATTGGGCACTGGGCGTCGAGTGGATGGATCTGTGTGCCAGTACCAGCCTGGACGAAGGGGATATCGTGCGAATCATGCGGCGGACATTGGACTTTCTGTCGCAGGTGCCCCACGTGCCGCATCTGCCGAGGGAACTCCAGGACAATGCGCGGCGAGCAATCCAGTTAATTGATCGGTTCCCGGTGAATGAGGGGATTGAGTAGCAGCTAACTTGAAACCCAAAATTTGAAGAGGCGGGGGGCCATGGCACCCCGCCTCTTCAAATTTTGGGTTTAGAGCACAATTACTCATTCCCTTGCTCCAACCGCAGTTTCGCTTCCTTCTCAAACCACTGCACCACCTGCGGCACCGTCAGATCCTCGATCGCTACTCCCGCTTCATTCGACATCCGGGTGAGGGGTCTCAGTGAGGACATAACGAGTTGGGTGAAGAACCCTTTGAAGCTGCTGTCGAATCCGTTCTCAGTTTGCAAAGATGGGTCTTGAAAGATCCAGTCTTCGATCTGGTAAGGTTCCAGTTGGGCAATCGTGACTCCGTTTTCCTGGGCGATTTGTTTGAGCGATCGCAGAGAGTAGATGGCCACCCGCGTAGAGAACCGCTCCCGTGCGGTCATCAGGGCGGCATCGACAGCGGTGGACTCGTCGGGCGTCAGAAAGTCCATTGAGGGGGGGTGGAGTTCATTCATAGGGTAGATTCGTTCAGAGGATAGAAGACAGTGCAGCTTCTACCTACTATACTGTTATTAAATTAGCCGGAACCTATGTCTGGCTGCGTAATTTTTCGTTATTAACCCGATTCGTAATCATCTGCACAGATTCGGAACTTTGTGTTGTGTGGCGCGTCACCCAACACCTGACTCCAGGGTGTCGGGTTAATCACTCAAGAATCATCTTCACTGCGATCGCCGTTATCCGCAGGCCGTTGTCTATTGAGCTTAGGAATGACGTGGAGAGTGATTCCCCGTCAGGAATCCTCACCCCTGTACCCCTATTTCTGCTCAACTGAAGATAGTAATTCCTGAGGTGTGTTGGGAAAACCAGTGGGTTGTTGATTTTTCGTGCGTGAAGCGCAGAAAAATCAACAATCCAGAAGGTCTTAAGATAACCCCCAGCCGGATACGCGGCACGGATCGCGTTGCAATGGAGGACAATTGTGCAACATCAGGAAGGAACGTTTCAGGGCGTGGGAGATCTCACGCTCTACTATCAGTGCTGGTTACCCCAACAGGAAAAGGCCAGCCTGATTCTGCTGCATGGCCTGGGAGGCCACAGCGGACATTTTGAAAAAGTCGCTCGTAATCTGGTGGAACGGGGCTACGGGATCTATGGCTTCGATCTGCGAGGTCATGGGCGATCGCCTGGTCAGCGGGGCTTTATCCAGTCCTGGGCAGAATTTCGGGGCGATCTGCGACGGTTTATTCACAGGGTGCAGGAGCAGAAGCGTGAAACACCCTGCTTTCTGGGAGGTCAGAGCCTGGGTGGGCTGATTGCGCTGGACTATGCGTTTCGCTGTCCGGCAGGATTGTATGGACTGATTATTAGCGGCATCCCGATAGGGAGAGTCAGCGTCCCTGCCGTTAAAATGACGATTGGGCGCGTCTTGTCACGGGTCTACCCCCAGTTCAGCCTGAGTACAGGGTTAGATGGAGACGCCTGCACCCGCGATCCGTCGGTTGCGGAGTTCTACCTCAACGACCCGCTCTGCCACGACCGGGGAACTGCTCGTCTGGCGACGGAGTATCTCAACACTGTGCGCTGGCTGCAAAAACACCCCGGTGAACTACATCTGCCACTGCTGCTGCTCCACGGTGATGCAGACCGAATTGCCCCGGTAGCAGACAGTGAAATGCTGTTTGAAAAGATTACTTCTCCCAGCAAGCACAAACGGATTTATGCCGGTGGCTATCATTCTGTCTATGGCGACATTCACTATGCCGAAGTGGTGTCTGATCTGGGCAACTGGATGGAACAACACCTGCACGTGCCTGTTTATTCCTCTGCGGTGCTGCTGAGTTCAAGCGAATCTGAGAAACAACCCACAATGGCAGAAGCAATGCGATCGCTGGTCTGTCAAATCTCCTTAGACGGATTAGAGATTGCTTGATTTTTGTTGCGATGCTTGAAGAAAATATAAGGAGGGAGACGTTACGGAAACATTACACAGTCGGCAATCTGAGGTGTTGTGCTATACTTTCGGTATCGTCACAAAAACCTCCTCAAGCGTGACGAAAGCTGTTAAGAATTGAATCCTTTTTCTCATCCTGGAGTTGTTTCAGTATTTGCAACTGGATTCTCAAAAAAGTCTTAAAACGATTCAGGAATGCTTTAAGGCTTCCTGTCGCATCGTTTTAAGTTTGAAGAAACAACCGCAACATCCTATCTTCTTCATACATCCCCCCGTACATACCCCATTCACTTTCTCCATACATAAACTTTTCCTGGCGTTGCTTTTTCTGTTTCTTCAGCGACATCATTGGCATTTGTAAGCACACATCATTGACGTTCTTAGTTGCGCTCATCACCGATTACACAGTGATTTCATTTCTGGGTGAAGAAAGTTGACGCGCCAACTTTTCCCCGGAAGAGAGGTCTGGATTGGTGAACTGTAACGCTTCTTCCTCACCTATTACTGAAACCCATGGTTTGTCTGGAAGACAGCCTTCGGGCACCTCCTGACGCTCAGGAGGTGTTTCTGGGGCGGACTTTACCTTCGTTGCTCGAAGCGGCCTGTGAGCGCACACCCAATGCCAGGGCGCTCAACCAGTGGAGCCGCAAAGGGTGGCAGTCGCTATCGAATCAAGAATTTCATACCGCAGCATCTGAATTGGCGGCAGGATTGTTGAAGCTGGGCTTGAAGACGGGCGATCGCGTTGCTCTCCTGATGCACAGCAATATTCCTTTCTGTGTCGCAGACATGGCCTGCCTGATGGCGCGGCTGGTCAATGTGCCTATTGACCTGACCCAGACCATCGACCACATTGCCTACATCCTGGATCACTGCGAAGCCAAACTGCTGATTGCCTCAGATATAACGCTACTATCCCAGGTCCTGCCACACCTGAAATATCCGCTGTCGCTTCAGGGAATCCTTCTGGCGCAGATGCCTGCTGAGGAACTGGAACTCCCTCTCCCCATTCCGATTCACAGTATGGAAGTTGTGCGGCTTCAGGGCAGAAAAATCCTGGCCGGGAAGCCCCTGGAGCGGGCCATTTTAGCTCAGGATCTGGCAACAATTCTCTACATCGCCAGTCCCACGGGAATTCCTAGAGGCGTGATGCTAACTCACGAGAATATCTCCGCCGATATTCTTGCTGCCTTCGACAGCCACCCCGACTTGTTGAAGGGTGATCAGGAAACCGCACTGATCTTTCTGCCGTTAACGCATATTTTTGCCCGTGCATTTCTCTACGGTCATATCTCCTATGGCCATAGCATCTATTTCTCGACGCCCAGTCGTGTTTCACAGCATCTGAAGGATGTTAAGCCCAGCATCGTCATTACCGTCCCTCGCTTGTTAGAAAAAGTTTACAGTAGGCTATTGGAGGCGCAGAATCAGCTCAAACGATTTGACCGGGCTACCTACCGCTGGGCGCTGTACCTGGCAAAGCAGTACCGCATCGGTGCACTGCCGCGTCATTATGCAGTCCAGCATCGACTGGCCGATCGGCTGGTGTATGGCCGATGGCGTCAGGTGTTTGGCGGACGGCTAAAAACGCTAATTTGTGGTGGTGCCGCCCTACAGGAAGACCTGACCCAGGTGTTTCTGGCCGCAGGGATTCCGGTAAAACAGGGCTATGGGTTGACGGAAAGCAGTGCAGTGCTGTGCTACAACCGGGGAAGCCATCAGCAGATTGGGACAGTGGGTGTGCCGATCGCCGGGGTAGAGGTGGCGATCGCCCCCGACCACGAAATCCTGGTGAAAGCCCCCTACCTCACCTCTGGCTACTACAAAGATCCGGAGGCAACAGCAGCAGCGTTTGACAAAGCGGGATGGTTTCACACCGGGGATTTGGGTGAAATTACCAGCGATGGATTTCTGAAAATTACCGGGGTAAAAAAGGCGTTGTTTAAACTTTCCACCGGAAAGTATGTGACGCCGATTCCACTGGAACGAGGGTTGCGGCGATCGCCCCTGGTAGATCATGCCGTGATTGTTGGCGCAAACCGTAAATTCTGTGGTGTGTTGATTTTTCCCAACATGGAGGCGCTACACCGTCAGGCGCAGGAGATGGGCCTTGATTTATCGGTTGAACCACTGCTGAGACATCCCTGCATTTCAGCACTGTTTCAACTTTTAGTAGACGAAGCCAACTGTCATCTCCCCTACTGGTCTACCATTCGGCGGTTTCAACTGATTCACGCCCCCCTGACGGTTGAGAACGGTTTGCTGACGGAGACAGGTCAGATTGATCACGTTCGTTTCTTTGAGGTCTTTACGCCTTTCATTGAAGGGATGTATGGCAATGATCTGGAGGAAAAGCAGAGTGAGGCTCCCGATCCAGCGTTTGACCTGTCTGCCTGTCCGGCCTTACCGACTGTGAGTTGTCCTGTGTCGGCGCGATCGTTGACGCATTATTGATGCCCATCCGTACGGGCGAAGCATTCGGGCTATGACGTATCGCTCATCCCAACCATTTTTTGCCCGAATGCTTCGCCCCTACCGATGCCATATGCCAACACCCCCTAACCACACGACTGATCATCCTTTACAAATGAGGGACACAGCATGAGCCTACAACCATTCCGTACCGCAGCCGTCCTGGGTGCTGGTGTGATGGGAACGCAGATTGCGGCCCATCTGGCAAACGCAGGACTGACCGTTTACCTGCTGGATCTTCCGGCAAAGGAAGGAAACCGGAATCAGATCGTGGAATCTGCGTTCAAGAAGGGCTTGAAGCAAACGCCACCGATTTTCTTTACTGAAAAGGCTTCGCGGCGGGTGATATTAGGTAATTTCGAAGATGACTTTGATAAGCTGTCATCTGTTGATTGGGTGATAGAGGCTGTTGTTGAAAATTTAGCAATTAAACAACAGTTAATGGAACGGGTAGAGGCTGTTGTCAAAGATGATGCGGTGATTTCGACCAATACCAGCGGCCTGCCCATCCACACGATCGCCCAGGGACGTTCAGACTCCTTTAAGCGCCGTTTTCTGGGCACGCACTTCTTCAATCCTCCCCGCTACCTGAAGCTGCTGGAGCTGATTCCCACTCCTGACACCGATCCACAGGTGTTGCGAAGGATGCAGTGGTTTGGGCGACTGCACCTGGGCAAAGGCGTCGTCGTGGCGAAGGACACCCCCAGCTTTATCGCCAACCGGATTGGTATGTACGTCACCCTGTTGACCCTGAGAGCCTGGACGGAGCAGGGCTACTCCATGGAGGAAATTGACACGCTCACCGGAACGCTGGTGGGCCGTCCCAAATCTGCCACCTTCCGCACGGCAGACCTGGTGGGGCTGGATACGCTGACCTACGTTGCTGACCACCTGTATCCCTCCATTCCCGACGATGAGAGTCGGGAGATGCTGCAAATGCCGCAGGTAGTGCGCAAGCTGGTGGAAATGGGGGCACTGGGGGCGAAAACGGGCCAGGGATTCTACAAGAAAGACAAGCAGGGCATCCTATCGCTGAACCTGGAAACGCTGGACTATGAGCCTGCAAAGCCTATGAATTTTGGGAATGTGGAAGCGATCGCCAAACTCAAGAACCTGGGCGATCGCCTCCGCACCCTTTACCAGGACGAAGGCCGCGCTGGAGCCTTTTTCCGTCAGTCGATGTTGCAAATTCTAGGCTACTGTGCTCGTAGAATTCCCGAAATCGCAGACACGCCCGCAGCCGTAGACCGGGCCATGCGCTGGGGCTTTGGTTGGGAGATGGGGCCGTTTGAGATTTGGGACGTGCTGGGTTTTGAGCAGGTCATCACCGATCTGGAGCAGGCGCAAATTGCCATCCCTGGATGGGTGATAAAAATGCGCTATGAGGGCATCCACGGTTTTTACAGTCCCGATGCCACGATCGATACCCACGCTGACCTGGAGCGGGAGGGCTGTCGGGCCGAGGAGTGTCTGACGTCTGGACTGGTGCGATCGCACGCTGGCCCCATTCTGCTGGAAATTCCCACCGACGAAATTCATCTCAGTACGCTCAAGGCTGACCCCCGCCGCACCCTCTGGGAGAACGCCGAAGCGGCACTGCTGGATCTGGGAGATGGCATTGTGCTGTACGAATTCCGCTCGAAGGGCAACACCCTCAGCATGAAGGTAATCGACGGCCTGTACGAGGTGCTGGATCGCCTGGAGCAGGACAACACTCTGGGCCTGGTGATCGGCAACGATGGAGAAAACTTTTCCGCCGGAGCCAACCTCGCAGAAATGGGCATGATGGCGCAGAGTGGACAGATGGAGGCAATTGCAAATCTAATCACCCGCTTCCAGACGTTGATGCAGCGCATCTACTATTTCTCCAAGCCGATTGTTGCTGCTGTCCAGGGGCGCGCCCTGGGAGGCGGTTGCGAGGTGGTGATGGCCTGTCCCCATGTGGTGGCTGCGGCTGAGAGCTATATCGGCCTGGTGGAACTGGGCGTTGGCCTGATTCCCGCAGGTTGCGGCACCACCCGCATGGCTACCTGGGCCGCAGAACGGGCGGCAACGGAGTCCTCCAGCCATATCCAACCGTTCATCCGCAAAGTGTTTGAGACGGTAGCGATGGCGAAGGTGGCTAATAGCGCCGCCGAAGCCAGGGAACTGGGTTTTATTCCTGCCTGTGCCCAGATTGTGATGGATGGCGATCGCCGCCTCTACGTCGCCAAACAGGAAGCCCTGCGCCTCAGTCAGGAGGGCTATATGCCGCCACCACAACAGCAGGTAATGGTGCTGGGTACTCCGGGCAGAGCGGTACTGGAGCAGGCGGCCTACATCATGCAAACGGGCGGCTATATCAGTGAGTACGATCGCCATCTGGCCAGTACCCTGGCTTACGTTCTCACAGGCGGCGATCTGTCTGCACCGGCGCTGGTATCTGAGGATTACCTTCTGGGACTGGAGCATCAGCAATTCCTGCAACTGCTGGGGCAACCGAAGACCCAGGAGCGGATCGCGCACATGCTGAAGACCAAGAAACCGTTGAGAAATTAAAGGACGAATCATCATGCAAGATGCATACATTGTCAGCAGCGTTCGCACGGCGGTCGGCAAAGCCCCTGGTGGAACCCTGCGCCACACTCGCCCCGATGACCTGGGAGCCGTCGCCGTCAAAGGCGCACTGGAGCAGGTTCCTGGTTTGGGGGCGGAACACATCGACGATGTCATTTTTGGCTGCGCCTTCCCGGAGGCGGAGCAGGGATTTAACTTAGGACGGATTATTGCTCAGCGATCGGGCCTTCCTGACACGGTGGCAGGCTGCACCATCAACCGCTTCTGCGCGTCGGGACTGCAAACCATCGCCATGGCGGCACAGGCGATCGCCACCGATCAGGCCGAGGCAATCGTCGCAGGCGGCGCAGAATCGATGAGTCTGATCCCGATGGGGGGACACGACATTGCGCCAAACCCGGAACTGCTGTCGCACCATCCAGAGGTCTACGTTTCGATGGGGTTAACTGCTGAGAAGGTAGCCCAGAAGTACGGCGTCGCGCGCGCGGACCAGGACAGCTTTGCACTGCGATCGCACCAGAAAGCGCTGGACGCCATTCAGGCTGGACGCTTTAGTGAGGAGATCATTCCTTTCCCGCTGCACGAAACGCTGTACATGGATGGCAGGGTGCAAACGCTGGAGAAGATTTTTCAGATGGATGAAGGCCCCCGGCGTGACACCAGTATGGAGGCGTTAAGTAAGCTCAAACCCGTTTTCCATCTGCAAGGAACCGTGACCGCAGGGACCGCCTCGCAAATGTCTGACGGGGCAGCCGCTACGGTGCTGGTGGGCGATCGCCTCCTTCACGAGTTAAACCTGCAACCGATGGGCAAGCTGCTCGGTTTTGCAGTAGCAGGTGTTGCGCCGGATGTCATGGGCATTGGTCCCGTAGCAGCGATTCCCAAAGTGCTGAAGCAGGTTGGGCTAACGCTGGATGACATTGACCTGATTGAACTGAATGAGGCGTTTGCAGCCCAGTCTCTCGCAGTGATTCGCAATCTCGGCTTGAACGAAGAGATTGTCAACGTGAATGGAGGGGCGATCGCCCTGGGGCATCCCCTCGGCTGTACGGGAGCCAAACTTACTGCCACGCTTCTGCATGAAATGCAGCGACGGAATGTGCGCTATGGCCTGGTAACCATGTGCGTGGGCGGTGGCATGGGCGCTGCTGGCGTGTTTGAGAATCTGATGCTGTGAGGGATGACTCATGGAGAACTTGTTTTGGGCGATCGCCCTTTCTGTCATTGTTGCAGTTGTCATTCTAGGCTATGCAGGCGCGCCCCTCTGGCTGTGGACGCTGCTGATCGCAGGCTTACTTTACTGGATTCAACTTTCAGTTACAGGATGGGTTGTATTTGGCGTTCTTGCTGCCATCTTCAATCTGCCACCGCTACGTCAGCTTCTCGTCACCTCCTGGGTGCTCAAAATCATTCAATCGCTAAAGCTGCTGCCCTCCATTTCGGATACAGAGAGAGCAGCGATCGAAGCAGGCAATGTCTGGGTCGAACGGGAGTTTTTCTCAGGCCGTCCCGACTTCAAGCGTGCTCTGGCGGAAGCCTACCCCCAACCGGGCGAAGAGGTTCAGGCGTTTCTGGATGGCCCCGTTGAAGCAGTGTGCCGCATGGCCAACGATTGGGACATCTACCGCCGCAAAGACCTGCCGCCGGAGCTGTGGAGCTACCTGAAGCGGGAGGGATTTCTGGGGCTGATGATTCCCAAACAGTATGGTGGATTGGGCTTCACCTACCTGGCCTACAGTGCCGTCATGACCAAACTGGCCTCCCGCTCCTTCATCCACACTGCTACCGTGGGCGTCGCCAACTCCCTCGGCCCCGCCAAACTGCTGCTGCACTATGGCACCGATGCCCAGCGCCAGCACTATTTACCGCGACTGGCGCGGGGGGAAGACATCCCCTGTTTCGCCCTGACGGAACCGCAGGCTGGCTCCGATGCAGCCAGCATTACCTCCGATGGGGTGGTGTTTCATGGGGACGACGGGGGACTCTACCTGCGGTTGAACTGGCAGAAGCGGTACATTACCCTGGGGGCGATCGCCACCCTGATCGGCCTCGCCTTCCGCCTCAAAGACCCGGATAATCTGCTGGGTAAGGGTACCGACGTGGGTATCACCTGCGCCCTGATTCCCGCCAACACACTGGGTGTGATTCTGGGCCGACGCCACGACCCGATGGGCGTGCCCTTCTACAACTCCCCGATCGAAGGGCACGATGTCGTCATTTCCGTCGATCAAATCATTGGCGGCGTCGAGCAGGCAGGTCAGGGCTGGAAGATGCTGATGCAGTCTCTGGCTGCGGGACGGGGAATTGGTTTCCCCGCCACTTGCGCAGGTGTCACCAAAATGGTGGCACGGGCAACCGGAGATTATGCAAAAGTGCGGCAACAGTTCGGTCTCTCCATTGGCAAGTTTGAGGGGGTAGAGGAACCGCTGGCCCGCATTGGGGCACTGACTTACTTACTGGATGCGGTGCGGCTCTACACCTGTGGTGCCGTTGACCGGGGACAGCAGCCTGCGGTAGTGTCAGCGATCGCCAAGTACAGCACCACGGAACTCTCCCGCAAAATCGTCAACGACGGCATGGACGTGATGGGCGGCGCTGGCATCTGCCGTGGCCCCAGAAACCTGCTGGCCAGCGCCTACACGGCGACACCGATTACGATTACGGTTGAAGGGGCGAACATTCTGACCCGCAGCATGATTATCTTTGGGCAGGGGGCGATCCGTTGTCATCCCTATGTCTATCGGGAGGTCGAAGCAATTCAGAACTCTGATGTGGCTGCATTCGATGCTGCATTCTGGAAGCATCTCGGCTCGATTGTTCAAAATGTGTTTCGTACTGTTCTCCTGAGTGTCACGCGGGGACGGTTGGCGCAATCACCTGTCTCTGGCTCTACTGCCCACTACTATCGCAAGCTCTCCTGGGCTTCCGCCACCTTCGCGCTGCTCACGGATGTGGCGATGCTGGGGCTGGGTGGCTCTCTGAAGCGACGCGAAACCCTGACGGGACGGTTTGCTGACGCGCTCATCTGGCTCTATCTGGGAACTGCCACCCTGCGCCGCTACGAAGCCGAAGGGCGACATGCGGCAGATCTGCCCCTGGTTCACTGGACGATGCAATATACTCTCACGCAAATCCAGGAGGCGTTTGACGGGATTCTGCAAAATCTGCCGTTACCCGTTCTGGGAATTTTTCTGCGTGGCCCTGTCGCTGCGTGGAATCGGTTGAATCCCATTGGTACGTCTCCATCGGATGAACTGGGTCATCAGGTGGCTCAACTGCTGCAAACGCCGGGTGCGGTGCGCGATCGCCTCTCCGCTGGTATGTACATTCCCACCCATCCAGAGGAAGCCCTGGGCCGATTGGAGCGTGCATTCCAACTTTCAGTGTTAGCAGAACCTGTGATGAAGCAAATTAAACAGGCGATTCAGGACGGCAAATTACCTGCGGGTAAACCTGAAAAATTTACGGCGCTGGCGCTGGAGATGGGAATTCTGGAGAGAGAACAGGTGGAACTGGTGGAAGGGGCGATCGCAGCCCGCAATGATGCTATCCAGGTCGATTCCTTCTCGCTGGAGGAGTATCGTCAGGGGACGATCGCTTCCGAGATGCGGGATGAGGTCACCAGTATGCCTCAGAGCAGTTGGCAATCGGTTGGACAAACCTTCTAATCGCATCGCTTCTGACTAAACCGACGCTAAATTGAATATGCCGCGAAACGGCCTCACAGAGGTTGTTTCGCGGCATTGTAGGGAAAATAGTCAAAAGTTAGTTTTGATTTACAACCAAATAAAAAGAAGCATTAACTTCTCAGAAGAAAATTTAATTTTTTGGGGCTGTAGTGCCTGCTACTGCACTCAGCAGTGGATTGCAGAAGGATAAGGAAATATTGCAACTCCATGTCTGTTTCAACTCCCGGTCGCCCCAGTGCTTTGCGCTGAGATAGACCAAGGTTTTTGTTGAGAGCCGCGCGGAGCGCGGCTCTCAACAAAAACTTTGTCCCTCACGCGCTTGCAAAGCGCTGTAACATCGCTGAGCACGGGTGTATCCTCGTTTTGGGAGTGGGGGGGGGGGGGGGGCCGCCCCCCCGCCGCACCCGGGGGGGGGGTTGTATAAGTTGGGGTGAGCGCCGGAGC
>CAZVXA010000137.1:0-17447 GCA_964630955.1 uncultured bacterium | reverse complement strand
CCCCCCCCCCCCCCCCCCCCCCCCCCCCCCCCCCCCCAAAACTGGGATACACCCCTCATAGTAGATTTCCATAAGAAGCTGTCTTGAGTATAACGATCGCACTTCCATAACCAAAGAAGCCGCCAAGCAATAAGGTTATGCCGCTGGCTGAGCGGAGCCGAAGCCAGCTTTAGGATAATCTGTTGGTGATGGATCGTTCCCTTCGACTCCGCTCAGGGAACTCCTTGGAACTCCGCTCAGGGAACTCCCTAGATCTCGACTCCGCTCAGGGAACTCCTTGGGGCTCCGCTCAGAAAACTCTTTAAGCGTTGGCTCCGATCGGGGAACTCTTGGGGTTTCGACTCCGAAGCCCGGTTACCCTGATTTGCAAATCATCCGGCGGTGCGACTGTCAAACCACGACGCATTGGACGAACAGGTTTAGAATTCACCAGCGTCATTTCCAGATTTGACATCAGATGAAACAGCACCAGCTTCATCTCAAATAGAGCAAAGGCAGAACCAATGCAGCGGCGATCGCCCCCACCAAACGGCAGATACTCGTAGGGCGAAAACTGTCGCTCCAGAAACCGTTCGGGACAGAATTGCTTAGGTTCCGGGTAGACCGATGGGCGATGGTGGGCCAGATAGATGGAGGGCATAATCACGGTGCCCGGCTCCAGCGGGTAGCCTGCAATTTCCATCGGCTGTTTGACGATGCGGGGAAAAGCACTAACGGCGATCGGATACAGGCGCAGGGTTTCCTGACAGATGGCGCTGAGGTAGGGGAGACGGGCGATTGCCATTGGGTCTGCATCGGCATCCAGCGAATCGATTTCTGCCAGCAGTTTGGCTCGGACTTCGGGTAAGTGATGAATCCAGTAGACCGCCCAGGCCAGGGCAGAAGCAGTGGTTTCATGTCCGGCAAACAGCAACGTGATCAGTTCATCCCGCAGTTCCACATCGCTCATGGGCTGGCCTTCGGGGTCACGAGCGGCCATCAGTAGAGCCAGAATATCCGTGCGATCGGGGTCGGGGTGGGCGCGGCGATCGCCAATCTCGCCATAGATCAGGTCATCGGTCTGCTGTCGTCGCCGCAGAAAACGGCCCCAGGGACTCCACTCACCCCAGTCTTTCTGGAGAAAGGGGTAGAACAGGAACATCGCCCCAAATGGAGAACCAATGCCGTCCAGAATGCTGCTGAGCGATCGCCGCAAAGGCTCATACCGCTGCCCCCCTTCCACCCCAAACACCGCCTGCAAGATCACCTGAAGGGAAATCGACTGCATGGCGGGCCGAACTGCAATGGATTGGCCGATCGCCCAGGAGTTGATCTCTTTCTGGGTGATGGATTGGATCACCTGGGCGTAGGATCTCATGCGATCGCCATGAAACGGCGGCATCAAAAGCTGGCGCTGCCGCTGGTGGGTGGTTCCCGTCAGCAGCACGATGCCGTTTTCCCCCAGCAGGTCTTTGAGAATCTGGTTGCCCCGTCCGGCCTCCAACTGCTCTGGCTTGGCGGTGAAAATGGCTTCCAATGCATCGGGCGTGCTGAAGTAGACCAGGGCTGGCTTGTAGCCCGGTTGGGATACCCGATAGTTGTCGCCGTAGGCACGAGAGCGGGCTTCGATCGTCTCCAGGGGACGAAACAGAAAGCGCAGTCCCCAGATCCGACGCATCCACAGGGGGCTTTTGGCGGGGCCGTTCAACTCAGGCATATCGGCAACCTTCGGGAGATTGTTCTCTGAAAATATAGCAGTCCTCAATCCTTTGTGAGGGGTGGGGCGATCGCCAGGACGTTGAGGGCGAAGCATTAGATTGATTAAGCTTTTACTGCCAAACCAGGAAATTTAATTCTCTCGCACGCATTAGCCTCAAAAATTTCAGCAATTCTCACCCATCTGCTCACAGGCACCAATACTCACCCAACTGCTGGAGCCGTCGGCCCAATGCTCTTTTTTCCAGGTAAGTGTAGGATTGAGTGCTGCTTACCACTCACTTTCTAATTCTTCAATTATGGAAGATCATCATCACCATCGTCACCAATAAGCCAGAATCCTTACCTGTAAAGGTTTTTAGGCGGTGATGATGCGGGTGATGATGCAGGGTGAGGATCGTCACCAGCCCGCGCATCATCATCACCAGTTTTTACGGCGGCGATCGCCCATGCTGATAGCATGGAGGAAGCCCCAGCGGGCGGATCAGAAAAAATTTTTTGGATGAACAACTATCAGATCGAGCGGGCGATCGCAATCGCGGGGGCGCTCTCCGAGTTGCGGCGGGCGGGCTGGCTGGTATCCGTCGATGGCGATCGGATCAGAATTAGGCGGGTGCGGCGGCGATCGCGGCGACGGCAGGTAGTCCGGCGATCGGTGGTGAGGCAATGACGAGCGATCGCTGGATGGGCTCAGAGTATCGGCAATGGCCGGAGGAACCCGATCTCTGGTATGGGCGCTTCCATGCCTATTTGTTGGCAGGGTCGCGGCGATCGCTCCTGGGTATCTACAATGCCGAGCGGGAAAGAGCGGGAAAAGGAGGAGCCAAATCAGTGCCTTCCGCCTGGGATTCGGCGGCTTCACGCTGGCGGTGGGGGGCGCGGGCGGCGGCCTGGGATGCAGAAATCCGAATGAGGGAAGAGGCGAAGTGGATCGCCCGGAGGGAGGAATTTCGAGAGCGCCAATGGGCGATCGCTGAAAAGCTGATCCAGAAAGGCGAAGAAATGCTTTCCTTCCCGCTCAGCGGGGAAGAAGCCCCAAAATGGAGCTTTCGGGATGCGGCGGCATTTTTGGCTGAGGGGGGGCGGCTGGCAAGGCAAGCGGCAGAAATGTACGACGGCGATCTCAATGCCGCCCTCACCCACGTATATCGGTACTATGAGACTGTGGCTGAGGCGATCGCCGTGTATGAGGAAGGCTGTCCAGATGGAGTGGTACCAGCGAAGGGGTCGCAGCAATGGCAAAGGGAGGTGGGAAGTAGGGAGGTGGGAAGTGCTGAATCTCACTGACATCCCCCTCGATGCCCGATTGGAGCGCATAGCCCTCCTGGGCGAAGCCCTGGATCACGAGCTGGCGCAACTGTGGCACCAGTGCGAGGCGATGACCAGGGCGATCGCCCCATCGGTTCACATCCCCACCGCCGCGATCGAAGGTGATGTTCTGAAGCTCAGTTCCCGCCCGGTCGAACTGGTGAGACAGCCTTGTGAGACAGAGGCAGCCGCTTGATTAGTTGCGTAGAAGGCAACTAATCAAAACACCGAAAACCCCGATAGATAACGGTTTCAGCGCTTTTTTAGGCCAGTCCAAATAGTCCAGAATTTCAACGGCAGAATGCGGGTTTCGCGGCGGCGTACTACAACCCAAAAATCCAAATCTAGTCCAACATTTGTAATATGGCTGTAGTATTGGGGCGAATAAGACGACCTGTATCAGGATGAGACGATGATCAACGAGATAGAATCTTTCGATAAAAAAATAGCCGAATTGCAAGGGGAATATATTGCCCTGAGAGAGGCGATCGCTGAAAATATTGCTCTCCAGCGAAAAGAAGATTTGGTGCTGCGGGATATTTCGGCGCGGCTCGATTTGATCAGCGAACAACTGATTGCCCTGCATCGGGATAGCGCAGCGCTTGCCAGTGCGATCGCCACAATCCACTCCCAATGTACGGCGCTGGTGACGGCGCTGGTGACGGCGCTGGAAAAAAATGTTGAGAGTTCTGGGGTCAAAAAAAAGATGGGAATTTTCCCATCTTTTTCAAAACTCCAGAACTGGATCAAGCGGGCTGGTGATACAGAAGGCCGGACGTAGCCAGTACCCTCTCCCTGGCCTGGGCGATCTGGTGAGCATTCCCCCCGGCGCAGACCAGTGCGAAGCCGCGGGCGGTATCGGCGATCGCCAGTTTCGCGCTCAGGGGCGCTTGGAATTCTTCGATAGCTTCTTTTTCGGCTTGCAGAATTACCAGGATTTCGGGTGCTGAAAACTGATTGCCGCGCTTGGCTGAGGCGGCGATCGGGACGGAAGAAAGCGATCGCAGGCGATCTTTCATTTCCCTGATTTTTGCCTGTTTTTGGAAGTAGTTTTGGGTGTTGGCGCGTTCGTATCCGATGATCCGGAGGGCGAGATTTTCAGCCTCTCCAATCGGGGCAGATGTGCTGGAAGCGGCGATCTGCTGGACTTTCTGAGACAGCAAATTTTTCAAAAGTTGGGGGGCTTCGGCGGCGAATTCGGCGGCTATTTTTTTTGCCGATTCCGTGTCGATTCCCTGTAGAATTTGTGCAATATCCTGTTGAGAAAGCATTGAGTTTTAGAATTTTTTTTGCCGCTCCCTAGAGCCTATTATCAATGATAGTTCAAAGTAAAAAACTCCTGCAATTTGCAGGAGTTACCCACATGGACCTTGCTAAATAATATCAATTTGCGATCGCATCTGCCATGCAAAAGGGCTTCCGAAATTGAGGATAAATCTCAATCTGGGCATTTCCCCGATAAATTTCCAGGGTGCCCAAAGGCTGGCCCTGCTTGAAGAATCTGGATTCGCTGACGATGGGCGATCGCAACACTCCGATTTTGATCGTTGCGATCTCGATATCTTGCTCCTCAATTTCCAAAAAAGCTTGTCTGATTTCGTCAAAGCTCCCCACTAAAGCTTTCAGCTTTTCCCAGGATTCCACGATAGTGATTTCATCAGTATTGGCATCTACAAAAATGCCTGTGTAGCCTTGCTCAAAATCATCCATGACATTGCTTACTTTTTGTTTCACTTTCGACATTTTTTTGCTCCTTGAGTGTGGATTTC
This sequence comes from uncultured bacterium, assembly GCA_964630955.1. Taxonomy (GTDB): domain Bacteria; phylum Cyanobacteriota; class Cyanobacteriia; order Elainellales; family Elainellaceae; genus CAZVXA01. The sequence continues at coordinate 12,675 of CAZVXA010000137.1, read as the reverse complement.
TGGGATATCTGAGGGCTTCAAAATTTCGTTGAGAATCCAGATTTTTGCGCCTCCATCAATCTGAACTAGCGAGTGCAAAGGCATTTCCCACGGGGGATCTGTATGGTGCCCAGATTTCCAATAGGGGTGGAAATACGATCGCCAACTCGAAATTTTTTCATGGTGGATTCTCCTGAAAAAATGATGGTCGGGGGGGCGATCGCCCCGCCCCAACTGTACCCAATAGGGGCGGTAATGGACACAAAAAAACCCGGCGATCGCCGGGTTAGTCAGATGGAGTCAGAATCAAGCAATTAAACCTTTCGCTCTGAGATGCTCCAATCTCGCCTGGATAGGAGCTGGACTTTGCAGCCCCAAGCCTTCCAAATGCTGCTGTAATTCATTCTTCTTCATCTTCATCTTCGTCTGAGTCACCACGCCACCAGCGCATAAAGCCACGAAGCTGTTCAGCACCTTGACGCTGTTGTTCAGCATATTCCGGATCTTCATCAGCAAGGTAGTTAGCACGCCTATGTTCCTCTTCAGAATAATCGTCATTATACCAGCCGTAGGTAGGAGCGCCCTCACCATCGGGGTTTGACTGATTTGGACTAAGACCATTAAGCATTGATTTAGCCGCATTAGTCCCACGCTCTTCCCAGTCTTCATCGGTCATCTCATCTTCACCGAAAAATCCACGCCACCAGACCATCAGTTACACCCCCTCATCTGCGACGGGAACACGGGATTCTGAACGCAATGCGGGGGGAACCTGGGCACTTCCGGTTCCCTGGGAATCAACCAATACGCACAGACAAGGACGAAAACAAAGAGCCAGACAACTGATTCATTCATTGGAAGCACCCCCCATCTGCCTGAACGGTGCATCCTGCTGGACTGCGGTTTGCACTGAGTCCATGGCGATATCAGCACAGATCCAGAGAGCGAGAAGAATCATCCATATCCCCAGGATGTGGCCGATATTTGAGCCTCTACTTCTTGGCATAATTGGAATACCTCTGTTTATTGCAAGTAGGCAAGAGGGAACCAGCGGGGGGGAGTAGCTTGCCGGCACTGACCCCGCTGGTGAAAACTTGGATTGTTGGAACTAACAGAAATCGAGCCTTAATTCATATCCGCTTCACCTCCTGATGGGCGATCATCTGCTGGATCGTTCCAGGTGATTTGATGGTAGCATGACATTACTATCGGATAGCAACTAATTTCTTACTGATTGCTATCTGATAGTAGTTTTTAAGATTGAACGCATTACCATTGGGAGGTAACCCGCGTGGAAACGAGTGTGAGTAAGCGAGTCATGGTGACGCTGCCTGATTCTATTTCCGCTGACCTTGAGAAATGGGCAGATGAGGAAGGCAGACCTACTGCAAATCTGGCTGCTTTTCTGATCGAGCAGGCCGTCAGATCAAAGTACCCTGAGAAGTATCCACCTGCTAAAGGTAAGTAGGGAGGCGCGATCGCCATCCCTGAAATATGTTTTCCATCTTTTTCAAAACTCCAGAACTGGTAGTTCTGGAGATGCAAAAAACATGGGTAGAGGTATGCTAAAACGCAATAAATTTAAGGCGGGGGAGCTTTGCAGGGAAGTTGCTCCGTATGTCAAAAAGTTGCCCCCAAAAGAAATTTGGGCTTCCCTGCGATCGCTAATAGATGAGGAAGAGCTTCTGAGATTTCATCGTCAATGGCTTGCTATCGGAATTTACTTGGATGAATTGTATGGCGATCGCCGCCTGACCATTCAAGAAAAATTGACCCATGACGAACTCAAATTCATCAAAGTTCACGCTAACTACTACGCACAATTAGGATTGATGATTGCTGAATCATGGGATCAAATTAGCGCTCGCTTTGAATCGGTAATCGGTGCTTCTTTTCCTTTTGAGCAACGATCGCAGCTACTGGAACAATTGATTTTAGAAGAGTGCCTGAGTGCCTTAACCTTACTGTTGGCTGAATCCTGGGAAAGCCCCAGTGAGCGTGAGGCAAAGGAACTGTGGGATATTTGCCTTTACCACGCAGCGGGGAAAGCGATTGTTGGCGGCAAAGTGAGGACGTGGGAAAGCCTTTCGTCTACAGAAATCAAAGCAATTCATGATCGCTTTGAATCTGTCCAAGAAAAATTACTTGGATGGGATGAGGAAATTTTTCCTGCTATCTATTTTTGGCATGATTTGTGTGAGTCGGTATGGACCGATCATCGGCAAAATATAGCCAACTTTGAGCAATATCTAATCGCCAAATCAAACCGATTCAAGCTTGAAAGATGGAAAAAGCATTTGTGGCAGAGGGGAAAACGGAAAGACTATCCAGGCAGAGGTAAGGGCAGAGGTAAAATTTCCCCTTAACCCGCCCTTAACCATTAAATTTGGGGTGCTGGCGATCGCAGCGAGATCGCCCTACAGTCGAAAAAAGAGGGGGGACAGCACATCCCCCCACCAAAATTATTTTCCACAGAGATTCTACTATGATACACCAAAAATTTTCCACCCTACCCCTGATCGATCGCTGGACATGGTGCGGCATCTGCGATCCAGACGATCCGCTGATCGCTGATGTGGCGATCGATGCCGCGCCCCACACGCACACGATCGTGATCACCATCCGGGGGGGTGTACCGTCGATAGACGTGGCGATCGATGCCGCTCAGATCGCTCTGGACGCATACGCAGACGCGATCGCAGCCACAGCGCAGGTGCGCGGGGAGGTAGCATGATCGATCATGCATCACGGATCGGCACGGTGCCAGCAGCCACGGCAGACGCGCCGTGCCCTATATGCCGCGCATCCAGTGGATGCCGATTTGATCGGGCGATCGCCTACTGTGGCAGCACTCGGCGGCGATCGCATACACCAGGATGGAAACCGGCTGGGCAGTTTGAGCAGTGGCACGTATGGCGGCATGAGTCAGCGATCGCGCTGGCTCCACAGAAAAGAAAGGAGCCGAAAAAAAAAGAGCCGCAGCAATCGGGTAGCGAAGTTGGTTTGCTGGCGATCGTTGAGGATGCGGTTACTCAGGGCGGGGGCTGGTTCCGGTCACCAGCAGGCGATGAATATATAGACATTCCTGTCGATGGCGGCCAACGGTTCATCACTTATCCAATCCAATCGCGGCAGGTTAAGCATTGGCTGATTGACGAACTATTCAAAAAAAATCAGGTCATTGTTAAACGAGATTCCCTCCAACGAGTAGTCGATTTGGTAGAGGCGCGCGCGGCGCGGGGGACTGCAATTCATCAAGTCTTTCTACGGGTGGGAAAATTTGAGGATAAGTTGTACCTCGATTTGGCTCGGCATGATGGTCTGGTAGTCGAGATTTCGTCTCGCGGGTGGCAGGTAACCGATTATTGCCCGGTGCGTTTCATCCGGCCCCAAACTCTAAAGCCCCTGCCTGTCCCCCTTGCTGGGGGAGACCTGCGGGATTTGACCCGACATCTGAACATCGAGCCAGATTCATTGCCCCTGGCGATTGCGTGGGCGCTCAATGCGCTGAGCGATCCTGACGGAGATAAACTACTGGCTTTTTTGGCGGGGCCGGAGGCATCGGGGAAAACCACCATTATGAGGCGGCTCAAATCGTTGGTAGATCCAACCAGTGGCAATGCTCCGCGCAATGTCCCGGAAGACCGCGACCTGGCGGCACATGTGGCGGGGCGATGGGTAATCACGCTGGACAACCTATCAACGCTCAGCGCTGACCAATCCGATAGCCTCTGTACGCTATCGACTGGAGGAGGGTTCACCCACAGGAAACTGCACACTGACGGAGACGAGTTCACCAGAGAATACAAACGGTCGGGCATCATGACTGGCCTGGTATCTCTGCTGAATCGGCCCGATTTAGCTTCTCGTTCAGTTGTGATTAACTGCACTCCTCCAGCCGAGCTGGTAGACATGGCTGAGTTGGATGCCCAATGGGAAACATCACATCCACAATTACTCGGCGCTCTCCTAACTTGTCTGTCTCATTCGCTAGCGGTCACCCCTATTGAACGGGTAAACCATCGCATCTCTGGACTGAGCGCGATCGCTATGGCCGTCGATGATGCTCTCAATTTAGAGGCTGGCACTACCAAAGCTGCGATTGAGCGAAACCGGAGAGAAGCACAAGAGGATTTGATAGATGCATCGCCTGTTGCATCTGCCATCATGCGGCTACTGGAGCGCTGCAGGCAGTTTACCGGAACTGTGAAAGAGTTTCTGATTGAGCTTGAGAAGGCTGAGGACGAATCGACCAAGAAATCGCGGGCGTGGCCTGCAACTCCGCAGGCACTGCGATCGCATCTCGCACGTCTCCAGTCAGTTCTCAAATCTCAGGGTATTACTCAGGAAACGGTAGGCGATCGCACCAAACGAGGACAATTGTACTGCTGGGCAATGGCTGGTGATGATGATGCGCGGGCTGGTGACGATCATCACCAGCCATCATCACCAGCATCATCACCACTCGAAACCCCCACAGGACAAGCGATTGCGGCGCGTGGTGATGATGGTGATGATGATAAACCCCCCATTGCTACAGCACCTACATTAACAACTGGTGATGATGATCGCCTGGTTCCAGGTGCCACTGTTTTTTATATCGGGAAAGCGCCCGATAGCGAATTCGATGTTTTTGCCCGCGATCGCGGGCAGCGACTGACCCTAATCCGAATTGATCACGGAATGGCTTCTTGTAGGCGGGCGGATGGCTCAATAACGACGTGGTTACCGATTGGCGATTTACAGCAGTGTTCAGCGACTGAACATGAACACTCAGAAATTTCTGATAGCGCCTGACCAGCCATTGGTCAACTGCTGGTGATGTGATGTTTTCTAAATTTGAGGGGCACATGACACGCAAACGAGTTTTGACTGTGCGAGAAGAATTGCGGCTAGCGATGCTGGACTACGCCATCAGAAAGGGCCTCACTACACGAGAAGAGCTACACGCAAAATACCCCCATCTCGAATTACCACCGCCTCTACCAGCGATCGCAGAAAGCGCTGCTTCTGAGCCGGAGTCAACTCCTCCCAAAAACCCAGATCCGCGGTAATTTGTAGCAGCAAATCTCGTAGTCCTTCATCAGCGATCGCCCGCGACTCGCTACGAAAATTCAGGCTTTCAATCTGAAGCGCTAATTTCTCTCTGGCCTCGACAATTGCGGGGTTATCGCCCAGCGTCTCCAAGACGGCAAGCTGGCCGTACAACTCAGCCAATTCTGGTGATTGGTATTCAGTTCCATAATCGGCAAAGGCAGCTATCTCATCGGCGCGGCTAACTAATGCGTTGAAGACCGCTTCTTCTAAGCGCTCCATCCTGACCCCACGATTGCAGGTACAAGCCTTGCTACGCGATTTTGCACAGACAAAATACTTAAAAACGCCTTTCGAGCCATTAGCAATGATGCACCCTCCCCCACAGCAATCGCACTTTACCAAACCTGTTAGGGGGTATCGCCCGCGACGGTGCCCAAACCCCCCAATTTTGTGATTGAACTGGATAATTTGGTTGATATTCTGGCTCTCTTCTTCCTTTATCAGTGGATCGTGCGTATTGTAGTGAATCTCTGGATTAGACGATTTTGGATAGTAAACTAGGTGGCCTCGCAAAACGGGGCTGGTGAGCCATCGACGCAAAGCAGATTGCCAGAACTCTTGATATCCGTAGCGCTCCACAAAATACCGTACCGTCCCCCCCAAACTCTGAAGAGTCAAGTAAGCATTAATCAAATCCCTTGCCATATCGGCCCGGCTCAGCGTCTGGCGATCGCTCAATAAACTCAGGAATGGTTCTCGATCCAGCTCGTGTTTGTAGTTGCGGGTAATGTACCCAAATGGCGCGTGGCTGGCTCTCTGTTGCTGGCGGAAATGCTCCTTACCTCGCCTGATGCGCTCCGATAGGCGATCGCTCTCCATCTCTGCCAAACTCCCCAGCATATTTATGTGGAATTTTCCGGCAGCAGTGGACATATCAATTGCATCATCGAGGGCTACCAGGGCTACGCCCGACAACTGAAATTCATCAAGTGTTTTTCGTAGCGTGGGGAGGGAGCGCGTCAGTCGATCCAGCCGGGTGACGACTACCCTGTCGATCGCGCGATCCTTCACCAGTTGCATTAATCGCTGAAATTCACTCCTTTCATCACTGCGGCCAGACTCAACATCGACCAATACAGCGATCGCGCCTGCGGCCTTGACACGGGCTATCTGCTGTTCCAGGGCAGCACTATTCTCACTCTGCTCTCTGGTACTGACCCGGCAATAGCCAACGATAGAAGGCATTTCATCCATATCAGCAGTCCCCACAGGCCCCAATACTCACCCAACTGCTGGCGATCGTACCATCTAGCTCGCTATAGAACTCTTTTTTCCAGATTGGCGCATGATGTTTCAGAGTATCGATCGCATACTGGCAGGCCGCAAATGCCTCTGCCCGGTGTGGACAGCCCACCGCCACTAAGACACTGATCTCCCCGATCGCCAACCGCCCCGTCCGATGGTGAATGACTATATGAGTGACATCGCTCCAGCGCTCCCGAATCTCCATTGCAATCTGCTGAAACACCCGCAGCGCCATTGGTTCATACGCCTGATACTCCAGTGCGACGACCGCTCTACCGTCAGTCTGCTGCCGCACCATGCCGCTCATCACCACCACAGCACCGTTGGCCGGGTCGTCGGCTAAGCGATACACCTCCTCCAGCGAGAGGGGGGCAAAAGTCATTGCAAAATCATCGTTGGGGTGCTGCAGTAGTTTGGGAGAGACAGTTGCGATCGTCATGGGTGAATCAACAGGCACTAGACACACCATAGCCTAAACTCTCGGTTTGTTTTACAACACTTTGCGCTGAGGGAAAACCAGAATTTTGCTTGAGAGCCTTGTGGAGCACCAATCTCAACCAAAACTTTATTACCGCACACGCTTGAAAAAAGCTGTAATAAGTAAGTGGGCGTGGAAAAAGTTGAAACCCCAAAAGCTGTTCCGCCCGCGCAGCAGGCGGAACAGCTTTTGGGGTTTCAAGCTGAATCACGCCTACCTACTGAGTGAAGGATTTATGCTCCTGTCGTTTAGCCTTAGCTATCACACCCATGACTTCAGCTATTGCCCTCCTGGCCATCCTTGATCCGGTACTTTGTCCGACCAAAAGCACTGCAACCTGGGTTTCGTTCACGCAGTTCCTATTTCACTGGCTGATCACACCCTCCCTGATGTTGCCCATCCTGCTGGCGCTGGTGAGTCTCCCCTGGCTGCTGCCGCATCGCCACCGAAAAACCATCAGATTGATGGGGACGGCACTGCTAATCGCCTACCTGCTGGCACCAACACCCTGGGCGATCGCCCTCGGCAACCGGGGACTGACTACCCTGATTCCTGAAGATCCCGGAACGTCGGCGGAGGCGATCGTAGTTCTGGGGCGGGGGGCAGCCTTTCGACCCGATCGCGTGCAGGTGGCAGCGGATCTGTGGCAGAAGCAGCGATCGCCCCTGATTTTTGTCAGCGGGTCGGGGGATGCCATTGAAATTGTGGAGATGCTGCGACAGACGGGGATTCCCGAACAGGCGCTGGGGGGCGAACCGTGTTCTCGGACAACTGAGGAGAATGCGCAGTATACCGCAGCGATTCTTCAGCCTCAGGGTGTGCGGCGGATTGTATTGGTGACTGACCCACCACATATGCTGCGATCGCTCCTCACTTTTCGCAGCTTCGGGTTTGATGTGTTTCCCCACAGCAATCCGCTGCCTTCCTCTATTTCGCGCCAGAACCGGGGATTGCTGGTGGTTCGGGAATACGTCGGTCTGCTGGCCTACGGATTGCGGGGACGCTTCTTTCCCAGAAACCCTCCGTCTACCAAGGATTTTTTGGCGGCGATCGCCCATCTCCACCAGAATCTCCTCAAATTCGTCCCAACTGACCTCATGCAGCAGGACGCTCTGCCCCGGTGGTACCTGAATGCGCTGGAGTGGAATCTGTACGGTCATGGCGGTTTGCCTGCGGGGGTGCGATCAGATGCCGCTCATTACTAACTGGACTTTTGACTAAATTGCGTCGATTTTTTATGAAACGCTGATGCAGTCAGCGTTTCATAAAAAATCGACGCTAAAGCCAAATATGCCGCGAAACGCTCTCTTAGAGAACGTTTCGCGGCATCGTAGAAAAATAGCCAAAACTCCAGTTATCTGAGCGCAAAGCGCTATACTACCCCTCCTGGGGTGGTGTTTCACCACCGGGAACCAGCCCTGCGAACTCCGTGGTACGGGTACAGTCTTCTCCCCGACAGCCGATGTCGGGACAGACCAGGGAAATCTGGCAGTTTCCGACGGATGACCGAACAAAATCAGTCTCGCCCCGCACCAGGATGCCTTCGACTTCATGGGTATCGCTGTTGAACACGGGAGAGCCAGAGTTGCCGCCGTAGGTATCGAGGTTGGCGGTGAAATAGGACTTGGGCGTGTTGTTGCGGACATTGGCATTTCCGGCGACTTTGGTGGGTAGCCCAACTGGATGGCCGATGACGTGAACTTTCTGGTTTTCTGCGACTTTATCGGTTCTGCGAATGCGGACAATTTTGTGATTTGGGACGGGGCGATCGATCTGCACCAGCGCCCAATCCGTCTCGCCTCTGGTGAGCTGGCGTTCGATAATCCGCAGCCCCCGATAGATCTCTCCGTTGTTGATCAGCGTTTGCGCAGTGGATGCATCCACCATGCGAAAACCAAAGACAAATCGAATGGTCGTCACATTGGCCTGGTTGATACAGTGACCTGCGGTGGCGATGATATCTGGTGCCACCAGAAAACCAGAACAGAAAGCACCTGTGGGCTGTTCTCGAAATGGTTCATTGGCACAGAGGTTCTGAGATTTTCCGTAGTTTTGAGTTTGCAGCGTTGATGTACCGTTTCCGTTATCCACAATGCCGCTGGCGTTAAATAATGCAACCACGCTATCAACATCATTCAGGATTGCTGGATCGGTAACCTGAAACACGTCCAATCGATCATCGGTTCCATAAATGACCTTCTGCTTCGCCCTCAATTCGTCAATCAGCGCCTGAGTATCAAAAGCTTGCAGCACTGGATTTGCCTGAGCTTCCGTCGTGGCTTCTCCCCCCTTCAGTTTGGCTTCCCTCGCTCTTAGCTCCAGCAGCAGATCCTCGACAGAAAACTCTTCCAGTTGGCTCAGGTCGGCCATTTGGGGTGCCTCCTCACGCAATCACACTTCCGCTTCAGTATAATCAAGCCGACCCCCTTCTCCAGACAAGTTTTATGACTGAAATCAACGATGATCAAACTTTGGTAAAGCAATTTGAGGCTGCGGTTGAGGGGCTGGACTTTGTCAGCGAGTCTGACGCTCCCTTTCAGGTGGCCCTCTGGGATGAGCCAGGTTTGTCAATGTTGACCCCCGCGACGATCGCCCAAAAAACCGACCACGCCCCCAATACCCCCACCGACGAGATGAGCGTTGAGGATTTCTTCAGCAGTTCCATGCAGGAACAGGACTGGTTTGGGGATGAGGAAAGGGCGATCGCCCAGCGCTACCGAGATCTGGTAAATCTAATCAAAACAAATCTCACTGACGTTCAGATTTACCGACTGGGTAAAGCTTCGAAGGACGTTTACGTTGCCGGGAAAACGCCTGAGAATCATTGGGTGGTGCTGTCTACGCAGGTGGTTGAGACTTGAGAATCACGACAATATCTTTATGCGATCGCTCCCAGGCTGATCAACATAGACTGCTGAGCTTCGGTCAGCCCCCTGGCTCCCCGAATGTTCATTCCTGCATAAAGCTCCGGCAGTTTCAGAACCTGAACACACTTCTGAGCCTCGAGATCCCACAATTGCAGTGTACCGTTATCCCCTCCGCTCACCAGGGTTTTACTGTCTGGGCTGAAGGCCACTGAGTGAACGAGCGAATTGGCCTGAAAAATGGACTGACAGTTCCAGGAAGCCACGTCCCAGATCCGAATCGTTTTGTCATAGCTCCCGGTGGCAAAGGTCTGACCGTCGGGAGCAAAAGCGATGCCCATGACGACATTGTGGTGGTCGCTGAGGATGCGATCGCATGTGCCTGTCTCCAGCGACCACAGTTTCACCATCGCATCGGAACTGGCGGTTGCCAGCAGCGGCAGTGTGGGATGAAAAACGATCGTAGTTAGCGCGTTCGTATGGCCGCTCAGAACGTGCAGACACCTGCCAGAACTCACTTCCCAGATTCTCACCATCTGGTCGAAGCTGCCGCTGGCCAGAAGCTTACCATCGGGGGAAATGGCCACCGTCCAGACCGTATGGGAATGCCCTTCAAAGGTGCGGATGCACGTCCCCTGCGCCAGATCCCACAACCGAACCTGATAGTCCTCACTGCCGCTGACCAGATACCGCTGGTCAGAAGTGAAAGCGATCGAGCGCACCGAGGACTGATTGGCGCTCAACGTCTGGAGGCATTGCCCCGTCTGGCAGTCCCAGATTTTGATGGTGCCGTCTTCACAACTGCTGGCAAACCGCTGGCTATCTCTGGAAAAGACAACGCACCAGATGATCTTGGGATGGGCGTTCAACGTCAACAGACACTGCCCCGTCTTCACCTCCCACAGCTTCACCACGCCATCCGTGTCGCCGCTCACCAGCAGCCGACTGTCTGGAGAAATCGCGATGGTAAAGATAAAAGACTGATGGGCCTTGATCGTAATCTGATTCTGCTGGGGGTGGGAAAACCAGAGGTGGAGCAGCCCCGCAGAATCACCCGCCGCCCAGTACTGACCGTCTGGACTGAAGGCGATCGCCGGGATCCAGCCGAAGGTCTGCGAAAAGCGGGATTTGGATAGGTCGGATTGCGAAAAATCGACATCGTACAGGGTGACTCCCTGCAAATCAGCCTGCCAGACGGTGAGCTGAGAAAAGTTATAGCCGCCAAGATCGACACCCAACTGGCGCAGCAAATTCACAATATTTCCGGCTGCATAGCCCCTGGAGTGAACAGGGCTGGCCCGCAGGGTCTGGAGCATCTGTTGCAGATGATGTTCAATCCCGCCGATGGTTCCAAATCGATTCATCAGACGTTCCAGAATCGGTTGCAGGATTAACCGGATCTGGACATCCCTGACGTAATCCTTTGCCTGCACCTGGATCAGCGCATATTGCTGAAATAGTCGCTGATCGGTGGTTGCATCCCCCTCCCGCCAATTACAAAGCTGTTCACCAATCTGTTCAATCAAGCAACCTGTAACATATTCCATCACCACTGGCTGCTGCGTAAACAGCGTATCTATCTTTTCAATCAGCGATCGGCTCTGGAGTGCCGCAAACACCTGAAGCAACTCGTGGGGAGGCAGGAGATGCACCAGATCTTCTCGCAGCTCCAACAGGCCCACTGGCTCCCGCTTAACTCCGCACTCACCTGACATTTCCAGACATTCTATTACACCTGGGTAGTACTTTGTCGGTCTTCAAAGTCCTGACATTTTCGGTAACGACAGTTACAAATTTGAGCACTAAGTTAGAGATGTGGATGAAAACTTCGTACCTTTCCATCGTCAGTCGGTATTCCATTGAAGTAACTTTGGCAACAATGTCGATGATCCAGGCGACATTCTCTAAAGATGAATCTACGAATCGCAATCTATCGTTACCCAATTTCGCGGGAGAAGCAGAATAATGTCTATCACTCTGGACAATAACGACAATATTTTCTTTGATACGTCTAATGATGATCTGATATACGCTCTGGGTGGTCACAATCAAATTTTTGGTAGCTATAGTAATGACACCATTTATGGGGGTCTTGGTAACGATGTGCTGATTGGTAGCTGGGACAATGATACCCTTTATGGAGGAGATGGGGATGATACGCTGGGGTTCAGCGGCCCACACGATGAAATTGGCGATGACTATCTGAGTGGTGGAAGCGGTAAAGATAAGCTCTACGGCGGCACAGGCAACGATACATTGTACGGAGGTACGGAGGCTGATGTTTTATATGGTGGTGCCAACAACGATCTACTTTTTGGCGACAATGGTGACGATACCTTAATCGGTGAGGCTGGAAACGATGAGTTAATGGGTGGCGAAGGAATCGACTTCCTGAGTGGCGGTGACGACCATGACAGCCTATACGGGGGAAATGGCGTTGACTATCTGTGGGGTGGCAACGGGAATGACTATCTGAGTGGCGGTGATCAGGCCGATATTCTGGTTGGCCAACTGGGCAACGATACACTGGTCGGCGGAAATGGGAATGACCGCATCAATGGATTTGGGAATGCCGCAAGTGCCGTTTCCCAATTCGACAACCTCTACGGCAGTGCCGGAGCAGACACCTTTATTCTCGGTGGTACCTGGGGCACTTCCTACTTTGAACCCGGTGATGGCTATGCCGTGATTCATGACTGGAATCCCCTGTCCGACTTTATCGAAGTGAACGGGAGTGCTGCCAATATCAGTCTGGAATTTAAGAGCGTCGCAGGCATCGGTGGTGCAGCCCTGGATACGGAGATTTACTTCACCAACGGGGTAGGGACGCGCGATCGCATCGCCATCCTCAAGGACACCACGAACATTTCCATCAATCAGGACTTCATTTTCGTCTAATATCATGTCTGCTTGAAAACCCACACTAAGCAGTGGCGGGGGGGGGCGCGGGCCGCCCCCCCGGGGGGGGGGGGTTTTTGTTTGTGTTTTTTTGATGGGGGTTTTGAACAGCTG
>CAZVXA010000136.1:0-17495 GCA_964630955.1 uncultured bacterium | reverse complement strand
CCCCCCCCCCCCCCCCCCCCCCCCCCCCCCCCCCCCCCAAAACTGGGATGCACCCTACTCAGCGTCACCAGGCTGTTAATCCCAGCATCCACACCCATCGACTGAGCCACGGGTGCAAGCTGCAAATCTCTGGGGTCATCAAACCGCAAACTGACATACCACTGTCCCGCAGGATTCAACCTGACGGTAACGGTGGATGTCTCTACCCCTTCTGGCAACTGCCTCGACCATTTGATATGCAATGGCTCCGAACACTTTGCCAGAAATACGTTCCCGTCTTTCCACTTGAAGGCAGATTTGGTGAATTCTGCACTGCCCCCATTACGCTTCTTCTTGAAGTTGGGATACTGCGCCCGTCCTGCAAAGAAGTTCTTGAAAGCCGTTTGCAGATGCCTCAATCCTTGCTGGAGTGGAACACAGCTCACCTCATTGAGAAACTGGAGGGCATTTTGTTTCTTCCACCCGGTCAGCATGGCAGAGCTTTGAACATAGTATTAGACGACAATTACTTTTGGGCAAAACGACAACTAGAACAAATGCTCAAATTCTTACTGTAGGCTCCGATCGCTTCTACGTATAATTGACACGAAGGCAAAAAGTAATTGTCGTCTAATACGTGCGATCGCTTCAGGGCACCTGGACGATCATGCCTAAATCTGCCAATCAGGTTGTCATTTCTCATCAAGTAACAGTTGATCCGGGCGAATCAAATATACGGGGGTCTTTTCTTCAACATCTATCGCAACGAGCTCAGAACAACTCTAATTGCCCTAAAGCAGGAGATTGAGCGACGCAGTAGAGGATAGACCAGTATTCAAGCTGTCTGACCCTATTGCTTCAAGATTATTCGCCAACTGCAAAGCATCTAGCAGCTCCAAAGAATTAGCCACAGCCCCAAACTGCCCGTTGCCCTTGCGAGTAATCTCCAAAATCGTTTCGTGGTTAAACACTTCCAGGGCAGCGCTACAGTCTGAAAGTAGGAGGCATTCATAGCCCCGATCGTTCGCATCCCGCATTGTCGTGTGGACACAGCAGTCGCTGGTAACTCCAGCAAAAATCAGATTGCGGATGCCTCGACGATGCAAAATCTGCTCAAAGTCTGTGGCGTAGAATGCTCCTTTACCCGGTTTATCAACGATCGGTTCTCCAGGCAGGGGATAGAGTTCAGGCACGATATCCCAACCTGCCTCTCCCCTTGTGAGAATCAGCCCACACGGACCAGCAGAGCCAATCTCTGCTCCTGAGCGCTCCGAACGCCAGCGCTTATTCTCGTTCAAGTCTGACAAATCCCGACGATGACCCTCGCGGGTGTGAATGATATGAAACCCCAACGCCCGTAGCGTTTTCAGGACTTTGAGAGTGGGTTCAATGACTGCACCTGTCAAGGAAACATCCAGCCCCATCTGGTCACAGTAGCCTCCTGGTTTGCAAAAATCCGTTTGCATATCAATAACCACGAAAGCGGTGTTTTGAGGTGTCCAGTTGCCATCAAATGGCCAGGAGTAAGGCTCAGATTGTACCTTGGGTAGCATTGTTTCTATTTCCCTTTGATTGCTGTAATCAGTTCAGTGCTGTTTGTGATCGAGCCATAATGCCCGCCCGCCAGATCCAAAACATGAACCTTTGCCGCATGGTGAGTAGGAACGTCAGAAGCGCAGCAGTCTTTCAGTAACAGGCATTCATAACCCCGATCATTTGCGTCCCGAAGTGTTGATTGAACTGCACCATCAGTGGTAATTCCTGTGAAAATCAGGTTTTGAATCCCTCGGCGACGCAGGAGTTGATCGAGGTCTGTTGCATAGAATGCGCTGGTTCCCGGTTTATCAACAATCGATTCTCCAAAGATAGGGGCGAGTTCACGAACAATCTCGCAGCCACCATCTCCTCGCACCAGAATTTTGCCTAAAGGACTCTCTTCACCAATGCCATAGCCCCGTTGCTTGGCCCGCCACGCTTTCGTCGGGTTGAGATCGCTTAAGTCAGGGCGGTGACCCTCACGAGTAAAGAAGATCGGAAACGAGTGTTGCCGCATCACTTCTAGAAGCGGTTGGAGGTGAGGAATGAGATCGAGGAAAGGTTGGCGATCGACCCCAAGAAGATCAAACCACCCCCCAGAACCACAGAAATCCATCTGCATATCGATCACCAGGAGAGCGGTGTTTTGAGGAGAGAACCCTCCTTTAAAGGGCCAAGGGTAAAGGCCATGAACAAAGGTTTCCAAACCGAACCTCCCCGGAGAAAGCTAAGGAAATCCTGGCAGGAATATTTCTACTCGTCTGTCGCTGCCTTTACAAAAACCGGGTTGGTTTGTTCAGTATGCTGGTGAACTACTGTTTAGAGCCTCACAGCAGCTATGGAATGGACACCGGAGCAAGGCAGCCTGGACTTTCATACCCTCTCTACGCTATATCGATCGAAAGCTCTCAAGCCCTCACAAGTAATCGAGGCAGTCTACGATCGCATTGCTAAACGAGGAGATGATTCAGTCTGGATTCATCTGGTGAACCGAGAGGAAGCCTTGAGCCGCGCTCGACAGATTGAAGCGGAGTATGACCCTGCCCTGCCGCTGTGGGGACTACCCTGTGCCATCAAGGACAATATTGACGTTGTGGGTCTACCGACAACCAACGCCTTTCCACCCTCTAAGCGAGTGGCAACAAGTACCGGGAGGGCAGTGACTCGCCTGCTCGAAGCAGGGGCGATCGTCATTGGCAAAACAAATCTGGATCAGTGGGGACTCGGCCTGGTGGGAATGCGTAGCCCCTTTGGTGCTTGCTCCAGCGTCTTCCACCCCGACTACATCTCAGGCGGCTCCAGTTCGGGGTCAGCAGTGGCGGTGGCAGCGGGACTCGTCAGCTTTGCACTGGGCAATGATGCGGCTGGCTCAGGTCGAGTGCCAGCATCGTTCAATAATATTGTCGGATTGAAGCCCACACCTGGAGTGATTAGCAATACGGCGGTCTTTGAGAAGGGGGTTGCCCGTTCTTTAGAAACTATTTCGGTCTTTGCCCTCACCTGTGAAGATGCCGTCACTATACTGCGGCTCATCGCAGGTTTTGATCCAGAAGACACCTTCTCTAAGCCGGAGGCGGACCAGATCGACTGGTCTGGTTGGACAAAAGTAAAACCTTTTCGCTTTGGAGTGCCCCAGCCTCAAGACCTGGAGTTTTTTGGCGACGAGGACGCAGAAGCTTTGTTCAACCAGGCGATCGATCGCTTGAAGCAATTGGGAGGCACACCGCAGGAGATTGATTTCACTCCATTTGCTCAGACGCAGAAGTTGTTGTATGAAAGTGCTTTGTTAGCAGAACGTGCGATGAATCTTCAGCCTCACATTCAGGGGCTGGAAGACAAGCTGCATCCGGTGACGAGACAAATTCTCTCTACTGTTCAGAGTTACCGGGCAGAAGACGCCTTTGCAGCTCAGTATCAGGTAGCGGAATTCAAACGGATGGCGTGGCGAGAGTGGGACAAAATGGATGTTTTGATTGTTCCTACTGCCCCAACGATTTATCGCAAGGAAGAGGTTGCAGCCGATCCCATTCGCCTCAATGCAAACCTTGGAACCTACACTAACTTTGTCAACCTGATGGGGTTATGCGGAGTGGCTGTCCCAAATGGCTTTAGGAAAGATGGTTTACCGTTAGGAATTACAATCCTGGGACAGTCCTTTCAAGAACCCCTTGTGACAGGCATTGGAGCTGCTTTCCACCGCAAGGCTGCCTTACCGCTCGGAGCCACAGCTCACGCTTATCCAGATTATTCACAGGAACAGATCGAAGTTAAGGAGGGGGTGTCGATCGCGGTTGTGGGAGCGCATCTGAGTGGGGAACCGTTAAACTATCAACTCACAGACTTGGGAGGCGAACTGATACGAGCCTGTCGCACAGCTCCCTGCTATCGCCTCTATGCGCTAACAGGAAGCGCTGTACCAAAGCCCAGCATGGTGCGCGATGCTGAGGGGGTGGCAATTGAAGTAGAAGTGTGGCAACTGCCTGTAGCTGGCTTTGGTCGCTTTGTCGATCTGGTGCCGCCACCATTGGCTATCGGCAATGTTGAACTGGAGGATGGGATCTGGGTGAAGGGGTTTTTGGGAGAACCGTTTGCGATCGCGGGTGTACCAGAGATTTCTGAGTTTGGTGGATGGCGGAATTACCTGAAGAGCCTCATCTAAGCCTCCGAGATACTCTATCCGCCTATGCGGTGGGGAGGGCTAGGAGCGCCAGTCAAGCGGCTTGACACCGCGCAGGCTGGCCCATGTGGTCCAACTGAATTGGTCATTGACATCCTCCCCGCGCTGAAGCAACGGGGATTCCCTATCTAGAAGTTCAGACATAGCTGTTCTCCTAATAGATGGGTTGACACTTCACAGGTTGCTACCAAGTCGAACTTGGATTTACGTCTTCCTCCATGTCCGTTTTGAGCCTCCGAGTGTCCCCCGGCGGCTTTGATATTCAGAGCAGCGTTAACGTCTCTGTCGTGCATCGCACCACAAAACAGACACTCCCACTCCCTGACGCTTAAATCCATCTTCGCACTGGAACCGGGATACTTCACTCCCTGCTTCCAAGCATCCTGGCAAAAGGCCAAAGCATCATTCCATACAACGCGAGTGCAGCCAAACAGCCGTGACAGCGATTTGACCTGTTCAGCATTCGGATAAATTCGGAAGCGGTAGCGTAGCTTCATAGTGCAATTGTACGCTAAGGTGATATACGATGTCCGTGAAAAAGAACGTATTTTTCCGATTAACTGATGAAGAGTTTACGCTGCTGGAAACTTACTGCGAGGCGATTAAAAGATCTAAGCCAGATGTTTTAAGAGAGCTAATTCGTAGACTCAAGATCCCTAAAAAGCCGTCTTAGAAGGACGGGGCTTGCACCCAGTTTTCAGGTCACGAATCGCAAATCTTGCTAAGCACCTCCTTCAAGCGATTATCACGTCGTGCTGTTGAGGGAGGGCATACGTCTAACGCTCCATATGCTTCAACAATAAATGACGCAGAAACAGTACCCATTGCTGCGCACTCCACAATGCTTCTACCTAATACCAAGCCAGCTAGAAAGCCACCACAATAAGCATCTCCTGCGCCTGTGGTGTCAACCACATCCGCTTTACAAGCTGGAATTTGAAAGATTTTACCACTGGAGGGATCTAGTACCAATGATCCCTCGCTACCCATCTTGACAGCGACACAGCATTGATTGTTAGAAGTGACAGAACTCATCCATGCTTGCAGATGATTAATACTCCAAATTTGGGTAACTTCCTCCCGGCTAGGGAGAAAAACGCTTACTTGTGAGCAGAAGGATAAATCAGCATATTGAAAACTGTCAATCATAGAATCTGCTTGAATATCAAGACTGATAAAAGGTCTCGGCGAAAGATCCTGAAGAGAATGTAGGCTTTTCAAATGCCCGTTTACACTTTGGGGGGCAAGATGGAATCCTTTTGCATAGCGGTATGTCTCTGGCAATGGCGCTCTTGCCGCGTCAAGTTCATCAATCTTTGCAGATGATAATTTTGGAATTTGTTGCTTGTTTGTTTCACTTTCATGTAGAAGCCAAAGTTCTAGACCGTTGCCAGGGACAGTACTAATACCAGTGGCATCAACTCCACGGTCTTTAATTTCTCTAATAATTCTATGGAAGAAGACTTCTCCTGCTACAGAATGGATTCCTACATTCATATCCCAAATCTGGGCACCAATGGCTGAGTAGAGACACCCCCCACCAACAACGTTACTTCTGACGGTTCCATCAGGGAGAACGATATGATCAAGTGTTAGCTCACCGACTGTGACAAGCTCTACCATGATTCTCTAAAAAAGCCAATAACAATTCTTGATTGAGTGAGAGTTAGAAGTACTTTAGCTCTCCTAGCTCCCTGCCAACCTGGATCACTCAGACATAGGTTGGTTGATTCACTTGAAGCGGTTCAAGCTGGAAGTTCTTTTTCTGAATCAAGTCAAAGAACTCATCCTCACTCATTAAATAATATCCATCCTGTAACCAAGCAACCTCACGAATTGCTTGAATAATACCTTGAATTGTTTCTGAACCTGCTGTCCAACCGCGCAAGCCTAAATTGTATCGAACAGTGTACTCATTACATCGACGACCAATTGACATTGAGAGGCGATTGCCTACTAGTTCAGGCGGGTAGGTTAGGCTCTCCTTCAGAATGCCTTTCTCCTCTAAAGCATATAGAGCTTCTTGAATCTCCTCAGTTTCAGGAATACAGAAAGCGCGATCGCCCACAACTGGCTTTTGGATGCTGATGGGTACTCCCGTGGCTTTGACCACCAGCTCAGATAAAGACTTCAAACTCTCAAATTTGATCCCAGTGGATACATTCAGGTGCATTGAAAGTGATACAACCAACTCTTCTAGCGGGAGCAGTCCGGCGAATTCGCCCATTCCGTTGACAGTCGTATGGATAACTGTTGCACCTCCCAGAATTGCACCCATCGCATTCGCTACTGCCATCGAGGAGTGGTTATGGCAGTGAACCTGGATGGGTAAATGAGTCCATTGACAGACGTTTTGAATTAAAAATTGAAAACCGTAAGGCGAGGCAACGCCTAAAGAATCGGCAATCGTAATTTCATCGCAGGTTGGTTCCGCAGCCCTAACAATTGACTCAAGGAAGTCCATCCGGCAACGGGTTGCATCCATTGCCATAAAGCAGGTGTGCAGTCCTTTCGCTTTTGCATATTCTGTCATATGCTTGACTCGATCAATGATGTCAGCCCCTGTTTTACCACGGGGTAACGCCGCTTCATTGCTGAGGATCAGGATTGTCACTCCCCACAAGCCGATTTCGGCAGCAATATCAATTTCATACTCAGACTTCACGAAGGAGCCGAATTGTATCGGCAATCCCAAGCCAAGAATTTTTTCAATCGTTTTAATTTCCTCATCAGGAGGACATGGAGAGTAGCCTAAAACAGACATTCTACGGACACCTGATTCACTTAAGTGCTTGGCGATCGCAATCTTATCTGCCTCAGAAATCAATACTCCTGCCATCTCCTCAGCATCGCCCTGCAACGTCAAATCGTTGATAATCACTGAGTCACTCTTTTGGGAGTGAACCACAGTATCAGACATCCAGTTGTAAGGGCTACCATACTGCGAAAGGTCTGTCATCTTAAACTCCTTAGGTAGAACGTACCGACTTTCAGTAGACGGATGTGGATTAGATACAATTCAGCCGACTTCAGGTTCTTGTTTTTACTCCTAGCCCAGGAGCCGTAGGTAAAACAAACTTTCCATTCTGGTCTAGTGTCGCACCGATAAAGGGATCTTGATCAACGATGAGATGTAAATCTAGATCTGCAAAGTCAACAAGGGGAGTGAGATGTGCGGCAGCAGTAATTGCAAGGGTGGTTTCCACGCGACAACCCAACATCACCTTCAGGCCAAGTGACCTTGCCAGGTGAATCATTTTGAGTGCATTCCGAATACCCCCACACTTCATCAACTTTATGTTGACACCATCAACAAAATCAGCATGATACAGGATACTGTCAATGCCGCTAATGCTCTCATCGAGAACGATTGGTAGGGATGATTCGGCATAAAGTAGTTTCATTCCTCGAACATCATGTGGGGCCAGCGGCTGCTCAATAAATTCAACTGGATGATGGACAAGAACTTCGTTAATAAAACGAATGGCATGACGGGCTTCCCACCCTCCATTCACGTCAACTCTCAAAATTGAAGAGGTGACTTTTGCAATTTCTGTAATTATTTCCTGATCGTAGGGACTTCCAAGCTTAATCTTTAGATACTTGTATCTGCTGGCAGCGATGGCCTTCTGCACCATGCGCTCCACAGTATCGATGCCAATCGTATAAGTCAGGCAAGTTGTTTTATTGGGATTGAGTCCCAAAAGTTGATAGAGTGGCACCCCTAACAACTGTCCGACTAAATCATACAACGCCATGTCTATTGCTGCTTTTGTTGCATAGTGACCCTCTAACATTTCGTCCAATCGCTCCAGAATGTCGATGAACTGAAAGGGATCAGAGTGATTTTTTAATTCATCCTTCAGGTATTGCAAAACAGCAATGACGGTCGTTTGAGTTTCTCCATAGGCAGCATGAGGGGAAACTTCCCCAAATCCTGTTTTACCCATAGCCGTGAGTTGAATGATGACATTGTTGAGCGTATTTACGGATTCGTAAGATATGCTCAAGTCGTCCAGCAAGTTCAAATCAAGCTTATCGCAAGAGAGTTCCATGATCCTGGCTTTACGCGTTAGTGATGTAGTTGAATGGATTGCGGCTGAGGAAGTGGTTGAGAAACTGACGCGATCGCTCTTCTTTGGGATTGCGGATAAATTCTCCTGGTGTATTTTCTTCTACGATTTGTCCTTGATCCATCAATACAATTCGGTCGGCTGCTTCGGCAGCAAAGCCAATTTCATGCGTAACGACAAGCATCGTGGTATGTTTGAGCGCGAGGTCGCGCATCACAGATAAGACTTCTCCAACCAACTCCGGGTCAAGGGCGCTGGTGGGTTCGTCAAACAGGAGAATTTCAGGTTCCATTGACAGGGCACGAGCGATCGCAACCCGTTGTTGTTGTCCACCGGACAACCTGGAAGGATAAACGCCCCATTTGTCAGCCAAACCTACCTGTTCAAGAAAATACATCCCCAGTTTCCTCGCCGTTTTTTTCGGCATCTTTCTTACCACAATCAGTCCTTCGGTTATGTTCTCTAATGCTGTTCGGTGAGGCCAGAGGTTAAATCCTTGAAACACCATGCCAATCCGACTCCGCATGGCTCGTAGTTCTGCCTCTGACTGAGGAATAATTTTCCCCTCCGGTGTTTCTTTGATTCCAATCAATTGTCCCTTAATGCGAATGGTTCCCTTTGTTGGCGGGGACAGCCAGTTCAAGCAACGCAGTAATGTTGATTTGCCTGATCCTGATGGACCCAAAATGCAAACGACCTCTCCCGGCATGACCTTGAGTGAAACGTCCTTCAACACGGTCAACGTGCCGAAGGATTTGTGCAGCGTCTCCGTCTGAATTGCAGGAATGCAGGCTCTCATAGGGTCAACTGTAGCGGTAAGCGGTAAAGTGACGCTCGAATCGGCGCAAAATTAACTCCAGGACAAAGGTCAAAACCCAATAACCAATCGCAATCAGGACATAAATTTCAAACGGAGCATAGGTTCTGGAGATTACTTGCTTTGCCATAAAGGTTAATTCTGGCACGGAAATTACCGAAAGAATTGCTGAATCCTTGATCAGCCCAATAAACTGACCTGTTAGAGGAGGGAGTATCAGCCCAATAGCCTGGGGAATGACGATACTTTGAGATATTTCCTGAGAGGACATCCCGATCGCACGCCCTGCCTCAATTTGCCCTCTCGGAATGGCTTCTAATGCACCTCGAATGACTTCTGCAATATACGGAGAATAGTGCAACATCAGGGTTAGCAGTCCTGAAGGAAAGGGATCGATGAGGATGCCAATATTGGGTAGTACAAAGAAAATCACAAAGAGCAGCACCAGGATGGGAACCCCCAGGATAATCTCTGTATAAATTCGTGCAATTAGGGGTAGGAAGGGTAAGGGCGATCGCCTCATCATCACTAAAGCAATCCCCATCCCGGTAGCAAGCAGCATTCCGAGTAGAGAAATCACAATCGTCCATCGCAATCCACTCAGGAGCAGGGGAATGCTATCGATCATCAACTTCCAGTCCATGCAATTGCTCCTTAGTTACTCAGTTTGAACTCTGCAAAGCGGTACTCAAGCCATCGAGAAAACTGAGAAAAAAGCAGAGAAACCACGACGTATCCTAAAGCGACAGCGAGTAGGATTGCAGTTGGACGGAAGGTTCGAGACACAATGAGTTGCCCCGTGAAGGTGAGTTCTGTTACAGCCACAACTGATGCGAGCGGTGTTGACTTCAGGACAATCGTAAACTCATTGGTGAGAGCAGGTAAGCTAATCACAAATGCTTGAGGCAGTATAACTCGATGCCAAATTTGTGGTGGTGACATTCCAATCGTTCGTGCTGCCTCAATCTGTCCGGTTGGGATCGCCAGAATCGCTGCCCTTAAGATCTCAGTCACGTAAGCTCCACTGTTGAGTCCGATCGCCAGCACCGCCGATGCAAATGCTTGTCCCTGAAAGCCAATTAAGGGTAATCCGAAGAAGACAACAAATAGTTGAACCAACAACGGAGTACCCCGCATGATGCTGACATATATACGACTTAGCCAGTAACCGATGGGAGACTTGGAGAGCTGAAGCACAACAGAAATCACGCCAGCACAAAAGCTCACGACAATACAGCAAAGCGTTAACTGTATTGTTACCACAGCCCCTGCCAGAAGTTGGGGTAAGGATGCTTGAAGTTGTCTCAGTTCTTCCATTGGGGATGCCTCAACCGTCAGCTTTTAGGAATAAAGTCGGCATCAGGCAATTGATCGAAGGTAATCCCAAAAAAGTGCTGTTCTTGCAGCTTCTTCAGCGTGCCATCTGCTTTAAGCTTCTTAATCTGTTCATTGAGATAGGCGTTCAATTTGGGATCGCTCTTATTCGTGCCCCAGGAAATGTAGGTTTTAGGACCAATAGGTCCCACAATCTCAAGTTTCGCCTCTGGGCGCTCACGAACAACTTGAGCGAGAACAATCTGGTCATCGACAACAAAATCAACTCTTTTGGTCGCCAGTGCCGAAATCGTTTGTTCGACTGTATCGACACTTAGGAATTCGATAGCAGATTTTCCTTCTGAGGTCAGTTTGTCACTGATCCCTTTTAACACCCCTTCAGGCTGGGTGTTTGCCTTGACTGCCAGACGTTTCCCCGCAAGAGAGCTTGGGTCGCTGCTGGCAATGGAGGGGTCGTCAGCACGCTTTAAAACTACATTGACTCCTTCTGCCATAGGAATTGTGAAGTCAATCTTTTGGGCACGCTCTGCGGTAACTGACAGAGCACTTGCAGTGAAGTCAAAAGAACCCGCAATCAGTCCTGGGATAATCCCAGAGAAGGCCATTTGTTGATAGTCGATCTCAACACCCAAATCCTTTGCGATTAATTCTAAAATTGACGGATCGTAGCCTATAATTTTGCCGCTTGAGTCAGTGTACTCGAAGGGGGCAAACGTTGGATCAATCGCGACGATCATTTTGCCACGTGCTTTAATTTCATCCAGCGCATCCTGACTACTTGAGGCGGAGTCAGCAGGAGCTTCTGGCGAAGGACTGCTGGTCGTAGAAACAGTTGATTGACAGGCAACTAAACCTGCCCCCAACAGAAAAAATTGAAGGAAATGACGACGATCCATATCCATAACTCCTTTAGACGACGTAAAAAAGCTTTGAAACTCAGACAGCGCTTAGACTGAATTCAACACGAATTGATTAGTGAATAAAGAATCAGATGTAACAGTTTTGTTCAATAGTCCTGTTTCAAACATCCAGTTCTGCACACGCTCCCATAGATTTGAGGGCTGCTGTAGATTATTGGTCAGTCTAGGGAGTGTTTGTTGCAGGAATGCTTCTCCCAGTTCAGCAGGATATGAAATGTATTTCTGTGCCAGAAAATGAGCGTAGTCCGAGTCAGCCTGCACCCGTTGTGTCCCTTGAGCGATCGCCTTCACTAATCGCTGAACCAGATTAGGTTGTGTATCAATAACATGCTGGCGAGTTACCAAAACATTATGACCAAAGCTCGGAATACCAGCTTCTTCTGTCAAGAAAATATTTACTGAAAGCTTCTTTTGTTGAGCAAACAAAATACTGTGCTGGGCAGTGACTAGAACAATATCTGCTGTATTCTGCTCTAATGCTCGAATCAAATCACTGCCAATAACAACGCGCTGAATATTAGTAGGGACCAATGTTACTCCATATGCTCTAGCCACCTGCTGAAGGATTGCCGGACCGTTTGGACCAGGCGCTGTTGGATATCCAAGTCGTTTCCCTGCGAAGTCTGCTGCTGTTAGCACCTTATCGGATCGTGCCATGACGCTGCTACCTTGCAACTCGAAAAGTTGAGCAATTGCGACTATTGGTTGATTCTGGACTTGCAGTGGAAGTGTGTGAATCGGTTCAGATAATGCAAAATCAGCTTCGCCTTTGGCAACTTTATCTAATCCCTGGGTGTGATAATCTGGACAAACAAGTTGTACATCTAAGTCATACTCGGCGAAATCTTGGCTCTCTTGAGCAGCCAGTAGACCTAAGTGGTGATACCAAAGGAACTCTTCTAAGTAAAGTGAAATCGAACCCATTATCTTCTAGAAAAAGTTGAATCAAGAAACCAAAGAACTCCGTCATTCGACAGGCTGTTTTTATCCTGAAATCTGTCCTAAACAGTCATTGCAAAACTCAAGAGAAAAACTCTGAAGCTGGCAATCACTATGCTTGAGGAAGCATACTCTTTACTTCCAGTATGTTGATCTCCGTATTTAGATCTTTATTCATCAGCATCATGTTTCTTTAAAGACAACCAAAACAAACCTCTCTCATGTTTTGCGAGGTGATTCCTTTAACTGTTGTTAAATGCCTATGAGCATTTAATATTGAATTGCAGGGACTTGAATTGACAAAAACTGAGACACATATACCTCCTATTTCAGCAGGTATTCTGAGGAGACAGTTGATAAACCAAGAGGCGTTAGCAGACTGCGCTAACGCCTCACACGAGGAATATAAATCAAGGTGATCACGCCAAATCACCCTCAGACCTACTAATTTCTGTCTACAATATGATGAGGTTCTCGGATATATTCTGTATCTTGAACTACAATGTGACCCATCTCATTTCTCCGGGGTACTCCCGCCAGAACGCGACAGCGTTTGGCGGTGAGGGGGATAGGAGTGGTGATTGAGGGGGTTCGATGCCCCCTTATTCACCAGGAGCTTGCTGGTTCTCAACATAAGCCTTAATCTGTTCCAACATTGCGCCACCCGTCGAAGCCACGAAGTAGGCTCCTGTCCAGAAAATGGGCTTGCTGTAGATGGAGTTAACATACTCTGCAAATTCCTTGCGAATCAAGCGACTTGATACCGTTTTGAGGTTGTTAACTAATTTACTGATTGCGACATCGGGCGGATAGCTGATGAGAAGGTGAACATGATCAGGTTCTCCGTTAAATTCGGTCAGATTCGGTCAGGTTGCATCCCCACTTATGGCAGGTGGAATCAAAGATTTCATTGAGGCGTTTATTGAGCCGTTTCAGGATGGACTGGTTGATCATTTTTCGTCTGTACTTTGTGACCAGCACCAGATGTATGTTGAGACTGTAAACACAGCGGTAGTCTTGCTTGTACTGCATATTGCCAATGCTAAACTAGTACAATGTTACTCACCTATCAGTACAGGCTAAAGCCGACTGCTGACCAGGCATCCACAATGGAGGTCTGGGGAGAGTTGTTGCGGCGGCACTGGAACTACGCATTGGGACAACGGCTGGACTGGTTGAACCGCACTCGCGCTCCAATTGCCCGATGCAGCATTGTTGCAGAGCCGATTGGAGAAGTGGGAGCGCCTGTTGATTACTACACGCAAGCATTTGAGTTAAAGCAAACGAAAGAACTATTTCCCGAATACAAAGGCATCTACGCTGACTGTCAGCAGCAAAACCTGATGCGGCTAGACAAAGCCTGGAAGCGGTGGCTGTTCCCCGATAAGAATGGCAAACGAGGGGGCAGACCCAGATTCAAGAAACGGGGTGACATTTGCTCCTTCACGTTTCCCAGGGTGAACCACCCAAAGGCAGGAGTGCATTTGAGGGGCAATGTCTTGAAGCTGTCTCGGATTGGTGAGGTGCTGGTGATTCTGCATCGCCCAATCCCAGATGGATTTGTGATCAAGCAAGCGACGATATTGAGAAAAGCTGATGGCTGGTATGTCAGCTTCTCGCTGGAAGATGGCACTGTGCCAGAACTGTTGCCAGTCGAAGCGGTGAAAAGTGCAGTCGGGATTGATGTGGGACTTGAGAAATTCCTCGCCACCTCGGACGGGCAGGCGGTGGAAGTACCTCAATACTTCCGCAATGCTCAGGCTCAACTGGCCCGACAGCAGCGCAAATTGGCGCGGAAGGAGAAGGGGGCGAAGAACTATCAGAAGCAAGCGAACAAGGTTGCGCGGCTGCATCTGCACGTTGCTCGTCAGCGCAAAGCGTTTCACTATCAGGTCGTACAGGCTTTGCAGCCTGTACGACCTGATAGCGTTTGAGAACTTGAACATCAAGGGACTTGCCAGAACCCGACTGGCAAAGTCGATTCTGGATGCTGCATGGGGCGCATTCCTCTCTATCCTGCAAGCAGTAGCGGTAAAACGCGGCAAGCGGGCAGTGGGTGATGACCCAAAGGGCACCAGCATTGATTGTTCGGGCTGCGGTGAACGGGTTGAGAAAACCTTGTCTGTTCGGGTTCATGACTGCCCTCACTGCGGGTTGGTGATTGACCGGGATTGGAATTCGGGAATCAACATTTTGAAACGGGCTTATAGGACGGTTGGACTGCCGTTCTCTGGCTGTGGAGGCTTATCCGTTGGGATGCCTGCGAAGCAGCAACTCTCAATTGTGAGATTGGGAAGCTCCTGCTAGACTCGCAAGGGTTAGCGGGAGAGGATGTCACGCAGATCAGCCAGTATCGTTTGGCGAAGGACATCAGTGTTCCTCCTAGAAGAGTCAACGAGATTGTGCAGGGAAAGCGATCGATCACCGCAGACACTGCCCTGCGTTTATCCCGATACTTCGGGTTATCAGAGCGATTCTGGATGAATCTCCAGGTGAGGTACGATCTCGAAACGGAGAAAGAACGACTAGAGGAGCGGTTAAGTCGGGAGGTCAGGGTGCTTGCCTGTCAGAAGTGAGAGGGTGGATGAGTGGATGGGTGGATGAGTGGATGAGTGGGAAAGGGGCGATTAATCCCCTTAGCGGACCGTGATGCGATCGCCCACAAAAAAACAGCTTAAATGTTAGCCTTGAGGTTGATGATTAGTGCTCTCCGAGCAAAATTTTCACAGTCTCTTCCGTTAAACAGTCCAATGAACAAGGTCGTTGTCGGTCTATCGGGCGGCGTGGATAGCTCCGCTGCCGCTGCCATTCTGCACCACCAGGGATATGAGGTGGTGGGCGTTACCCTGTGGCTGATGAAGGGCAAGGGCCAGTGCTGCTCAGAGGGCATGATGGATGCAGCACGGCTGTGCGAAGACCTGGGGGTGCCGCACCATATTGTGGATAGCCGGGATCTGTTCCAGGAAAATATTGTGGACTACCTGGTAGGCGGGTACGCGGTTGGCGTGACACCGCTGCCCTGCTCCCAGTGCAACAAGTCCGTCAAGTTTGGGCCGATGCTACGCTATGCCCGTGAGGAACTGGGCATTGACAAGATTGCCACGGGTCACTATGCCCGGATTACACAGAATCCCGAAACGGGACGGTACGAGCTGCGCCGAGCGGTAGACAGCAATAAGGATCAGTCGTACTTTCTCTACGATCTGCCGCAGGACGTGCTGGCGAGCGTCCTTTTTCCCCTGGGTGACCAGACGAAGACCGAGACTCGCAAGGTGGCAGCGGAATTTGGTCTGCACACCGCAGAGAAGCCGGAAAGCCAGGATCTCTGCCTGGTGGAGGCTCACGGCACCATGCGCGATTTTCTGGATAAGTATCTGGCTCCCAAGCAGGGGGATATCGTCGATCGCACCGGCAGAGTTCTCGGTCAGCACGACGGCATCCACCACTACACCATTGGTCAGCGCAAGGGATTAGGCATTGCCGCTGCCGAACCGCTCTACGTGGTGGGCATTGACGTGGCGAAAAATCAGGTGATTGTGGGCGATCGCATTGCCGTTCACGACAATGAATGCACCGTGCAGCGCGTGAACTGGGTGTCGATCGCCGCTCCCAAAACGCCCATTCGCGCCGAAGTCCAGGTGCGCTATCGTTCGGCTCCCGTAGCTGCGACGGTAATTCCCCTGGACGAAATGGCCAGTCGAGTCCGTATCACCTTTGAGGAGCCGCAGTTTGGAATTACGCCGGGGCAGGCTGCGGTGTGGTATGAGGGCGATCGCCTCCTGGGGGGTGGCGTGATTGAGCCGCGCGGTTAAAATCCCGCATAAATCTCCTGTGTTACTGTGGAACGCCCCGTACTAGGATAGGGTGTGAAGTTTTGTTGACGCAGCGAGAGAGGGATACACCTTGAGCCAGCCAATCGATGCGATCGCCCCCCACGGCGGTCAACTAATTAACCGGATTGCCACCGCTGAACAGAAGGCGGAGTTTCTCGACAAGGCCGATCATCTGCCCCGGATTCAGCTAGATGAGCGGGCAGTGTCGGATCTGGTGATGATTGCGATCGGGGGATTCAGCCCGCTGACTGGATTTATGGGTCAGGCGGACTACACCCGTGTCGTCAACGAGATGCACCTGGCAAACGGACTGGCCTGGGCGATCCCCGTTACGCTATCGGTGGATGAGGCGGTAGCAGCCCCTCTTCAGGCAGGGGGGCTGGTGCGCCTGGACGACTCAACCGGGCGCTTTGTTGGGGTGTTGCAGCTTACCGAGAAGTACACCTACGACAAGATGCACGAGGCCCTGCACGTCTACCGCACCAACGAAGAAAAGCATCCTGGTGTGGCCGTCGTTTACAAGCAGGGCGGCGTCAATCTGGCAGGCCCCGTCTGGCTGCTCCAGCGTGAAGCGGACCCCCGCTTCCCCACCTATCAAATTGACCCGGCAGAATCCCGCGCCCTGTTCCGCGAAAAGAAGTGGAAAACGGTGGTCGGTTTCCAGACTCGCAACCCGATTCACCGCGCCCACGAATACATCATCAAGTGTGCCCTGGAAATCGTGGATGGCCTGTTCCTGCACCCCCTGGTTGGCGCGACAAAGGAGGACGACATCCCGGCAGATGTGCGGATGCGCTGCTATGAAATCATGCTGGAACACTATTTCCCGAAGGACCGGGTGATTCTGGCAATCAACCCCGCCGCCATGCGCTACGCAGGTCCCCGCGAGGCCATCTTCCATGCCCTGGTGCGGAAAAACTATGGCTGCACCCACTTCATTGTGGGGCGTGACCACGCAGGCGTCGGTGACTACTACGGCACCTACGACGCGCAGTACATCTTCGACGAGTTCAAACCCGAAGAACTGGGCATTCTTCCCCTCAAGTTTGAACACGCCTTCTACTGCCTGCGCACCCAGTCAATGGCGACCACCAAAACCAGCCCCAGCCTGCCGGAAGAGCGGGTTCACCTGTCCGGGACCAAAGTGCGGGAAATGCTGCGTCGCGGTGAGCTGCCGCCGCCAGAATTCTCCCGTCCCCAGGTCGCTGCTGAACTGGCGCGGGCGATGCAGTTGCCGTTTGATGATTATGCAGTGTCAATTTAACTGAGAGAAGCGCGGCGCGGGCGAAGCCCGCGCCACTCATAAAACTGAGTTTGGAAATTTGCAAATGAACCCGATTAAAAATTTCTGTTGATGCGTCTTCTCTGGCCTCTGATTTTAATGCT
>CAZVXA010000135.1:2317-17508 GCA_964630955.1 uncultured bacterium | reverse complement strand
ACGCGGGGGGAACCGCCCACACAACGGGTATTTTCTTTTGCGGAAATCTTCTAAGTCCTGGACTTTGGACTCAATTGCGCCGATTTTTCCTGAAACGCTCCAGAATCAGCGTTTCAGGAAAAAGCGGCGTTAAAATTAAGTTCACTACGAAGCGCCTGCTATGAGAGGGTTTCATGGCATTGTACTGAGATCTTGCACCAGAAACCAAAACCCTGATTCTGCCGCCGTGGAGCGGCGGTAGAATCAGGGTTTTGGTTTTTCTTTAAGCAAGGTGAAAGATCTCAGTGTAGGAAAATAGTTCAGAACTCCAGTACGAGGGCAGGTGGATTGAAATAGCCGAACTGTATGAGGTGTCCCCTGGTGCAGGGGAAGAAACAGGATTTTGAATTTTCAGGGGATTAATACCGACTGACTCAGCAGTTCGTGCTCAGTCCTGGATGTTACGCTTAGTGAAGTACGTTGAGATACAGAGTTTTTTCATTCGATAGCGTACCTCCCCTGGCATAGCGTCCACTCTCTTATGAACCCAATTGACGATATTCCTGAAGCGCAGCGGGATACAGTGGTAACTGTAGAGCCAAAGCCCAGAATAAAGTGGAAGCTGGTAATATTCGGCTTTCTGGGAATGGTGATCGCCCTTGCACTTGGTATGCTGACCAGTCTGCAAGTATCGAATACCAGTGCGATCGCCCCTGCTCCTGCAACCGTTTCTCCTGTGCCTGTCATTGCTGCATCGGTATTGCCTGAAGTGGCTCCTGCTCCCGCAGGTCAGACTGAAACCCCTGCAAACACTGTCCTTGGCCATTTCCCCTACCCTGAGGCTCCACTGGACACCCTGCATCCCGTTTCAGCAGAGGGGATCAAACTGAGGGCTGCTGCCGCCCAGAAATTTCAGGAGATGGTGGCTGCTGCTCGCATCGAGGGTGTGAGGTTGGTTCCCATTTCAGGTTTTCGGACGATTGCCGACCAGAACTATCTTTTTTTTGAAGTTAAAGCCGAGCGCAATCAGACTGCCCAGCAACGGGCTGATGTCAGTGCCCCTCCCGGCTATAGCGAACACCATACCGGATATGCCATCGATATTGCCGACGCATCTCGGCGGGATCTGGACCTGAGACCAGAGTTTGACGCGACTCCTGCCTTCCAATGGATGCAGAAAAACGCTGCCCGCTTTAGCTTTGAGATGTCTTTTCCCAAAGACAACCCTCAGGGCGTCAGTTACGAACCCTGGCACTGGCGCTTTGTTGGCGATCGCGATAGTCTGGAAACCTTTTATAAAGTTCGTTCCAGTTCTGCTGCTCCGATCACTCCTGCTCCGGTAACTCCTTCTGCGCCGCCGTCTACACCGTGAATCAAGCCTCCCTCAACCTGATTGCCATCACCATCTTTACCCTGGTCATGACCAGCCTGCTGGGGCCGTTAATTAACCTCTCCCCAGTTGTGCCTGCGATCGCCGTTGCCGCGATTCTTGGCCTGGGAACCCTGGACACCTTCTCGCTTCAGGGGCAGGGCAGTACCTTGCTACTGGATTGGGTAGCTGGGTTTTCGCCAGAGCACCGCGATCGCATTATTCACCACGAGGCGGGCCATTTTCTGGTGGCGCACCTGCTGGAAATCCCGGTGACCGGATATACCCTGACCGCATGGGAAGCCTTTCGAGCAGGCCAACCGGGGCTGGGTGGAGTCAGCTTCGACCTTAAGGAACTGGATACCGAACTTTCTGAGGGTCGGTTATCGGCTCAACGGTGCGATCGCTACTGCACCGTCTGGATGGCGGGAATTGTAGCGGAGGATCTGAAATATGGCAATGCTGAAGGGGGAGGGGACGATCGGCAAAAATTACGTTTGCTGCTGACGACGCTCAAACGCCCGGATGGAGAAATTGCTCTCAAAGAGCGCACCGCCACCTTTCAGGCAAAGACCCTGTTGGAACGCCATCAGGATGCGTACAATGCCCTGGTAGAAGCGATGCGCCGCCGTGCTCCGGTGCAGGAATGCCTTGACGTGATTTCAGCTTCGTGACCAACTGACAACGCTCAGTAGTGTTAAGGAAACAGGCTCCAAATTTTGGAAGGTGCAACGCCACAGCGTTGCACCTTCCAAAATTTGGAGCTTCGGGTAGTTGTTTAGCGCATTGAGTCCAGGTCCAGTGCTTCGGACCCGCCCTGCTCAAGCTGCACCAGAATTCTGCCAAGCTGTGTCCAGACCAGTATCCCCGTGAGCAGCGTCATTGCAATGGATATGACATAGGCGATCGACCCTGGAAACCCAAAGATCTGGACACCCGACGCCAGAAATACACAAACGCCAACGCAGATTCCCAGGAAGGGAAGCAGCAACTGGGGGCCTTTCATCACGGCCAGAGTCCGGGTGGAGCGATTTTTTGCCCATTCGTTGACCGACTGTTTTAGGGTCGCTTCGAATGCCAGACCGGAGGTGAGTCCGGCCAGAAGTCCTGCAACCAGCAGAAAATAGGGGGGGTCGTAGTACACAGTTATCTCCTTTCTCGCCTTAAATTGCTTCAGGTCGCCAGAGGGAGGCGATCGCATTTACAAAAATTCACTTTGTTCTATTCTCCCCCGATTTGGGCCACTTCTAATTTTTTGATAGATTGGGCAAATACCGAGCCGAAATGCAGGCCGAAATGAGTCTATTACCGACGGGATCGACAGCTTCTTATCATCCAGATGCCTTCTCCCCTGAACTCTGGTCAATTGAGTCTTTACAAAATGCTTTTTTCAGGAGACGTGGCGTAGAACCTTCGCAAGTGGCGATCGACCTGGAGGAAGAGCCGGCTGAAGTCGCAGAATGCTCACTTGACCTGGAAGCAATAGAGGAAGCCGAAC
Organism: uncultured bacterium; assembly: GCA_964630955.1. GTDB lineage: Bacteria > Cyanobacteriota > Cyanobacteriia > Elainellales > Elainellaceae > CAZVXA01. The sequence continues at coordinate 14,662 of CAZVXA010000135.1, read as the reverse complement.
CAGAACAGAGTATCATCCTTACGGAAGTCGGTGAGACGGATACAGAACTTCCAGAGATGGAACATCCCGTACCTGAAACCTGGCAGGATTCTGCGACTCCTCCTGAGACTGCTCCCACGGCCTATCCCGTTTACCGGTTCGCTCTGCCGCGACAGGCAAGCTCTAAAATTCGACGACAGTTTCAGCAGGGAATCGAGCAACTCCAGCAAACCAATCCCGAATGGTTGCTGCATGACGACCCGCCTCAACCCGATGAAGACGAAGCATACATTTTGATTCACCGGGACCAGCGCTATCTTCAGCGGTTTGCAGCCTATTTGACCTCGACCGTTCTTCCCCGGATGATGCAAAACAGCTATGGCAGTTGACCCTCCTGAAAATCCACCGCAGCCCCCTGTACCGGCACCCTCTCCCTCAGCCTCTCCTGCGCTTCAACCGACGATTCCACCAGTACTCAGCTCATTTCAAACCGGACAGTTTCCCTTTCCCAATGAAGCACTCCAGCAGTTGAATGTGCCGCCGCAGCAACTACTGGATTTTCTGGAGAAATATGAGGAGATTAACCGGGGCATCCGGAGTCAGAAGTTAGAGAAAGAGGAAAATCGGGAGAAGCGACAGGAGTGGACAAAGCGCTGGGCAATGGGATTTGCCTTTGGGACGGCGATCGCCATTCTGGTTTACGCTGGTCTTACCAACAACAAAGATTTTCCCGAAAAAGCACTGATCGCCTCCATCAGCGCTTTTGGAGGATTTGCTGCGGGCAGTTTGAAAAAGCAATCCGACGACTAAGCAGGTTTTTTTCGGCGTTCTTGACTGAGCATTGCCACGCTCAGCGTGACCAGGATGACCCCCAGGATTTGCACGAAATTCAGGGTTTCCTGGATCGTTACCCAGGCCAGGACGACGGTCAGTGCCGGGTTGGTGGCTCCGATCATAGAAGCAGTGGTTGCGCCAATCATGCGAATACCAAAGTTATTCAGTAGATGGCCTGTGGAGGTGGCGATCGCCGACAGCAGCGCACCCACCCAGAGTGCAGCCCACGGAAGGTTACCACTGTAGACCTGCCACACCAGCAGGCAGAATCCCGACAAAACTAACGTTGTGGCGAAGCTGAGCCAGGTAAAGGGCACCGGGTGAAACGTCTCAAAGCTTCTCTGAGCAAAAACGGTGTAAAGCGCGTAGGTGACACCAGAGGCTAATCCAGCGACAACCCCTATCCAGTGGTTACTGCCAAAGGCGGCATTGCTCTGGGGCAGGGTCAGGGCGCTGCCGATCAAGACACAGCCCATAATTCCCCAGCGGTAGTGGGAAAGGCGATCGCCAAACATCCGCCAGGACAGCAGCGCTGTAAACACCGGGTAGGTAAAAAACAGGGTCATGGCGATCCCGGCAGGGACCAGGCCAACCGAAACGTAGAGCAGGGCCAGGTAAAGAAACATCAGGCAACCACAACCGAGCGATCGCAGCAGAAGAGGTCGCTGGGAGAGTTGCTGCAATTTTGCCACGTCCTGCCACGTAGCGGCGTGAAGGGACGTGGCCAGTGCGCCCATCAGGGGCACCACCAGCAACATCCGCATGAACATCAGCAGGAATGAGTTTTGTAGGTTTGGGGTGACGAAACCGCCCGTTTGCAGAACTCCGAAAACGGTATGTTCCGTGAAGAGAACGCGAACGATAACGTTTTGAAAACAGAAAAAGATGGAAGACAGGAGAACGATTAGAAAACCGAGCATTATGGTTCAAGCACCCTTAACGAACCGATGAATTGGGCAGCAGAAAACCCAATCGGATGTGTCTGGATTGGTGGAGTTGTTCCCCACCTTAGCGCAGACAATGGAGTGACGGATGACCAACCGCCCCTATCGAACGTAGGAAGCGCCGTTAATATCCAGCGTACTCCCGGTCATATGGCGCACCGCTCCCGTTGCCAGGAAGGCCACTGCCTCTGCCACCTCCTGCGGCGGCACGGGTTCTCCCAGGGGAATGTCTCGCGTCACGTATTCGGTCCCCCGCTCCTGCATCAGTTCTTCAATCCGATCGGTCCTGACAAAACCGGGGGCGATCGTGTAAGCCAGAATATTCTGGTGAGCAAATCCTCTCGCGATACTGCGAGTCAGCGCCACAACGCCACCCTTTGACGCGGCATAGTTCATAAAGTCTGGCGCATCGCCCCGAAAGGCGGCACGACTGGCAATGTTGATGATCATTCCCCCTTGCGGGCGCGTCTGATAGTGGAGAATCGCCTCACGGCAGAGGTCTGCCACGGCCAGGAGGTTCACCTGAAGCGTGTTCTGCCAGACCTGATGCCACTGTTCGAGGGGGTCGTTCACGGCAGCGTAGGGCATCGTTGCCGCATTGTTCACCAGCCCGTCAATCCGTCCTTTCCAGGCGATCGCCCCCTGCCACAATTCACTCCCGGCCCCCGGTACCGAAAGATCCGCCTGTACCTGATGACAGCGCTCCGCTCCCAATTTTTGTACCAGATGCTCCGCTTCGATCTGGGACTGGCTGTAGTGCAGAACGACTTCTGCATTGGAACGGTGGAGTTTTTCGGCGATCGCCACCCCAATGCCCCGCGCCGCCCCCGTCAGTAGAATGACTTTGCCCGTCAGATCCATGCTTGAAAATCCTGTCAAAAAAGTCATTTTACTTTGGCTCTGGACTTTTGACTAAATTGCGCTGATTTTTCCTGAAAAGCTGACGCAGCCAGCTTTTCAGGAAAAATCAGCGCTAAAACCAAATATGCCGCGAAACGCTCTCAGAGAGAGCGTTTCGCGGCATTGTAGGAAAAGTAGTCAAAACTCCAGTTTGGCTTCTGCTGAGTATGAAAGCTCAGAAGGGGCGGTACTCAGTACCACCCCTTCTGATTACTCTGGCTGTTCAAGCAGGTCAGTCCACAGGTCATCATCGCTGCCGTGGTGAATGGTCTTCACCCACTTCAGACGCTTCGGACGGAAGGAAATCCGGGCGGTGGTGCTGGCCACGATGGGAATCCAGTGCAGCATATACACCGTGCCGCGCAGCGTTTGCAGGGCAGTTAGCAGAACGGAGGGAACGGCGCGACGGGGACGGGTGAGCTTGGGGCCATCTCCCTTCTGCATCCGTCGCAGTCCCAGGAACATACCGACAATGGAAAGGCTAAGCGTCATACCTGTGATTGGCCCCAGGATGGGCAGACGGTTGCGGGCGATCGCCATCAGCAGATCGGGCACCGACGCGGTAGGAAGGATGTACTGGATAATCAGGAACATCAGCAGGTCAAAGGTCTTGCGCGTGCCCAGTCGGTTGCGGGGGATCAGCCGCCAGTAGTCAAGATAGCGTTGGTAGCCGCCTTCGGCCCAGCGGTTGCGCTGATGCCACAGGCTGATAGCGCGGGTCACGCCTTCTTCCTGTACAGCAGGGAAAAAGGCAAAGTCGATGTCCCACCCGTCCAGGTGCAGACGAAAGGTGAGATCCAGGTCGTCGGTGATGGTTTCCTCGTTCCAGCCGCCGCAGCGATCGACCGCAGTGCGTCGTACAAATTGACCGTTGCCGCGTAGTTCACCGATCCCACCTGCGGCAATGCGGCGCTCTTGGAACCATGAGTCCAGCGCCATTTCAGCAATCTGGCCACGAATCCAGAAATTCTTTGAGTCGGGGTGGGGCGAGGTCTGGGCGATCGCTTTACGCATCTGAACGGCTCCCACATTTTCCCGACGAAACATGGGGAGCACTCGCTGGAGCATATCCTGGGGAACCTGGGCATCGGCATCGAACACGCCAATGATTTCCCCTTTGGCCAGCGGGTAAACCTGATTCAGCGCACCGGATTTCCCACCCGTAGCATCGGCAGTACGGCGGAACACCTTGAGTTGGGTATAGTCCTCCGTCAGTTTTTCCAGCAAGAGCGGGGTGCGATCGGAGCTATTGTCGTCGATCACCCAGAGTTCATAGCGGTCGGTTGGGTAATCCAGCTCACACAGTGCCTTCACCAGGGGCACAATCACGGCTTCTTCGTTTTTCGCTGCCACCATCAGCGAAACAAATGGCAAGCTTTCGGGGTCGTCCAGGGTCAGCGGTTCAGCAGGCTGCGGTGAAGGAGCAGACAGCAGTCGCAGCGCGTGAATTGCAGCAACAAACGTGAGCGCCAGGACAATCCACATCCCCCAGGAGACCAGGTGCAGCGCGATCGTTCCTGCCCAGATAGTGGTCAGGGCCATTGCTGCTTTCTGCCTGCGCCCTGCCATCCCCCGCTGGAAACGAGTGTCGGTAATTCCTGCATCCTCCAGATCTTCCATCAGGGCCTGGACATCTTCCAAATCTCGACGTGAATCGCTCTCGCTCCATGAACGGTCTGACATAGGTGGCTTGATCCAGTGATGGGTAATTGGTCTGCTCAAGGGGGATTAGTTCAACGCTATCGCATGGTGGTGCGACTCGTAAGGTGGGTGAAATTCGGCGATCCCTACCCAGCTTTCCCACAAAAGCGTTTAGAAGGTCAGGAGTAGTCTATCAATATTAAGCAAAGATAAAAACGTTTCATCAATAACAACATTTGCTAAGTACCTTAAACAGGAGATTCCAGACAATGCCTCCCCCTGGTTCTGCTTCGTCCATCCCTTGTATGCTTTTGTATGCTTTGGAAAAAAGCTACGACACTGGAGGCACTCGAAATGACATGGTTCCGTCCCGATGGGCGATCGCCCGACCAACTGCGTCCGGTGAAATTTGAGCGCCAGTTCACCCGATTTGCTGCTGGATCGGTGCTGACCCACTGCGGGGATACACAGGTGCTCTGTACCGTGAGTATTCAGCCGGGAGTGCCCAAGTTCCTGGAGGGTACGGGACAGGGGTGGTTGACGGCAGAATATCGGATGCTGCCCAGCGCCACCCCGCAGCGGCACACCCGCGAATTTATGAAACTGTCGGGACGGACTCAGGAAATCCAGCGGTTAATTGGCCGCAGTCTGCGAGCCGCGCTGGATATGAAGCTGCTGGGAGAACGGACACTGACGGTAGACGCCGATGTGCTTCAGGCAGATGCGGGGACGCGAACCGCTTCGATTACGGGTGGATATGTGGCGCTGTGCGATGCCGTGAATGGTTTGCTGAAGCGTGGTGAATTGGATCAATCTCCCATGCGTCATCAGGTGGCAGCGGTGTCGGTTGGACTTCTAGAGGGGGAACCGTTTTTGGACCTGAACTACCCTGAAGATGTGGCCGCCGAAATCGACTGCAATGTGGTGTTGAACGAGCAAATGAAGCTGATTGAACTCCAGGGCACGGCAGAGGACGGCAGTTTTACCCGCGACCAGCTCAACCGAATTCTTGATGTCGCAGAACTGGGAATTCAACAGCTCATGGAAGCACAGCAAAAAGCGCTGGCAATTTAATCTGGATTGCGTAATTTCTGAGCGGTGGTCTGTAGATCATCTAGCCCCATTATTCAGGTGTGCCCCTATGAACACGCTCACCGCCCGTTCCTATGCTGGAGAGACTGACCTGGAGGCGATCGCCCATTTCCTCAACGATTGCGAATGGGTCGATCAGAAGGGCGATTTTTACTCTGCCAACAGTCTTCGGCTGGAATTCACCGAGCCGGGTTTTGATCCGCTGCAAGACTTACGGATCTGGGAAGATGGCGAAGGCCGCATGGTTGCTTTCAGCCAGATCTACATTCCACCGGAAATGCTGGACTCTGCCGACGCCTATCTCTGGTTTCGGATCCACCCCAGAGAGCGGGGCAGCTTCCCTGAAACAGACCTGATCGCCTGGGGCGAACGCCGCCTGCGTCAACTCGCCCGCCAGAAGAATTTGCCCGCCCGCCTCTATACTGGCAGTCGAGAAGATCAGCACGATCGCCTGAACCTCCTGGAAGCCCACGGTTTTATTTACGAGCGGGCGTTTTGGGATCTTCAGCGATCGCTGATTCCTCCGATTCCCCAACCGGAATTACCCGAAGGCTTCACCATTCGACTGGCAAGGGAGTTTCCCCTCCAGACGTCGGTTGACCTCTACAACCAGAGCTTCATCGACCACTGGAATTTCCACGCCGCCACAGTTGAGGAGCATCAGCACTGGCTGGCCGATCCGAACTACCGCCCCGAACTGGATTTGCTGGCGATCGCCCCCGATGGCACTCCTGCGGCTTTTTGCTCTTGCGGTATCGATCCAGAATTCAACAGCCTGAACGATACGAACGAAGGCTGGATTCATCGTTTGGGAACTCGTCGGGGATTTCGTCGGCAGGGACTGGGCCGCGCCATGCTGCTGGTGGGGTTAAACGCCCTGTGGGAGGTGGGGGTTGACCTGGCGAAGATTTCAGTCGATAGTCAGAACCCGAATCGGGCCTATGCGCTCTACCAATCCGTTGGGTTTAGAAAACTCCATTCTCGCTGGGTCTATGTGAAGGACCTGCCGTGTGGATAAGCCCTTAATTCTTCTTGAGCGATCAGGCACAAAATTTCCTATTGCTTATAAGTAGGTAGGCGCGATTAAGCTTGAAACCCAAAAAGCTGTTCCGCCCGCTCAGCGGGCGGAACAGCTTTTTGGGTTTCAGCTTTTTCCACACCCACTTACTTAGAAACCAGGGGTTTTGAATTTTCCTGGAGTTTTGACTATTTTTTCTACAATGTCGCGAAACGCTCTCTCAGAGAGCGTTTCGCGACATATTTTATTTTAGCGCCGATTTGGACTGAAACGCTGACTCCGTCAGCGTTTCAGTCCAAATCGGCGCAATTTAGTCAAAAGTCCAGGTTTTCAGCCACCCGTGAAGATCCACCCGATATTCCCGGTTGAATCTGCCAAGATGGAAGCGATACTTATGCTTCCTGCATGGGTAATCTTGATGGATTCGCATGGATTGGTGCGGCATTTGGACATTCGACTGCGGCGAACGACAAAGGCGTGGCATTTGGCCTTGATATTGTTGATTTCAGCTATCACTTATCTGCCGAATGCTGCGTCCCTACCGCCCGTATCCGGATGCCACACGTCGATGCAACCGGGGCAGGTTTGATTGAATGATTGTGGGCACGGCTGCATCGGCTGGCAAAACCCGCCCCTACAAATCCCCATCCACCCATCCACCCATCCACCCATCCACCCATCCACCCATCCACCCCCATGAGAGACAGCATCGAACAACTGGTTGAACAACTCGGCAAAACAATCGTTGGTAAATCAGAGGCAATCCGACTGGTAATGGTTGCCCTGTTCTCCGGGGGACATGCCCTGCTCGAAGATGTACCGGGTGTTGGCAAAACTCTGCTTGCCAAGTCGCTTGCTCGCGCCATCGATGGCCAGTTTCACCGGGTGCAGTGTACGCCTGACTTGCTGCCCACCGACATTACGGGTACCAATATCTGGAACCCCCGCAGTGGTGAGTTTGAGTTCATGCCGGGGCCAGTCTTTGCCAATGTGCTGCTGGCCGATGAGATTAATCGCGCCACGCCACGCACCCAATCCGCTCTGCTGGAGGTGATGGAAGAACACCAGGTGACAGTGGATGGTGTGTCTCGGCGCGTACCAGAGCCTTTCTTTGTGATCGCCACTCAGAACCCAGTGGAGTACCAGGGGACGTTTCCTTTACCCGAAGCGCAGATGGATCGCTTTGCGCTGTCCTTCAGCCTGGGGTATCCCACGGAGACAGAGGAGTTACAGATGCTCCAGCGACTCTCCCAACCTGTACCCACCGAGAGTCTGTCCCCCTGCCTATCGCTGATGCAAGTGCAGCAATTGCGCCAACTCTGCGCCGCTGTCAAAGTCGAGGGCCATTTGCAGCAGTATATGCTGAACCTGGTGCGATCGACCCGACAGGACGAGGAAATCATGCTGGGGGTGAGTCCTAGGGGCACGGTAGCGCTGCACAAAGCGGTTCAAGCCCTGGCATTTCTGGAGAACCGGGACTATGCCATCCCTGATGATGTCAAGCTTCTGGCTCCCCATGTGCTGGCGCATCGATTGATTCCCGCCAGTGGACGGAAGGCGCAGGGGATTGTGGAGCGTTTGCTGTGGTCGGTGTCGATTCCTTAGTGAGAATGGAAAGGGGGCGGCGCTATAGCGCCGCCCCCTTTCCATATTTGGGTTTTCAAGCGCAAAGCGCTGTATCTATAGCATGGACAAGAAGGGGCTGGCAAACATAGCGGCCTGGGTGCGATCGCGCAGATTCAGGCGGCTGAGGATGCTGGTGACGTGATTTTTGACAGTGCGCTCGGAGATAAATAGGGACTCAGCGATCTCCCGGTTGCTGGCTCCGGCGGCGATCAGGTGGAGCACCTGGCGTTCGCGGGGGGTGAGCTCGGCGAGGGAGGGAGGAAGGGAGGGAGAGAGGGGGGCGATAGTGGCGGTGAAGGGGGCGATCGCTTTCTCGAACAGTCCTGGTCCTAAATGGGTAAAGCCTTTGGAAACAGCATCAATGGCCTGAGTCAAATCTTGTTCATGGGTCGTTTTGAGCAGGTAGCCCCTGGCTCCAAATCGCATTGCCTGCGTGATGTATGCGTCATCGTCAAAGGTGGTCAGTACCAGGATGCGAGTCTGCGGGAAGCGATCGCAGATCACCTGAGTCGCTGTAATGCCATCCATCACGGGCATCCAGATATCCATCAACACCACGTCGGGTTGAAGCGTTTCTACCTGGGCGATCGCCTGTTCTCCATTTTCTGCTTCTCCTACCACCTGAATGTTTGGTTTTGCCGACAGCAAGCTCCTGAGACCCTGACGGAATATCAGTTGGTCATCGACCAGCAGTAACCGAATCATATAAGGTGCGCGAAGTGTATCAATTAGTGTACCAGGGCTGCAACCTCCTATAGGACTAAAGTCCTATGCCCCGATAGGAGTTTTGATTCATGTAAATTTTTGTTAAAACTTCTAATTTTGTCTGTGGTAAGAAACAGGGGAGTTTCTCGGTGAGAAGCTACTCCAGTTCCGAATTTAGTCCCCCATCCCCACACAGGAGAAGTCGAAATGAGTTTGAGAAACCAACTGCGGATCGTCGTCGGCACTGTCTCTGTCGCTGCGATGGTGGCACTTAGCTCGCCTGCTTTTGCTCGTCCCACCCGTGATATTCGGGGTGGCACCACTGCTGTCCGCCTTAACCCGGTTGTTCTCAGTGCATTAACTGCAAATCGGATTACCCCTTCTGTTTTGGCTGATACGACTCTGGTAAATGGTGTTGCAGTGTTTCCCGCCACCAGTGGAGCGGTTGATCTGGGTAACGTTGAGCTGGAAGTCGGCCACACTGGAGGGCTGCGTTTTGTCAGAGGAAATACTAGCGTTGTTCTCTCTGACTTTGTGATCAGCACCCTGGATGAGACTCCCCAACTGACAGGGCTGGTGACCGTCAACGGCAAGCTGGTAGGTCGTGTGCCGTTATTCAATCTGGGACTGCCCAGACTCACTGCTCCCCTCAGACCCAGTGTGACGAATCGTCTGACCATTGGCAACGTTCAAGTCCGGCTCTCTGCGGTCGCTGCTACCACCCTGAATGACCTGTTCCGCACAACCGCCTTCTCGCCCAATCTCCAACTGGGTACGGCAACGGTTTCTGTGGTTGTGCGGAACCAGTAAGTTCACGCTAAAACCCATCAAGAGAAGCGGTGCGGCGCTTCTCTTGATGGGTTTTCAAGCAGATAAGAGATAAGTTTGCTCTCAAAAGAGATCAGCATTGTGGTGCAAGTATGCTAAACAGATACTGGTGCAAAGCACCACAATGCTGATCTCTTTTGGAAGGGTTACGATGTGCCCTCAACCTTCTGGAGCGGTGCAATTCTCGGATCGAGAATTTTTTGCTGCCCCAGTTCAGGGAACTTGACGGCGATCGTCACCTTCTCTCCAGTGCGAAAAACGTGGGTGACGTGTCCGATGCCGAAGGAACCGTGGAGGATGCGATCGCCTACCTCAAAATTCTGAACCTTCCCGGCTGGTGCTTGGGCAGCCTTGGCTGTTGCCCTGGGTCGCACTCCGCCGATAGTTCCTGTTACCTGCTGTACCTTGATTTCCCGAATGGGGGTAGTCATCTTCTTGGGAATGGCGCTGGAGTGGTTGGTGAGAACTGCGCCTTCCGGGAGTTCTGCCAGAAACAGGGAAGGACTGGCAGGCTCACGGCTACCGTATAGGCGACGTTCACGGGCGTGGGTGAGGAAGAGCTGCTCACGGGCGCGGGTGATGCCAACGTAGCAGAGGCGGCGTTCCTCCTCCAGGGAGGCCGGGTCTTCGAGGGAGCGGAAGTTTGGGAACAGTCCCTGCTCCATGCCCACCAGAAACACCACGGGAAACTCCAGCCCCTTAGAGGAGTGCAGTGTCATCAGAGATACCTGGGAGGGAGCCTGTTGCAGGTCGTCCAGGTCAGAGGACAGGGAGGCATTCCCCAGGAAGGTCAGCAGCGAGGCATCTTCGTTTTCCTCTTCAAATTGCAGAACGGCGTTGTAAAGCTCCTGCACGTTTTTGATCCGGTCTTCGGCCTCATCGGTGCCCTGCGCTTGAAGCTCCCGGATGTAGTTGGAGTCGTCCAGCACGCCCTGGACGACTTGGGAAGCGGGCAGAGTTTCTGCCTGTTCGCGCCAGTGCTTGATGATTTCGGCAAAGCTGGTCACCCCCCTGGCCGATCGCCCCGCCAGGGTTTGCACTGAAGTCTCATCGCTGACGATGTCCCACAGCGGCACATTGGTTTCGCGGGCAACGGCCTCCAGCCGATCAATGGTTGTCTTGCCGATGCCGCGCTTGGGTGTGTTGATGACACGCTTCAGGCTGACGCTGTCTTCCGGGTTGGCGATCGCCCGCAAATACGCCAGCACGTCCTTAATTTCTTTCCGGTCGTAGAACCGCAGACCCCCGACCACCGTATAGGGAATGCTGTAGCGGTTGAGGAATTCTTCAAAGGTGCGGGACTGGGCGTTGGTGCGGTAGAGAATGGCGAAGCTGCCCCAGTGCAGTTCGGGATTCGTCATCTCAAGCTGACGGATCTGGCTGACGACAAAGTTGGCCTCTGCGGTTTCATCGTCGGCCCGGTAGCAAAAAATTGATTCTCCAGCTCCCCGTGTGGGGCGCAGCACTTTGTCAATGCGCTCGGTGTTGTTTTCGATTAAGTAATTGGCAGCTTCCAGAATGTTTTCAGTGGAGCGGTAGTTTTCCTCCAGCTTCACCATCGTGCGAGTGTCATCGTCAGCAAGGCCATCGCCAAAGTCCTTCTGGAAGTCCATCAGAATGCGAAAATCTGCCATTCGGAATGAATAAATTGACTGGTCTGCGTCGCCCACGACAAAGATAGAGCGATGATTCCAGATGTTCTCCTGAACAGGCCGATTGTTGGTCACCAGCAGACGAATTAAGTCGTATTGCGTGCGGTTTGTGTCCTGATATTCGTCTACCAGAATGTGGCGGAAACGACGATGCCAGTAGTCCAACACCTGTTCATTTTGCCGGAATAGCTGAACAGGAATCAGGATCAGGTCGTCGAAATCAAGCCCATTGTTTGCCGCCAATGCTTTCTGATATTCCGAATAAACATTGGCGATTACCCGTCCCCGGTAGTTGGGCTGTTCCCGCTCCAGCATTTCAGGGGAAAGTCCCTGGTTCTTCGCGTTGCTGATGGCGTAGCGCACCGATCGCGGCTCAAACTTTTTGTCGTCCAGATTGAGCTGGTTCAATACGATGTCTTTTACCAGACTCTGGGCATCGGACTCGTCAAAAATTGAAAAACTGCGCGTCCACTTGTGCCCGTGCGGGTCCTGATATTTCTCAATGTCGAACCGTAAAACACGGGAAAACAACGCGTGGAAAGTGCCGATCCAGAGTTCTTTGGTGATGTTCTTGTAGACGTGCGATCGCAGTTTCACCTGCTCTACTTCCCGCAGCGCCTCCAGCGGCTTACCGTATTGCGACTGGGCTTCCTGTTCTGCAAATAATTTCTCAATCCGCTCCTTCATCTCACGAGCGGCTTTGTTGGTGAAAGTTACCGCCAGAATATTTTCGGGATCAACTTTGTGGGTCAGCACCAGATTGGCAATCCGAAAGGTTAGCGCCCGCGTCTTTCCCGAACCTGCCCCGGCCACCACCAGCAGCGGCCCACAGTAGTGCTCGACGGCCCGACGCTGAGAGGGATTGAGCGTGCTAAGAAAGTCAACGGGGGTAGACATGGCGACGGCAGAGAGGAACGGCAGGAGTAGGGGTGGTAGCTTTGTGGCCCCCAGGGGGGGAATCGCCTGCACTACTCCTCATTCAGCCTACCGTAACTCCACCCGAAAACGTAGCAATCGGTGGTTTCAGTTAACCGATGGTTGGTGGTGGGGGGGGGGGGGCGGCCCCCCCCACCACACCACGGGTGATTTTTGGACGGGTGGTTAAGACGTGGGCATTAGGTTTGGT
>CAZVXA010000135.1:0-2307 GCA_964630955.1 uncultured bacterium | reverse complement strand
TCAAACCCCCCCACAAACCTTTACTAGGGTTTTTTTCTTTTACCTGTTGTTTGGTTTTGGGGGGCGTTTCCCCCCCCACACCACCAACCATCGGTTTATTTTCGCCATGTAGTATAGCCGTAGTCATGATGGTTAGGACGGGGTGCAAGGGTGGTTCCCCCTTGAGGGGGTCAGGGGGAGTGGGGGCATCGCCCCCACTCCCCCTTGTCCTAACCAAGTTGATTACAGCTATAGTTTCTGACCAGGATGAAACTGTATCTCAAGCTAAAAACCCAGATTGGAATTGGCACGGCGCAAAGCGCCGTGCCAATTCCAATCTGGGTTTTCAAACAGACATGAGATTAGTTCTATGGAGAGCCGCGCAGCAGTCTCAGCAGCAGACACAGCCGCATCTGCACGGCGTCGTCAAAGCGGCGTGGTTCTAACCCCGTGAGTGAGGCGATTTTGTCGAGGCGATAGCTCAGGGTGTTGCGATGGATTGAGAGTCGCTTTGCGGTGGAAGAGGGGCAACAGTTTTCATCAAAGAAAATGTTCAGCGTTTGCAGCAATTCCGGTTCGTGATCCAGGGGCGTTAGCAGATACTTTGCCAGGTCAATCTTCGTTTGCTCGTCTGCCACTCCAACAAACGCTGCAACGCCCAGTTCCCCCAGGCAATGAACCCGGTTATCTCCCTGAAATCGCGATCCCAGCAGCAACGCGGCACGCGCATCTTCGTAGGAGTGGAAGAGTCCCCGAATGCCGGGGTGGTAGCGCCCAATGCCAATATTCATGACTGCATTTGTATCGACCCGAAGTCGCTGCAACAGCGCGCTGGCAGCTCGTTTCAGGGCCGCTAGATTGGCCCAGGAGGAAGCAACGCTTTCAAGGCTCTCCTCGTGGTTGACCCATAGGCCCAGGTTCTTGGTGTCGCTTGCCTTCAATACTGCAACCTGGCCTTCTCCCAGGTCTGCACAAATCGTGTCATTGGGTAAATGAAAAAAACTGACAATGCTACTGATAACGGTTCTGGCTCGACGAAGTTCATCCCATTCGTCCAGTGGAACTGAAGAACTGGTTGCGTTTTGTAGAATATAATTTGCGGCGTCAATCAGAATAACAGCTCTGGGTGGTGTGAGATCAATTCCCAGATGCTTGGCTCGATTCAGAATTTCCGTCTCATTGGCAGTTTGACCACGCAGCAGATCATAGATCAGTTGATTCTTGAGTTGGTGCTGCGTAGGAGGATGATTCTGAACGCTGGTTTGATGAATCACCAGTTCTACAACGACCTGTGCCAGACGAGGTGAAATTCCTTCAGCGTTGTGTGGTGTACCGATGACAATCTCACCAGTGCCTGCATTGTGATTGAGTGGAATTCTTAAAAAGCCCGATCGAGTGCCCTGTCGATTTAACTCGAAACCATTTCCCTCCAGGCTGGGTTCACTGCTGGTAATCACCCGCCCCTGTTCATCAACAACAAAGACTGGTGCATACAAAAGCTCAGCAACTTTGTTAGTGACCGTGCTGGCTAACTGGGTAAACTGCGCGGAAGCTCTCATAGGAGATAGGGGATGGGCGATCGCGATCGCAACTAAAGAAAAAAATTGCACCCCAGTCCCCCCTGATGAAAGGGAAAGTCCAGTCTCCCCCTTCATCAGAGGAGGGCTGGGGGGACAGGCGAGAGCAGACTTTAGTAGCGATTGGTAGTGCGGGAAGCGACATCGGGTTCGCTGTAGCGCGTCGGTTCATTGCGCCTGCCTGCCAGCCCAGCCAGCCCGATCAGTCCCAGCAGTCCCAGCCAGCCCCAGTCGAACCCGTCATCAACATCGGTATCGGTTGTGACCACACCACCTGTTCCTGTCGTACCTGTCGTACCTGTTGTACCAATTGTGCCTGTGGTATCAGTGGCACCGGGAGCGGTTGTGGTGGTACCTGTTGCTTGAGCGGGCAGCGTAGCAGGGAGAACAGACAGAGTGAGTGCGATCGCCCCCAATTTCATCGAATCCACAAAAGCATTTGATTTCATAAACGAGTTCCTCTTCATTCCAAAAGTTTCATTCCAAAAGTTCGATTGCCAAAAGGGCCACTGCTCAGAATCCACTGCTCAGAGTCAGCCAGATTTATCTGCAAACAGCAACCCTCACAAATTAGCGACTTTTACGAATAAATCTATCGACCCCAGGGGATAAAGAAAAATGGAACGACATTGGAAACCTCTACCGATGGGGGGACAAGGCTAATTGTCCTAAGGATCGCGAATTAAATAGAACCGAATTGTTTTTGAGAGAGGGGGGGGGGGGGGGCCCCCCCAAAAAAAAAAAAAAAAAA
>CAZVXA010000134.1:0-17581 GCA_964630955.1 uncultured bacterium | reverse complement strand
TTTTTTTTTTTTTTTGGGGGGGGCGCGCCCCCCCCCCCCCTCTCTCAAAAAAAATTCGGTTTTATTGAATTCGCGATCCTTAGAAGATTTAGATCCGGGCAGGGGGACGCATTCCCATACCGTTCTAACCTGATCAGGGGCGGTAAATCCAGAGGGGGAGACCATTAGTAGACACTTCGAACTCGATCCAGTCGAGTGTCGCCGGGAAACGGCTTTGCAGGACGCTGGCGTAGCGATCCCACTGGGTCTGACTACCCAGGATCTTGTTGACGAAAGGTTTCTTTTCTTCGAAGGTGTAGCAGGGTGTCTTGTCGGGGTCGAGGCCCACCAGTTCCGCAGCCCAGCGGCGGGCGTCCTCTTCGGTGCCCAGGCGATCGACTACCCCCAACTCCAGTGCCTGTTGCCCGGTAAAGATCCGGCCATCGGCAAAATTTCGAACTGTTTCAACGGGGATCTGACGACCCTCGGCAACAGTCTGCACAAACTGGCTGTAGCTGACATCGATCAACTCCTGCAAAATGTGCTTTTCTGGGTCTGTCAGCTCCCGATCAAAGGCCAGGATGTCTTTGTAGGGTCCCGATTTGATCACCTTAAAGGAAACGCCAATCTTTTCAAGCAGCCGTTCCAGATTGTTGCCGCGCAGGATCACACCGATGCTGCCCGTGATCGTGCCGGGGTTTGCCACGATGTGGTGCGCTCCCATGCCGATGTAAACGCCCCCTGAAGCAGAAATATTGCCAAAACTGGCGACGATTTTGACCTTTTCGCCCAATCTTCTGAGGGCGGTGTAGATTTCCTGAGAATCTCCTACCGTCCCTCCGGGGCTATCAATTCTGAGAAGTAGGGCGGGAAACTTGCGCTCCTCAATTTCCTTGAGCGCTTCCAGAACCCGCTTTCGGGTTGCCCCGGCGATCGCTCCTGTGACTTCGATACGGGCAATTTGTTTACGGGGCGATCGCTTAAAGAACCAAACCATAGTCGATTCGTTTGTGAATGGAGGATTTCTATCACTTCTAGTCTATCAATAGGATGTGATGTGGATGGGTGGATGGGTGGATGGGTGGATGGGTAGGGGCGCAGCATTCGGCAAATAAGCCTTGCCGCAGTCACCAGAGATATAGGCCGAATGCTACGCCCATATCGGTGCCGCAGTTGAATGCCTTCCGTAGCGGCAAATAGAAGTTTGCACAGCGAAGAGGACACATCCAAATCCTGAGTTTAATTAACTGGACTTTTGACTAAATTGCGCCGATTTTTCCTGAAACGCTGACGTAGTCAGCGTTTCAGGAAAAATCGGCGCAAAAATTAAATTCGCCGCGAAACGCTCTCGCAGAGAGCGTTTCGCGGCGCTACAGGGAAAATAGTCAAAAGTCCAGTAATTAAATTAATTGTCTGATAATTCACAAAACTAAATAGTTGGTTAAGATTAATGAAATCATGTTCTGGTTTCTCCATGACCCTGAAGCTCTCAGAATCTCGCATTCCTTTTGCCCCACTGCTGCTGATCGCGCCTTTCTTTCTGTGGGGGACGGCGATGGTGGCGATGAAGGGGACGATGCCCCACACAACACCCCTGTTTATGGCGGGGGTGCGGTTGCTGCCTGCGGGACTAATGATTCTGGTGGCCGCCTGGTTGATGGGACGGCCTCAGCCAAGGGGATGGGCTGCCTGGGGTTGGATTGCCCTGTTTGGGCTGGTGGATGGCACCCTGTTTCAGGGATTTTTGGCGGAGGGATTGGTGCGTACTGGGGCTGGGCTGGGGTCGGTGATGATCGACTCGCAACCGCTGGCGGTGGCGCTGATGGCCAGGGTTTTGTTCGGTGAGAAGGTGGGACTCTGGGGGTGGTTGGGCCTGCTGATTGGGGTGGTTGGCATTAGTTTACTGGGGCTACCTGAAAGCGTGATCGACTCCGCACTGCACGGAGCGATTACACCACAACTGGGTACCAATCTGATTGAGGAACTATTTCAGAATGGTCAGTGGCTGATGCTACTGGCGGCGCTCTCGATGGCGGTGGGAACGGTGATGATGCGGTATGTGGCCCGTCATGCTGACCCTGTAGCTGCGACCGGATGGCATATGGTGCTGGGGGGAGTTCCGCTGTTTGTTCTGTCTGCACTGGGTGAAACAAACCAGTGGACGGGTTTGGGACTGTCAGATGGGGCGGCAATGCTGTATTCGACTGTATTTGGTAGTGCGATCGCCTATGGCCTGTTCTTCTATTTCGCCTCCAGTGGCAACCTCACCAGCCTCAGTTCGCTGACTTTTCTGACGCCAGTCTTTGCACTGATCTTCGGCAATATTTTTCTAGCGGAAATTCTCAATCCGTTGCAGTGGGCCGGGGTAGCGCTGACGCTGGTCAGTATTTACCTGATCAATCAGCGGGAGACGCTACTGCAACGGTTTAAACAGGGTGGAGTGCGATCGCTGGAGGAACTGGCAATCGCTACGGAGGGGCAGGGCGATCGCACGGTAGCTGAGTCGCTGGAACAGACGGCAGTCCTCAACCCTCGATCGCGCTGAAGCAATCAAAGCAAGAAGGGGCGCTGTGCTTCGCACAGCGCCCCTTCTTGCTTTGATTAATTGGTCTGTGATGCGGTTTCTGTCAGGGCGTTGGGCACGAGGATGATATCGCCATCCTGCAAGCGCAAATCCTGCTTCTGGTCGCTCTGCATAATTTCCCTCAGGTTAAGCGTGATCACCTGGGGTGTGCCCGATCGCTGGGGCCGTTGCACCTGGATTTTTTGCAGATCGGCGGTCTGGGTGACGCCACGAGCCATCTGGAGGGCCTGCATCAGATTGGGGGTCTGCTGGCTGGAACCAACGGGCAGGCGGTAGAAGCCGGGGCGATTGACTTCGCCGCTGATGCTGACCCGTAGGGGGCGTGGCTGTACGACGGCGATCGCCACCCTTGGCACTCTCATCTGAACGCTATATCGTTCGGCAACCTCTGTGGTGGCTCTTGCCAGGGTCAGACCGCTGACTCGCAGGCTATCCGCTCCTGGTAAAACCAGTGTCCCATCCTCCTGAACCTGACGTTCTCCACTCAGTTGGGGCGCGCCTGCAACCGCGATGTAGAGGCGATCGCCCGCTCCCAGGACATAGGATGGGTTGGTGATGGCAGCAGCGTTAGCATTGGTCCGGGCAGCCATTGTTCCCGGTTGAGGAGTTCCCATACGGGAGGTGTCAGTCTCCTCTTTAGGACCTGTGGGTGAGGGCTGCGGCCACTGATTGAGGGTAGGCGATGTCTCAGGGCGCAAAGAATTTGGCGTGGTGGGGACGGGCGTCACAGGCGTAGAGCGGAACTCCGTTGGTGAGGAGTCACCCGTGGGTTGGGTCGCCTCCCGCTGCTGTGTTGGGGGAGTGGGCGTAAGGGCCATTCGCCCAGGAGGGGACAGCGAGGGCAGCGGTTCTCCGTTCTGAATCGTAGGAGATTGGATGAGAGAACCATCAGAAGATGCGAGGCTCTCCGAAGGAATGGGAGCGAGCTGGACTGGAACAGGCTGAATCGGTTGAATGGGCTGGGCTGGAGCAGTGGGTATTCCCTGGGATGGCATCAAATTTTCGCCTGTCGCAGGCGTCTGATTTTCCTGGGCGATCGCCTGGGGATTCAGGAACAGGTTTGTCTGGGGTTGGGGAGGGGCCGGGGAAGGTGCCGCCTGTGGTGTGGTTCTTGGCGCTGGAGGGGTGGTGTTTTGGGGAGTTTGGGGCGACTGCGCCAGCAGGCGGCTGATGGGTAAGGTGGCCGTTCGTCGAGCCATCAGGGGCGGCAGTCGAGTGGGACTGGCCGCAATCACGGGCAATTGGGGCGATCGCCGGGGCATCAGTGTTGGCGAATTCCCAGAGGTAATACGCGGTTGACGAAATCGTGGAGTCTGAGCCGCAGGAACCGTTCTAGATTGCGCTGAGTTTAAACGGGTGCCAACCTGTGGACGAGGCAGCGTTTCTGGGCGAGTGATGCTGGCCGTTGAATTGGGTACCCCCTGGGGCTGAATCGTTCTGCCTTCCATTGCTGGTTCTGGGCTGGGGGGAGCCGCTTCAGAGCTGGGAGTAGCGGTTTGATTCTGATTGCAGCTTGCCAGAACTAGCGTACAGAGTGCGATTGCAGAAACACGGGTCGGATTTGGATTCGCCATAGGACCAGGGAGGAAACGTCACAGATGCCGAACGACACCGATCATAGTTACTGGAACCAGCGCCTCCATCAGGACAAATCGGGTATCTGGACAATACAGCGCTTTGCAAGCGCGTCTGGTACAAAGTTTTTGTTGAGAGCCGCGCGGGCGCGGCTCTCAACAAAAACTTTGGTTCTTTCTCAGCGCCAAGCGCTGTAGGCTTAGAGCCTATTCGAAACCCCAAATTCTGGCAGGCGCAACGCTATAGCGTTGCGCCTGCCAGAATTTGGGGTTTCGGTTTTCGGATAGGTACTTCATCGGAAACAAGGGTTTGTAATCTGGGCATTGCTTTGGGGCGCAGCTAAGCCGCGCCCCAAAGCAATGCCCGATGAAACCTAATAAGAATTGCATAGACCGAAATTCTTCACAAAAATTAATAGAAGCGGTAAGCTGAACTTACTGTGCACCAGGAAGCAAGACCATGAAATCCAGACAGATTCGAGAACGGGTCATGGCGATCGCCCTCTGTGCCGCATCGGTTACAGGAACACTGGCGCTGTTTGGCAGTGTTCCACTCCTGGCAAAGTTCAGCCAGTCAGAACACTCTCCTTTTTCGACGGGGAAAACCTCCCCGGCGGTTCGCTTATCTGATTCCTAAAAGTAGCGCGGTGCAGAGCACCGCGCTACTTCGTTCTACCGTTGGTCCCACTCTGTCGCTGCATCGGCCACGGCCTGGTCAACGCTCTTCTGCCCCAGCATGGCCGCTTGCAGGTTGTCATAGATCACCTGCTGCAATTCCTTGATGTCTTTCATCGGCGGCAGCAGCACCTCGGCATCCTGCATCTGTTTGGCGCTAACGGTGCGTGCTTTGTCGAGGGCAGCCGTTCCCCCGGCGGTGAAGTAGCTGTCAGACAGCGCTGCTGTGGTCGAGGGTAAGACGTTGGCCGCTTTTGCGAAGGTAAGCTGGTTGTCGTTATTCGTTACGTACAGCGCAAACTTCACTGCAGCATCAGGATTTTTGGTGTTGCGGGGAATCACCAGATTCATCACGGCAACGCTCTTCTTCCCGGTGGTTCCGGTAATCTGGGAAGCGGTGCTGGACACCTGGGCGATCGCCGGAGCATTGGTTGCCACGGTTTTGAGGAACTGCGGACCAGAGGAAAGAATGGCAGTCTCACCCGCCTGATAGAGTTCGATCGCCCGCCGATGTCCCTGCGTTAGAACCTCCTTCGGCAACAGGCCCTGGGTGTAGAGATCGGTCCAGTACTGGAACACGGCTTTTCCTGCGGGCGTGTTAAACGCTGCTTTGCCGTCGGGGGCTACGAGCTGAGCGCCCATCTGGGTGAAAGATTGCAGAACTTCTGCTGAATCCGTGGGCACAAAGGTCACGAAGTAGGCGTATTTGCCTGTCTTCTGCTTCACCTGCTTTGCCACCTGGGCCAGTTCTGCAAACGTGCTGGGGGGATTGGCAACGCCCGCCTGCTTCAGCAGATCCGTGTTGTAAATGGTGACGCTGGTGGTGAGATACCAGGGCACACCAAAGGTTTTGCCGTCGAGCGCGTTAGCCTGCAAGATTTTGGGCAGGTACTGCTGTTTGGCTTCTGCGGGGATCTTGTCGTCCAGGGTCAACCAGGCATTGCGTCCCGCAAGCTGGGCAGCAAAGTCGGGGTTGAGGTTCACCACATCGGGAGCCGTCCCCGCTGAAACTGCGGTGAGAATTTTGCTCTGCATATCGGCCCACGGCACATCCACCCACTTCACTTTCGTGCCGGGATTTTCTTTTTCAAAATTGGCAATCAGTTGGTTGAAGTAGTCTGTGAACTGGGGCTGGAGCTGCATCGTCCAGAACTCGACCTGGGGATTCGTCGCTGTCTGGGAGCCACCGCCCCCCGGACTACAGCTAACCAGCACGCTCAGCAGAAGCCCCACCAGGGCAAAGGCGCAGAGCTTGAACCAGGACTTGATCCGAAACATGATGTCTTTCTCAGTGCATTTGTGGGCGATCCCAAACCTCTCCCCTACACCAACCCAGGTTAAATAACTTCCCTGTTGTTGCTGGGCGGGGCGCCCCCCCCCCACCCAACAACTGGGATTTTATTAACCATTCGAAAAGCCAAATTTTGGAGGGCGCGCCACTATAGCGGCGCGCCCTCCAAAATTTGGCTTTTCGTTATTCGGATAGACGCTTAAAGCGTTTTTGCTACGGTCGGGAACGTCTCCTCCAATTCCTCGTCCTCCACATACTTCTTCGGTGGGAAAAAGCGATCGCTCCCCTGCTTGATCAGGATATACAGCACCGGAACCATAAACAGACTGAGGAAAGACGCCACCAGGTAACCACCAAACACGGCAGTGCCGAGAGACTGACGGCTGGCCGCCCCGGCACCGCTGGCGATCAGGAGCGGGAAGAAACCCACCAGACCAGAAAGGGCCGTCATCAGGATGGGGCGCAGTCGTTCCTGAGACGCTTCGATCGCCGCTTCCACAATGGAGTAGCCGCGCTCCCGCAGATGGTTGGCGTACTCCACGATCAGAATGGCGTTTTTGCTGGCGAGGCCGATCAACATCACCAGACCAATCTGACAATAGACATCGTTTGCCAGTCCCCGTACCCACTGCGCACTGAGGGCACCCAGGATGGCCAGCGGCACCGTCAGCATAATGATCGCCGGGTCAATGTAGCTCTCATACTGCGCCGCCAGCACCAGAAACACCATCACCAGACCAAAGCCAAACACCAGCAGCGCCTGTGAGCCGCCCTCCTGTTCCTCCAGAGCGGTGCCCGTCCACTCAAAGCCCATGCCGGGAGGCAGCACCTGTCGAGCGGTCTCCTCCATCGCGGCGATCGCCTGACCTGAACTGCGACCGGGAGCCGCCGCTCCCTGTACCGAGATGGAACGGAACAGATTGTAGTGGGTGATGGTCTGTGCCCCGGTGGTAGGCGTCACGGTCACCAGACTGCTAAGGGGAATCATCTGATTCGTAGAGGAGCGCACGTAGAGCTGCCCGATCGCCTCTGGAGTAGAGCGGAACTGCTCATCCGCCTGGACATACACCCGGTAACTGCGCTGATCCAGGTTGAAGTCGTTGACATAGGAGGCTCCCAGGAAACTTTGCAGGGTTGAGAAAATGTCCTGGATGTTGACGTTGAGTGATTTAGCGCGATCGCGGTTGACCTCAATTGAAAGCTGGGGGGTGTTGGCCGAATAGGTGGAAAACACCCCACGCACATTGGGGTTCTGGTTGGCGGCACCGAGGAATTGATACAGGTTTGACACCAGTTCATCCAGCGATAGATTGCCCCGACGATCCTGGAGTTGCATCTCAAAGCCACCAAATTCTCCCAGCCCCTGGATCGAGGGTGGGTTCAGGGCAAAGATGCGGGCATCAGTAATGCCAAAAAACTGCCCCTGGAGCTGCTGGATAATGGACTGAACCGACTGGTCCTTTTGTCGGCGCTCATTCCAGGGCTTCAGCAGCGTGAACATAATTCCCTGGTTGGGAGCCGCCCCTGCGAAACTGAAGCCTGTCACCGCAAAGTTAGACTGCACTTCGGGAGACTGTCGGGCGATGTCGGAGGCTCTCGCCACAATATCTCTGGTGTAGTTGAGGGACACCCCTTCAGGAGCCTGAATCAACGTGATGAAATAGCCCTGATCCTCCTCCGGCAAAAAGGCCGTCGGCACCAGACGGTATACCCCCACCGTCAGCACCAGCAGACCGACAAACAGCGCCAGCACCCAGTACTTGAGGTCGGCGAGGAAATGGAGCGATCGCTGATACCGCAGCCGCATCGCATACTGGAATCGGTTGAACGGCGCAAAAATACGGGCTATGATTCCCGTCTGTTCGGTGTGCTGCTTCAACAGCAGCGAGGCCAACATGGGCGACAGCGTCAGGGCGTTGAAGGTCGAAACCGCAATCGAGAAAGCGATCGTCAGCGCAAACTGCTGATAGATTGCGCCTGTGGTGCCAGGGAAAAAGGCCACCGGAATGAAGACCGCCATCAGCACCAGAGAGGTGGCGATCACCGCTCCAGCTAACTCGCTCATCGCCTCTTGTGCAGCACGGACGGGGGGCATCCCGTGCTGGACTTTGGTGGCGATCGCCTCCACCACGACGATTGCGTCGTCCACGACAATTCCAGTGGCCAGGGTCAGACCAAACAGCGTCAGTGTATTGATCGAGAAACCAAACAGTCGCGTGAAAATGAATGTTCCAATCAATGAAACGGGAATCGTAACGGCGGGAATTAACGTCGTGCGCCAGTCCTGCAAGAAGATAAAAATCACCAGCACCACCAGCACCACCGCTACCACCAGGGTCTGCACCACGTCCCGCAGCGACTCATCAACAAACATGGTGGAATCAAACGCCACTGCGTATTTCACCCCCGGTGGGAAGGACTGGCTCAGCCGCTCCAGTTCCTGCCGCACCGCACGGGACGCCTCCAGCGCGTTGGTGCCGGGACGCTGGGTAATGCCCAGGCCCGTCGATTCGATGCCGTTATAGGTCAGAAAGGTATCGTAGTTCTCTGCCCCCAGTTCAACTCGACCCACGTCCTTGAGTTTTGTCAGGGTGCCACTGTTTCCCGTAGACAGCACCAGATTCTCAAATTCTGAAACCGTCTTCAGGCGACTGTCGGTGCGCAATGTAAACTGGTACTGCTGACTTTCCGGCGCTGGCTGCTGACCGATTTGACCCACCCCCACCTGGATATTCTGTTCCCGAATCGCATTCTCCACATCCTGCACTGTTAACCCACGACTGGCCAGCCGATTGGGGTCGAGCCACAGGCGCATGGCAAACTTGCGTTCTCCAAAAATCTGAATGCCGCCGACACCCTGGATGCGCTTCAGGGCATCCAGCATATACAGGTCGGCATAGTTGCTGAGAAACTGGCTGTCATACTGATCGCTGTCGGTGTAGAGAGCGATCGCCATCAGAAAGTTACTCGCCTGCTGCGTTACGGAGACCCCGGTCTGTTGCACCACATCAGGGAGCCGGGGTTCCACTCGCGCCACCCGGTTCTGCACGTTCACTGCTGCGATGTCGGGCGACTGTGAAGCATCAAAGGTGACGGTAATTTGACTGGCTCCGTTACTGCCGCTGGAGGAGCTGATGTAACGCATCCCCTCCACACCGTTGATTTCCTGCTCCAATAAATTGGTGACGCTACTCTCAACGGTTTCGGCATCGGCTCCCGAATAGTTAGCGTTGACGACCACCTGAATCGGGCTGATATCGGGAAATTGGGCGATCGGCAAACCGGGTATCGCAATCAATCCCAAAAACACAATGATGATAGAACAGACGGACGTGAAGACAGGCCGTTTAATGAAGAAATTAACAAACATGGGTCAGAAAAATTATTGAGCTGGACTCGCCGCAGGTACCACTTGAACTGGCGCACCGTCCTGGAGGTTCAGCAGGCCAGACACAATTAGTTGCTCTCCTGAACTCACACCCTCCAACACCTGATAGTTATTCCCTTGAAGATTCCCCAGCTTTACTGGACGTTGCCGTGCTATCTGCTGGGGCTGTCCATTTTCCCCCTGTTCCTGTTCCAGCACAAACACAAACGGCTGTCCGGCGATACGAGTGACAGCGGTGGTGGGCACCAGCACACTGGGGGTGCTGTTCCAGATCACCCGTGCCCGCACAAATTGACCATCCCGTAGATTACCGCTGTTGGGAAAGCGGGCTTTAGCCAGAATCGACTGCTGGGCTGTATCCACTTCCGGCGAGATAAAGCTGATGTTGCCGCGACCGATCGGTTTGCTCTGAGCATCCAAAAGTTCTACAGGTAAACCTTCCCGCAGTTCGGGTCCCCGCTCTGCCGGGATAGACAAATTCAGCTCCAGGGCACCATTCTGGATGATATTGGTCAGGGTGGTGCTGGTCTGCACAAAGTCTCCCAGCTTGACCGGAATATTTCCGACAATCCCGGCGATCGGCGCAACCACCCGTCGTTCAGATAAATCTGCCGTCGCAACGTTCTGCTGGGCGCGGGTGCGGTTAAGGGTGGCATTAGCCTCATCCAGGGCTGCCGCCGCTGCACGGGCTTCTTCCTGGGAAGCCCGCTGAGTCGCGATCGCCGTATCCCTCTGATTTCTCGCCTGATCCAGCGACTGCCGCGACAGTGCGCCCTCTGCCACTAACGCCTGAGTCCGCTGAAACTCCCGGTTCTGGAGCTGTACGTCGGAGTTGGCGCGATCACGATTGGCCAGTGCTGCTCTCAGTCTTGCTTCAGCCGTACTGCGAGCAGCTTGAGCAGCAGCGACATCAGCGATCGCACTGCCCACCTGTGCCCGACTCTGTTCTGCCCGTAGTTGCACAATCGGTGTGCCCCGCGCCACGGTCTGCCCCGGCACTACGTAGACGGCTACCACCCGACCCTCGGCTTCAGGGCGCAGCGCCACCTTTTCTTCCGCCTCCAGTGCGCCTACAAATTCTGAACTATCCTGAACGGTGCCGCTGTCAATGGGCTTGACCTGCACCGGGAATGCAGGTGGCCCTTCACCCATTGCAGCAGGTTCTCGGCTGCAACCACTTACCAGTATGGAGCAGGCCAGCGCTGCCCCAACCAGCTTTCTCAAAGCAAATTTTTCTCTGTTCATGGAGATCCCCAGTGTTTGGCTATCCTGACAGAGACCCTTCAACCAGTTACGACACAGTTCCAGTCAGGAGACTTGCGTAGCCATGACCGCTCCTGTTTGTGCCGCGACCGGGGGGCTTTAAGTTGTTATCGCTATCGCCTGGAGTTAGGACAGGGTGCGGGGACGATCCCCTACCCAGGGTTAGAACCCTGAACTCCGTCCTAACCGCCGTGGCCACGACGATTACAAGTTTCCGGGGGTCAGACTACCAGCGCGAAGTATAGGGGGAAGTATAAGGGGAGTGATTGAGGCTGACTTCATTCTTGTGGGTGATTCATAGTTCAGAAGAACTGGGCGGTGCCCACACACAGGGGCACACCCCCTGCACCCCGTCCTAACCATCATGACTACAGCGATAACTGGAGTTTTGACTATTTTTTCTACAATGCCGCGAAACGCTCTCTAAGAGAGCGTTTCGCGGCATATTTAATTTTAGCGCCGATTCTTTCTGAAACGCTGGCAGAGCCAGCGTTTCAGAAAGAATCGGCGCGATTTAGTCAAAAGTCCAGGCTATAAGGGATCTGCTGTTTAATGAAATCCCAGTTTTTGGTTGGCGGGGCGAAGCCCCGCCAACCAAAAACTGGGATTTCACTTTATGGCAAGCCCCTAATCTACAAATTTTCAGGTTGCCAAAAATCTTGATGGACTGCCAGAATCTCGGCTTCGACCTCTGCAAAAGGCCCCCACACCTGGATCGCTTTCTGTCCGTGGGCAAAAATGGTACGGCTGGGAAGATTGAGGGTGGGATTCTGCGGGGCGTTTCCGGTTAACGCTAGCAATCGTGTTTCGGGGATGCCGTAGACTAATCGTCCTACATTGCCCCAGTAAAGCGTAGCAGCGCACATAGCGCAGGGTTCCGCAGTGGTGTAGAGGGTGCAGTTCCAGAGGTAATCAGGACTGAAATTTGTGCAGGCCGATCGCACCAGTACTGACTCTGCATGGTTCACCGTGTCCACATTACCCTGTTCCATCAAAACCGTTGCATTGTCAGGTGCTACCAGGATCGCTCCAAACGGATGGTGGCCAAACTCACGGGCACGAATTGCTACCTGATTGGCTCGTCGCAGGTGGCGCAGCATTTGTTCATGGGTAGGGTCGGGAGATATGCTTTGCGGATAATTGCTCATCAGTTTGTTGAAAATGAATAGCGGTGCGGCTTTGCCGCACCGCTATTTATCCTATGTGAGCTGCATCAACCAGGCATCATATCCGCCCTCCGATCGCTCACCCAGTACCCCCAGCGTCTGCCCGGTGACGACCACCTGTCCACTGGGACCGATCGCCACCCCATAGGCTTCGTCATCGCTGCTGGTGCCAATCAACCGCCTCTGTGTATTGTTGCCCACCGCATCGAACTCCATGAGATAGGCATCGGAACCGCCCAGCGGCCTTTCGTTGAAGAAGCTACCGTTGCTTTCGCCCACCACAAAGATCCTGCCGTTATTGCTGACCGCCACGCCCTGCGCCTCATCGGGGCCGATGGTGCCCAGGCGTCGCTGCCAGTTGATCGCCCCCCGGTTATCCAGGCGGGTCAGGTAGCCTGTCTTTGCGCCCGTAAAGTTGGAAACCGCGTAGGCGTTGCCGTCCCGGTCAACTGAGAGACTCCTGACGTAACCAGCGCCTCCCCCTGCCGCTCTGGGGAGCGACCGCCGCCACACGCTGGCCCCATTGGTTGCGTTCAGCATTGCCATCATCGGTTCACCTCCCCTGAAGGGATTGTCCAGATTGAGCTGAGCCACGCCCCGGCTGATACCACCCACATAGACATTGTTATTGCGCACGGCGATATCAAACAGAGCGCTACTGGTATTGGCGGTGGGGCTGGGAAGATTCACCGTCCAGCGATCGCGTCCTGCCGACGTGAAGCTCTGCACCACTGCTCGACCACCGCCCCCCAGACCCAGGTTCATGAAGCCTGAGGTGTAGACATTGCCAGTCGCATCCAGCGCTACCCCGGTAATGGCATCAGCGACAAAATTATTGCCAATGAATCGACGCCAGAGCAGTCGCCCATTTGGGTTGTACTTGGCCAGGAATCCATTGGTGCCGACGCCTCTGGTGAGGGCATCGGTGCTGCCTCTGGCCGCATCTCGCACCCCCACAACGTAGTAATTATTCGCGGTATCAACGGCGACATCATAGGCCAGGTCTAAGCGGGGCGATCGCACCTCATTCAGTACCCGGAACCAGAGGCGCTGCCCAGTAGGCGAATATTTGGCCACGTAGGGGTCCCGATCGTCGCGGCTGTCTACGTTACTCTTGATGGTTCCCGCCACATAAACGTTGCCCTGGCGATCGACCGTTGTGCCGTAGGCATAGTCATTGCCACCGCCGCCGAATTGCTGTGCAGACTGTTGAGCCACCGCAGAAGCAGTTGCTGCGCTCAGGTTGCCTAATTGCTGTACCCAGTTCTGCTGGAGAGGGGCGAAGGGGACTGGAGTCAGATTAGCCTGCAATCGGTAGGATGGGACAGTGGTGCGCCAGAACACGCGCAGGAAGTATTCCCCTGGTTCCAGATTGAGGCTGAAGCGGTCGATGACGTTGCGCGATCGAGCAGTCCGGGCCAGAACAACCAGGTTTTCTCTCCATTGGGCTGCGGTCAGATTCTCCAACGGGATATTGCCGATCCGATTCATCACCTGTGACCGGCTGCCCTTGATGCGTAGCAGTTCCACGTCGGCATCACCGCCCAGATAGGAGATCAGAAGTTCGGTATCCAGTCTGCTCCGTTGTCCAACGAAAAACCGATATACATCGCTGCGATCGCTCCTGCTTAAGGTGTCCCGGATGGTATAAAGCCCCCTGGACACGTAAGCCATTCTGGATCGGGTCAAAGTATTCCCAGCGACATCAGATTGCATCATGTTTCCCTCCGTACTGTGCCACGAAGGCATTCCGCTAAAGGTTATAGCAGGGAAGAGGCAAAGATGTCCTGTATAGATTTACGCAGGGAAAAAGATCAGTATATTTTCGCGAACTTAACATTTCTTAGTATATTTTCATTCCGGGTGTACTGGTGTGACATCACTCGTTGAGGACATTTGGCATAGTGGTTCGGCACAGTGCCTGGCCTATCATATTTGTTGTGAAGGGGAAGGGGGGTGGGGGCTGTGCCCCTTAAACCAAGCATGACTATTTTTCGCGAAACGCTCTCTAAGAGAGCGTTTCGCGGCATATTTGGTTTCAGCGCCGATTTTTCTTGAAACGCTGGCGCAGTCAGCGTTTCAAGAAAAATCGGCGCAATTTAGACAAAAGTCCAGTCAGTAACTGGGCGTGGAAAAAGTCGCAACCCCAAAAGCTGTTCCGCCCTGAGCGAAGTCGAAGGGCGGAACAGCTTTTGGGGTTGCAAGCTGAATCGCGCCTGCCTACTTAACTGGTTTGCTGAGAATCATCGGAAGACTGGGGCTGCATCATTCCTCGAATCAGCAGTTGGATCCCCAGACCCAGCAACCCCAGCGTTGCAATGCCAAAGGTGACCATTCCCAATGCACTTAATCCAACCACCAGCGTGCGCACCGCAACGGCAATATTAGTCGTCGTCACGTTGCCATTGGGGATGGGCTTGTTGGCAAATGCGTCGTGGATATTGTAAGTGAGCGTATAGAGCACATAGGTGAGTCCACCGGAAATGGCCGCTCCGGTGAAACAACGTAATGGTGTAGGGGGTACCTCTTTTTCTTCAGGGGAGGTCTCTACTGGCGTTTTTGGGGTGGAATTGGCCATATCTCGTCTCCAGATGCCGCTGCTGCTTATCGGCTTATATCGTAGCGGAATTCCGGAAATTCTACCTTAAGGGGTTTTCGACGACTCCCATCTGGGGTTTGATGTAACGTGAATCAGGAAATAGTCTTTGTTGTGAGGCGTAAGCATGGTAACGCAAATTCTCAGGATCACTCAAAATACGCTGTTTAAACTGCGACCTGAGCAATCTGGCTCCCTCAGACCCAACGAAGTCTATGCCGTCATGGCAGGAATGACGTTTCCCCTCCAGTCCTATGCTTACGCCGACATCAATGGGGATTTTAACGGTCACATCAAATTTGCATTAGAAGGGCAATGGATTCGGGGGTTCAACACCTGGTTTGTCTACGGCAGGCATATCCAGGTTGAATTTGACGGGGTGGTGGTGTACCCCCATGAGGAGCAGGACGCCACACTGCAACTGCGCATTATCGAGAACACGATTCTGAAACGCCGACCCGTTCAGTCCTCAACACTGCCCCCCGACCAGCAATCTCCCGTTGCCGATGGGCGCATCTTTCCGCTGCAATCCTACGCCTATGCTGATGACCAGGGCGACTTCAGCAGCCACATCAAATTCACCATGCGTAATCCAGCAGACTACATCAGGGGGTTCAATACCTGGTTTGTCTTCGATCGGCACGCCAACGTGGAATTTGACGGCGAAGTTGTCTTTCCCATCGAAGACCCCAACGTTTTTACCCTGCGCATCATGCGGGATACCGTGATCAAGCGACGTCCGGTGCAGAGTTCTCAGCTTGGCCCTGAAGAAAAATTCTCTGTGCGTAGGGGAACCGTCTGGAAACTCCAATCCTATGCCTTTGCGGATGCGAATGGTAGCTTCAACGGGCATATCAAATTTGCCTTGAAATACGAGAAAGATTATGTTTACCGTCTGAGTACCTGGTACGTCTACAGTGGCGATGCTCAGGTGGAACAGCGAGGCAGAGTCGTTTACCCCCCGCCAAAGTCCAATCCGACCCCCAATCCTCCCCCGCCACAGTTCCAGGGCACACCGTTCCGGCTACCGGGAAACAGCACCACTTTTTATACAGATCAGCCAATTTTTCCCGGCAGCAGTTTCACCTGGGGGGAGGCCACCAAAGACGCCACCCGCATTCCTGAGACCGTCGAGATTGTGGACAATATTGTGGCGCTGGCGCGGCAGCTTCAGCGGGCGCGGAACCAGATCGGCAGACCGTTTATTATCAATTCCTGGTATCGTCCACCTGCCGTTAATAATGCGGTGGGTGGAGCACGCCGCAGCCAGCACCTGTTCGGAAAGGCAGCGGATATCCAGGTTCCTGGCTACAGCGGCAGGCGAGTGGCAAATGCGATTATGCTGTGGTGGCCGGGGGGAATTGGAATTTACAGCAATCTCCCTGATCTGATTCACTTAGATATCGGTCCCAAGCGAACCTGGGGCTTTTAGGAGCAGCAATGGAAGGAACAGAATCTCTGGACTGGGTATTGGGCGGGGTGGCGATCGCCATCCTCCTGGGGGGCCTGTTTATGCTGATCAGCGGTGCGACTGCGATGGGCAAAAAGTAAGCGGGGCAGCCCGATGACAATTATTGCTCTGAGAGAGTCAACACAGCCGCCCCCGTGATCTGTCCGTTGCGGAGGGCTGCAAGAGCCTGATTGGCCTGTTCCAGGGGAAACGTTTGAACTTCAGTCTGGACAGGAACCTGGGGGGCGATCGCCAGAAATTCCTCGCCATCCTGTCGGGTCAGGTTGGCCACCGATCGCACCGTCCGTTCCTCCCACAGAATCTCATAGGGAAAGGAGGGGATGTCGCTCATATGGATGCCCGCACAGACGACAGTGCCACCTTTGGCGATCGCCCTTAACGCCGCTGGCACCAGCGACCCCACCGGGGCAAAGATAATGGCAGCATCCAGCTCCTCTGGCGGTTTTTCTTCAGAGGCACCCGCCCAGACAGCCCCCAGACTAAGGGCGAATTCCTGCCCAGTGGTGTCGCCAGCGCGGGTGAAGCCGTACACGCGCCGCCCCTGGTGTCGTGCCACCTGGATCAGGATGTGGGCTGCGGCTCCGAAACCGTAAAATCCAATTTTCTCGGCATCGCCTGCCATGCGCAGGGCGCGGTAGCCAATCAACCCCGCACAGAGCAGGGGAGCCGCCTGCAGGTCAGCATAGTCATCGGGAATGGAGAAACAAAACTGTGAATGGGCGATCGCATAGTCCGCATAGCCACCGTCGATCTGATACCCCGTAAACAACGCATTATCACAGAGGTTCTCCTGTCCCTTCAGGCAGTAGCGGCAGTGCTGACAGGTCTTACCCAGCCAGGGAACCCCGACGCGATCGCCCACTGTGAACTGCCGAACTCCCTCGCCCACCGCTTCGACTCGTCCCACAATCTGGTGCCCCGGCACAAGGGGAAGCTTTGGCTGGGTCAGTTCGCCATCCACAATATGCAGATCGGTACGGCAAATGCCACAGGCGCTCACCCGCAGTAAAACCTGCCCCACACCGGGTGTGGGGATGTCCCATTCCTGAAGCTGGAGTGGCTCCTTGGGTTTTTCCAGAACCATTGCTCGCATGACTGGTTCCCAAACGCTTCTACTGCCATGCTATTTGAAATCAGGTGGAGCGGGCACAGCCCGCTCCACCTGATGTTCACCTCGTTCCCAGGCTCTGCCTGGAAACGGGCTTCTGGAGGCTCTGCCTCCTGCTTAACGATGGAGGCAGAGCCTCCGGTTTGCATTCCACGCCGGAGGCATGGAACGAGGACAAGGCATGGAACTCACCTCGTTCCCAGGCTCTGCCTGGAAACGGGCTTCTGGAGGCTCTGCCTCCTGCTTAACGATGGAGGCAGAGCCTCCGGTTTGCATTCCACGCCGGAGGCATGGAACGAGGACAAGGCATGGAACTCACCTCGTTCCCAGGCTCTGCCTGGAAACGGGCTTCTGGAGGCTCTGCCTCCTGCTTAACGATGGAGGCAGAGCCTCCGGTTTGCATTCCACGCCGGAGGCATGGAACGAGGACGAGGCATGGAACTCACCTCGTTCCCAGGCTCTGCCTGGAAACGGGCTTCTGGAGGC
>CAZVXA010000133.1:0-17587 GCA_964630955.1 uncultured bacterium | reverse complement strand
CGCCCAGGCTGGAATCCGAAAACCTATTTTTAGCGTCTCTTGCGTGCCCTGCGGCGCAGAGGCACACAAGAGACGCTAATCGCATACCAGTCAGCTTTTCAGGAAAAATCGGCGCAATTGAGTCAAATCACACGAAGGATATCTTAAGAGAGTGCTTTAAAGCCCAGGAGATTGTTGATTTTTCGGGCGCTTCGCGCCCGAAAAATCAACAATCCTGCGGGTTCTAAAACAGCCTCTAACGCCCCAGCTTATTCGGAATTCCCTCACAGCCACCGGGAATCGTGGCGCGAGTCCTGGAACCACCCCAGGCACAGCAGTAATAGCGCTGATCCTCCGACATCCGCTGGACATCGGTAAAGTCTGCATTCTCAACCACGGCTCCGGTACAGGTTCCGGTGATGTAGTTGGGCAGTTCGGTGCGAGTGCGGGGCGTCGCCGCTTGAGCGGAGCCATAGAATAAGCGAGTACCCATCAGGTCGGTGTTCGAGAGTCTGGCATCGAACAGAATCGTGCGGGCCAGATTCGCCTTCACCATGTCGCAGCCGTCCAGATTTGACCGAATCAGATTGATATCGCTCATATCAGTCCAGCGCAGATCCGTGCCCGATAAATCCGCCGCCGCCAGCATCACCCCCAGATCTATCACGCGCACCCCCTCATCCCGGTCTTCTTGATAGCCGCCTGCCCCGTCTAGAATGGCCCGTCCCAGCAGGCGATCGCGCTTCAGGGGCGTCAGTAAACGAGAACGGGAGAGAAACCGCACCACTTTGGCCTTGCCCGTGGCATCGATACTGCTCAGAAGGGCAGCGGTGCGTCCCTCGGCGATCGCCCGTTCCTGGGGCCAGTCCTCCAGTAATCCCTCAGAGTCCAGCACCAGTTCCGAGATGCCCTGGAAGTAGGAGTCAATGGTTTGCTGCTGGGTAATCAGGTTCTGCTGAATCGTCAGGTCTTTGGAAATCACATACTGCCGCCACGCCACATAGACAGCCAGAATGGCGATCAAGATCTGCCCGATCGCCCCAACGACTTCGCCTGTTGCACCAACGGCATCAAAGTTAAGCGATTGATACCACAGCCACAGTCGATCGCCCAGGTTGGTGTAGGTAAAAATTGCAGCGATCCCCACAGCCAGACCCACGATCGCCAGCGTCAGTGACTGCTGCCCCGGCGACATCAGTTCTGTGATCACCCGCCAGATGTCACGCCAGAGAATTTGCAGGGATAGCAGCAGAGCCACCGTTGCCCCCGAAATTCCGAGCCAGGGTAGATTAAAGATGAGTCCGCTCAGGCCGACGGCGATCGCCAGCAACAACACCCAGGACTTCAGTCGTTGAGCGGGCGTTTGTTCCGATCGATTCAGTGAAGTGCTTCTGACCGGAGCCATGGCGGTTTGTGGGTCAGGAAATTTGGCTGGGGCAATTTCGCCGCTGTTCAGGTACTGACGGGCTTCGTTTGTACTGTTGGAGATGGAACCGTTGGAACCCACCTGGTGTTGTCCTGTTGATGTGGGTAGATCGGGAGATTGGGGAGTGGGGGGGTCAGAAGTCATGGAAGGTAAGAAAACAACCAGGTGAAGCCGTTGCCTCTAGGTTACCTGAGTCTTCCCCAAAATAGAGCAATCCTGAGATGTGCAACTTTGGTTCCCTCTCGTGGGGTGGGCATCTTGCCCACCCAGTTCCAGGCGAGCGAGATGTCCAACCTCCAAAAATCTCTGGTTTCCAGGCCAAAGTTGTGCATTGCGTAGGCTAGATTAGGGGTTGGTAGATCGGATCGACTCATGACCCACGGCGATTCACTAACCCGCAGCTTTATGATGCTGTGTTTCACTGGAGCCGCCCTGCTGCTGGGAATGCAGTGGTGGCAGGGAGCGACTGACCCCAAAAGCGCTGCCAATTCAGTACCATTGCCGCCCTTACCCAACGCCTCTGCGCTCCAGGCATCTCAGGCCAGGGTCAGCGGTTCCATCGGCTATGGCGGTTCGGCCACCCCTGCGCCGTTCGCCCCCAATGCCACGCTCCCCGGTATTTCTCCAACGCCGTCCCGCCTTTTATCTGAACCTCAGGGACGATTAGCGTCTGTTGCCCCTGCCCTGTCCGCTTTATTACAGCCTTATATGGTGGTGGATTTGAGCGATCGCCAGGTGTCAGTCTATCGGGGAGCAATCGCCCAGAGCAGCTATGCGATCGCCGTCGGCAAAGCAGGATGGGAAACTCCCGCAGGCACCTTTCAAGTCACCGACAAGCAGATTGATCCCCACTGGCAACACCCGATCACCAAACGTGACATCGGCCCTGGCCCCGACAATCCCCTCGGTTCCCGCTGGATTGGCTTCTGGACAGACGGAATCCACGTCATTGGTTTCCACGGCACGAATCAGACGGAGTTAATCGGGCAGGCCGTTTCGCACGGATGTATTCGCATGACGAATCCCGATATTGAGGCGCTGTTTGAGCAGGTGCAGGTGGGTACCCCGGTGATTGTTCAGCCTTGAATCTGTCCGGGAACCAATTTTGGAGGGTGCAATGCTGTAGCATTGCACCCTCCAATTAGCGTTTTCGGATTCCAGCCTGGGCGTCGCCCAGGCGCTGGAATCCGAAAACCTATTTTTAGCGTCTGCGTCTCTTCCATGCCGCCATCCCCAGACCAACTAATCCCGGCAGCAAGGCTGGCGTGGGAATCGGTGTACTTTGCTCAACGATCCGCTGACCGAAGGTAAAGTTATCCAGTTGGGGATAGCCATTCAGGGACGTAAAAGAGAGCGAACTGATGGGGGTCTCTGAAACAAACCCGATAAACGCCCGATTGGGAAAGTTGAGGGCGCTGATCGTTCGAGATACCCCGGTGGAAAGCGTGACGGTGAGATCGCTGGCATAGGGCAGAATAGTCGAGAAGTCGGTTCCCACCACATTCGTCCCACCGGGCAGGGTGACATTAATCGTTCCTTGTAGACCACCAATCAGCAGCGCACCCGACCCCCAGTCATAGCCACTTGGATTGAAGGCCGGATCAACCACAAACAGGATGGAATTCTCTGTTGGTGGGGTATTTGGAGGGCGAACCGATGAAAAATTCACCCCTGATTGGGTCAGACCAGTCGTGGCGAAGTCAGTGAATCCCCCCGCCGGAGCCAGTCCCTCAAAATCAATATTGGTCAAGCTTCCAACCACTGATGTAAAGGATGGGCGGTCTTCGAAAATGGTGAGCGCCTGGGCTTCTCTGGTGGTACTGAATGCAAGTAGTAGAGTGCCAGTTGTTACCAGCGCTACTTTTTTTGCCATTGTCATCGTCATGAATTGATTACTCCTGAGTGAATTTGGTTCATGGGTAGGAGTACCCTGTAATCTCCAGATCAACAGGACATCAAGCTGCGTTTGCTTCGCAATCCCCCTGGGGGAATTGCCTAATGGAGCGACTACTGCAAATCCCTGAAAATTACAGCACTTTTCGTGCTAACGAGGTACGGGTGTCCCCCTGCGTGGAGGCGTTGCCCCCACACCCTCTCCACCTGATGATGGTAAAAACCGCTGTAAATACAGCTACCTCGAACATCCCTGATTCGACGACAGATGCTTTGGAGATAGATGCACGGGCAATCGCCCCATTTCATCCGTTGGCTTTGGGCAATGCCTTCACCAGTATGGCTTTACTTTTGAAAAATGCAAGGGTTTTCGGAAAATTTCCTCATTTTCCTGAGTCAATTTCATCCGCAGGATGAGCACGAAGCGCTTCTCCGGGCAGACGGAAGAAGCGGAACACTCCCCCTATGATAAGAAACAGCACGCCTTCCCAGACCAGGATGGGCGATCGCAATGACCTGTCATGACTCACGAGTTGAGGGATTCCCTATGGATGTTTCGATGATCAAGCCACACCTCCCTGTCTACGTCGATGGCCCTGGAGGGTTGGCGGGTGCGTCAGAGGTTCACATTGGTAATGTGGACAAAGTTGAGGACGGTAAATACGTGAAGATGACAAAGGCCAACTCACCCGATGGTGAACCCCACTGGTTTCCACTGGAGTGGATTCGAACAGTTGATGAGCGGGCAATCTTCCTGAACAAATCAATTGATGAGGTAATGGATGAATTAGTGATTGAGCAGCCCCATCAGGCATAGAAAAGGGATCACAAAGGTGGTGCTGATCACCAATTCTAAAGATCAGAAATGGCGCGGTACGAGGTACTGCGCCATTTCTGATCATGCATATCTTGCACCAGAACCCAAAATACCGATTCTGCCGGACAGAATCGGCATTTTGGGTTTTCTTTGGGCAAGATGCAAAATGTCAGTTTAGGTAGACTGATAAGTCAGTGGGCGTGGAAAAAGTCGGACCCCCAAAGCTGTTTCGCCCTTCGACTTCGCTCAGGGCGGAACAGCTTTGGGGAGGTCAAGCTGAATCACATCGACCTACTGAGCGTGCAATTGATCGACAAGGAGCAAATCAATGTCAGAGTTCCGATTTCTGACCATCTGGCTACTGGATGCACCGATTGAGAAAGTGTGGCAAGCGATCGCTGACTACCCGCAAATGCCAACCTGGTGGAAGTTTGTTGCTCAAATTGAGCAGTTGCAACCAGGGGATGACCTGGGGGTAGGAAGCATCTGGCGCATGGTTTGGAAAACGCTATTGCCCTATAGGATCGTCTTTGAATCAGAGATAACCCACGTGGAACCGCCCTATAGACTGGAACTGCATGCGACCGGAGAAGTGGAGGGTACGGGGAAATGGGAAGTGTCCACTGTAGAAGAGGGCACCCTGGTTCACTATTACTGGATTGTCAGAACAACCAGGCCCTGGATGAATTTTCTAACATTGTTGATTCGTCCACTCATGGAGTGGAACCACAATGCGGTCATGCAGCAGGGGGCAGAGGGTCTGGCGCAATTCCTCGATGCTCGTTTGTTGAGGTCGGAAGCTGCAAAAGTCCCAGAGTCGCCTTGATAACGCTAGTCAGGCGGCGATCGCCTGAGTATACTGAGGAGCAGATTCACCCTGCTGTTCGAGGACAACCACGATGGACTCTGTTGCTGCACTGCGTCTGGTTGAATTAGACGTGACCCCGATCACTGCCGAGAATTTTCGTCCTTATGGCACATTGATTGAAGTTGCTGAAGATGGCGATGTGTTTGGGCCAAACGAGGCGCAACTGGAGCTGTCACAGGGAACGCCTCGCTTCTACATCATGAACCTGCACAACCGGGGCATCACCTTTCGCCAGATCACCCGACATCTGCAAGTCACCCAGTGCCTTGCTGCGGTGGGCGGTCACCCCTGGCTGTTAGGCGTTGCTCCGCCCAAAGAACCCGACAATCCCCAGGCCATGCCCGATCCCAGCGACATTCGCGCCTTTGCAGTTCCGGGCGATCGCGCCATCATGCTGCATCGGGGTACCTGGCACGCAGGCCCCTTCTTTACCCTGCCTACCCTGGCCTTCTTCAACCTGGAACTGGCTGATACCAATCAGGTGGATCACCATGACTGCTATCTTGACCAGACCTACCATTTGCAAATGCGTTTCAAGGTTTAACCTGATGTCTACTCAAACCCCCATCATCAGGAGTGGCGCGCTGCACTGCGCCGCCCACTCCTGATGATGGGCTTTGCAGTTTATCTGATATTCTCACCAATTTTATGACCCAGTTTCTCTTTATCACCGATCTGGACAACACTCTGGTGGGCGACGACACTGCGCTGGCTCACCTCAACGATCGCCTGCACCACCACCGGGAACAGCACGGAACAAAGATCGTGTACTCCACAGGGCGATCGCTTTTCCTCTACCGCGAACTCTGTGCAGAAAAGCAACTGCTGCCTCCCGATGCTCTGGTTGCCAGCGTTGGCACGGCCATCTACTACGACAATGGAAATGAGACCGATCCAGTCTGGCGAGAGAAACTGTATCAGGGATGGGACCGCGATCGCATCCTGGCCACCGTTGCCCACTTTTCTGATCTGGAACCCCAGTCCAATACTGAACAGGGCGAATTCAAACTCAGCTACTTCCTCTCCTCTGAAATTGCCCCCGTCCTGTTGCCCCAATTGAAAACCGCACTGGCGGAGCAGGGCATCGCGTTTAACCTGATCTACAGCGGTAGCCTGGATCTGGATATCATTTCCCAACAGGCCAACAAGGGATTTGCCATGCGCTACCTGAGACAGCAATGGGGATTTGAGGGCGATCGCACGGTGGCCTGCGGCGATTCGGGCAATGATATCGCACTCTTCGAAATGGATGATGAGCACGGTATTATCGTCGGCAACGCCATGTCAGAACTGCGCCAGTGGTACGAGACCAATCCTTCTCCCCGCCGTTATATGGCGAAGAACCGCTGTGCTGGGGGAATTCTAGAAGGTCTATCCCACTTCGGTTTTTTCTAAATTTTGAAGCCAGCTCCCCCTTAAAAAGGGGGCCAGGGGGGATCTCCCAGCGTTAAGCACGGCAGACCCTCCCTTTTCAAACATCCTTGTATTTTGCGTGCGCTTCGCACACACAAAGTCAAGGGTTTGTGGAATCTGAGGGCTACTTCTAAAATTTTTGTGGCAATTTTAGCGGCGGTTAAAGAAATATTGTATTCTGCCGCCATCAACACAACCAATGTGTCTGAGGTAGCCCCCATGCAAATCGATTTTCACCACGGGACAACCTACTGTATTGCGCGTTTTGCAGGCTTCAGGCATCCGGAAGCGGAGATGATTGCCTACTGCGCTCAGTATGTGGATGACGCCATCAACAACGGCCTGATCACCTTTGATAATGGCGCGATGTTCAGCCGCATCAGTTCTGCTCATAAGATGCTGGACTATCGCAACTTTGAAGAGCTGGCCAACCATCGCGTCTGGATTCCCTTTCACTATTTGCTACCGAACTACGGTATCTGCGCTGCTTAATGCAAGGAACCATAGCGGCTCACCATCCTTTCTCCTGCCTGCACCTGTTCAGCCATAAGTTTCTCTGGCGCTAAGATTTGGGCGTGTTCCAGATAGCGGTTCACCCAGAGCCGAAACTCCCGCAGCGATCGCTCCGGCAGCGACACACAAAAATCCACATACTGGTAGCCACCCGATTCTGAATCCTTCGGGCCATAGTGGATCTTCTGCTTTGGATGACGGCGATCGCCCTCCAGAATAAACTCCACCACCTCGGCAAAGAACCGCACCCGCACCTCCTCCAACGGCAACGTTCCGGCCAGTTCTGCTCGCTGCTCTGCCCGGTCACCGAGAAATAATCCCCAACCGTTCTGTAATAGTTGATGGGCGATCGCCAACTGTCTCTTCTGCACCTCAATTCCGCGCCCCTCTGGCGTCAAAATCTTGCAGTGATTCTTCAGTCGGTTCATCCGGTACGTGGCAAAATGCCCGTCAGCCTGATCCTCGCACAGCAAATACCAGGCCACATCGTGATACACCAGTTGCAGCGGATAGACCTGGATTGGCTTTGTCGTTCGTCTGCCATAAAAGCCGCTGTGATAAACCAGCTCCAGCGCCTGTCCCTGGGCGATCGCTGCCTCGACAAGCTCAATCTGTTGCAGTAGCGTCGTTCCCTTCCGTTTACGAAGCAGCACCTCCGGATCAGTCTCCACCGTCATCCGGTTGAGATGCTGCCGCACGGGGTAGAGTAGTTTACCCTCCATCTCCGTATCCAGCCCCCGCAGGCGCTGGGCCAGATGGCGTTGCACGGTTCGAGTGCGGGGGTCGCCCTGGTGCGTTGCCAGTGAGGTGAGGGCGTGTAGCGCCAGACAGAGTTCTTCCCGGTTCAGCGCTCCGGTGCCCAGGTAGTAGCCCCAGTCGTGGCGATCGCGACTGAGGATGCTGTAGTTCCTCAGCGTTGCCAGGTCTTTGCGCAGAGTATGGACGGAGTAGCTGGGAATGATGAGATTGAGGCTGATGGCGAGCGATCGCATTTGCTGCAAAATTTCTTCGGCGGCATCCACTTCTCGCACTTCCGCGACTCTGCGGCTGCCGATGCCGGGGTGCTGTACCAGGGTGGCGATCAGCAGCATGAGGCGGCTAAAACTTTCCGCGTCGGAGTAGGGATGGAGAACGGGTGCTTTAGCCATCGCAGTTTGTCAATGAAAGTAAAAGTATTCATGGGTAGCTTTGAATATCAGGAGAAATTCCCTGAGATTCATGGTTCCCACGCATTCAGAAAAAATTGCCGTGAATATTTGATAGTCCGGGCGTTTTTGTGGGCAGGATGGCTATAGTCATATCAACGCTTCATTGTCAGAGCAACCTTTATGACAGATGCCCCCAGCCCCATTTATACCGCTGTCAGCTTTGCCCCCGTCCAGGGCTTCATCGAAAAATCCCGCAAGCTCCGAGATTTATTTGGCGCATCTCTAATTCTGTCCTACCTGAGTCAAGAACTATGTCGAGCTGCTGATTCCACCATCGGTTGCAAAGTTATCTCTCCCGCCCTGATTCATGTTCAGGAAGGAATGCCAAACCGCATTCTTGTGCAGGGTAACTTTGAACGAAATGATGTAGAAAAGGTTTTAATGAATGCCTGGATCAGCGTTTTGAGAACTTGCCAGATCTGGATAGAACAGCACCTCAACTTCGCGCCGGAGGCGTTTTGTTGGCAGCAGGAGTGGGATAAGTGGCAGCGCTATACCTGGGAAGTATTTTGGGGACAGGGCAGTACACCAGATACCGCCATGCTGGACCTGGAGCGGCGGAAATTAAAGCGCGATTGGACGGGAATTAACTGGATTGGCGATAGTTCCAGTTTGACGGGTACAGATGCGATTGCGTGGCATCGTTTAGGCCAACAGGACTCAGAACCGGGGCGATCGCTCAACCCTGATGAAAAATCAGAGCTACAAGCCTTTTATCGACAGCTTGCCTGGGTGCTTGATAATCCCAATCACAACCGCGCTGAGAAGGCACCAGATGATGACCGGGCGATCGAAGGGAAATACATTGCAGCGAATGAGCGGCTGAGTATTCCAGAACTGGTGAAACGTCTGGTAACCTACTCGCCCATCGCTGAGAATATTGGCATGACGGAACTGGACAGGGGCTTTACAGAGATCAGCCGAGAGCCAGGGCAATGGACAGGCTGGTTTATGGGAGATGGCGATCGGGTTGGTGAAAAGCTGAAGCAGATTGGCAATGATGATGGCGCTCAACTGGCCTTCAGTCAAGCGATGCGGCAGTGGGGTGAAAAATTCAAGGATCAATTCCCAAAAGATCAAGGCCGTATCGTTTATGCAGGAGGAGATGACTTTTTAGGGATCTTCTACACACCTGGAGAGAAATCGGAAATATCTGAGGCCAGTCATCGAGACGCATCTCAGAAGCTGGCTGCAAAGGCGTTGAAGTGGCTCAAAGAGTTTAATCAGCAGTGGCAGTCACATGGGCAAGAGATCACCGTCAGTCTAGGGTTTGTCTGGGCTGCAAATCGGGTACCTCAGCGAGATATTTTGCAGCACTGTCGGGAGGCAGAGAAGCGATCGAAAAGCTTAGGGCGCGATCGCGTCACCCTTCGAGTTGTCTTCAACAGTGGTCAGTACGTCCAGTGGACCTGTCCCTGGAATCTGTTGCCCTTACTGGATTGCTATTCGGATCGGGAGGGTGGCAAAAACTGGACGCATTTATACAAGGACTGGGCACATCTCAAATCTCGCCACGCGATTCGCTTCCAGGATATCGGTCGCAACTCCGTCGATCGAGATTTAGCGCTGTCAATGTTGAATCTATACTTTCAGGGCTGGGAAAAAGAGTTTCCAGGTTGGAAAACGGTTGCAGGCGATAACGATGACGCCGTCATTGTGCAGTGGGTTGATGATCTTGTGCAGGTAGGTTGGCAGCTATGTTCCAATATTTGATTACTGTGACACCGCTAGGATTGCTCTACGGTAGTGCTGGTGCGTTTCTATCGCCAGAAAACCTGGTGGGACGATCGGGCGCAAAGTTTCCACCGGATGCCGCAACGCTGTCGGGTCTGTTCTTCAGCGCGAATCAGCAGAGGGCGATCGCTGACCATGAAGACCTGAAGTATCAGCTTCACATCGCAGGGCCGTTCTGGGGAAAACAGGAAGACCCAGAATCTTTCTATGTGCCTATTCCCCGCCATCGCATCATTGCAAAGGGTAGCGAAGATGAGTGGCAGTTGAATGCTCAGCGCAAGTGGCAGCGCGACCCAGACCCCCAGAAGCAGTCACTGGAATCGGAGTATCGCTGGCAACGAATTAATGCCTGGACAAAGACGACCAAAGGTATCCGTAAGGATCAGGAAGTTGCAGAGGCACCGTGGAAATCTGTCTCTTTTCTGCATCCCCAGATGCAGCAGGAGCAGCGCCATGTCCTCAAGGAGGATGGTCTGTTTCTGGAAAGCGCCGTGCAGATGGATGAAGAAACCTGCCTGATCTACCTCTCCACCCACGCCTTGCCGGACGGCTGGTACCGCTTTGGGGGAGAAGGTCATATGGTGGAAATCAGCAGTCAGCCAATTCGTTCCGATAGCAAGATCTACCAACTGCTCAATACCAAAATTCAGCGAGCTTTTGCCCTGATCGTTCCTGGCGTCTGGGGATCGAAAAATCTGTCCTACCGCTATCCCAAACATCCCGATTTCCCCAGAGAAGGGATTCGCCTGCTGACGGATAAACCTGTGCCGTACCGCTATCGAATTGGCCATCGGGCAACGGAGCGGGGGCGGCTCGGTCGGGGGCGCTATGCCGTACCTGCCGGGACAGTCTACGTGCTGAAACATCCCCTTGAGCGAACCTGGTGGGAATTTCCAGAGGAGTGGTTTCCGAGAGAAGGATTTCCGCTCAAGCATCTGGGCTGTGGTTTGTGCCTGCCCGTGGAAATTCAAGGGCTGGCGTAGGTGGTGTTCTGGCGTGGTGTTGGGTTTCGCTACTGCTCAACCCAACCTACTTGCTCAAAGAAATTCTTGAAAACGTATTCAGGAGAGGATTCATGTACAAGAAGGGCTATGGAATTATCGAAGCGCTTGCGCCGCTGCACGTTGGCGCGACAGCGGGAGAAGAAAGCGGCAACCTGAATTTGATCTTTCGTGACCAGTTTACTCAAACGGGAATCATTCCCGGTAGCTCAATTCGGGGGCGCTTTCGCTCTGAAATGCGCCGGGAGCAGGGTGAGGATTGTGAGGAGGTGAACTACTGGTATGGTGCGCCAGCAGAAACAGGTGAATCAGATTCGACGACTGAATCGGTGGTGAAGTTCGAATACGCTTCTGTCGTGTGGCTACCCGTGTTTTGTCCCGGTCAGCCCGTTGTCTGGGTCAGCTCTCCCAAGTTGCTCAAGCGCTATCAGCGAATTGTTGGTGGCAACCTGAAGGGGGTAAAAGTCCCCGAAAAGTATGTTGGTTCTTCAACGCTCAAGACGCTGAAGGTTGAAGGAAAGAATAAGCTGTTCTTCAATTTTGGTTTTCTAGAGTTGAAGGAAACGCGATCGCTCAAGGACTGGTTCCCCAACGGAGAGGAACTACCAGCGGTGGTCGTCGGAGATGACGAAATTGGCATGATTCACGATATGGCACTGTATCGTCAAAGCCGGGTTCGTCTGAAGGACGATGAGAAGCGCGTCGATGGCGGTGGATTCTTCAATACAGAAGCGTTACCGGAAGGAACGATCATGGTGTTTCCGATCGCCATTCGAGATACCACCAATTCCTCAAAGACCTGGAAACCCTTTGGCGATGAGAACCAGAGCGGCGAGATTTACCTGGGCGGTC
The DNA here is from genome assembly GCA_964630955.1 of uncultured bacterium. Taxonomy (GTDB): domain Bacteria; phylum Cyanobacteriota; class Cyanobacteriia; order Elainellales; family Elainellaceae; genus CAZVXA01. Next base: position 5,883 of record CAZVXA010000133.1, on the reverse strand, counting down.
TGGAGTCCATCGGTTTTGGAAACTGCATGATCACATTAGCGGGTGAAGGAGTGGCAGCATGAGTTGGAAGATGTATGAGATTGACAAAGCGGCTCATGACCTGGTGCTGAAGTTCCGCGACCAGGATGTTCTGGGAGAGAGCCACAAAATGCGGGCAACCACTGCGTATGGATTGGAGCGGTTTTGGGGTGAGCACCTGCGGCTGTCTCAGCGGGAGCAGGACAAAGCAGATTACTGGAAAGCAACCTGGGATGAGCTTTGCCGAATGATGAAGCAGGCAGGCATCAAAATTCCGAATGAGAAAGTCACGGATACATCGTCAATCAAGGCCATGACAGAGAAGCTCTGGGCATTTGACATTGAACAGCGTAAGGTGGCTCTGGCGGTTCTGATTGAACTCTGCGACAGCATGGTGTGGTGGACTCAGCGCTACAAGAAGAAGAATGGGGGAAACAGGTGATGTCATCGGATCATCAATATGTTCCTCTGATGTTTCAGGCGCAGGTGGAGGGGCGATCGCAAATCCAGCGGCTCATTCCCAGCAAGAGAGCCGATCAACAAGCCTACGACTGGGCCAGACAGTGGCAGGAAGCCTGCGATCAAGACAAAGCACCCACGTTTGACAACCATATACAGACCCGTGAGTACCAGTTCACCTGGCGCATGGTCACCAACAGTGGGCAGGATGCGGGTGTGATTCGCCCGGTGATTGGCGATCGCGGTTGGGCCTACTTCCCCGGCTCCAGCATGAAGGGGGCGTTTTTGCGGGCCTGTCGGCGGATGTGCTCCCCCGATGAAGTACAGCGGCTCTGTGGGGGAAAGGACAGAGACGGAGAACTGCATCCAGGAATCCTGCGCTTTCATGGTGGCTATCCAAAGGATGCGGAATGGCTGGATGATTCACTGGTGGATGTGGTGCATCCCCAGGAGGACTGGCAAACCAAAAATCAGAAAGGCCACTCGGCCTTGATTCAAATCTCGCTGTATCGACCTGCGTTTGTGTTTGGGATTTCCAGTACAGAAACTCTGTCGGCTGAGGAGTGGGAGAAAGTCTGGCAGGTCTGGCAGGCGGCGATCGAGCAGGGTATTGGTTCGCGGGTCAGTGCCGGATACGGCCAGATTGCGACCCATACGGGAAATAAGCTGATGGGGTTTGGTCTTGTGGGGCAGGGACAGACTTCTAAGCTGATTGATGGGCAGGGAGAGTTTCGCGCCAATCTGTTTAAGGCCGCACTGCGGGGACATACCCGCAGATTGTTCTATGGCATTACCGATGAGACAACCGCTGAGCAGGTGACCAAACAGCTCTGGGGCGGCATTGGTAGCAGAGATGCCGCCACCGTTGGGATGCTGGGCATTGGCTTTAACGCACCAGAATTAGAGCTGGATACATGGGTTGGAAATAATCCCAATAATCGAGTCTCCGTGTATGAAACGGGTAACGCATCCTTAGATATTCTGCTGATGAGGTCGGATCTAACGTCAGGGCAGAAGGAAGAATTGCGGCTGTTTATCATTCGATTGATGAAATTTGCGATGCTGCTGGGGGGCTTTGGCAAGGCATGGCGACGGGCAGACCATCGACTGTTTATGCCCGATTACGAAAACCAGATGATTGGGTGCCACTGGCAGTTTACGAAGCGATCGCACAATCACTATGTCATTCCAAAGGACGACCTTAAAGGCGTGACTCAGTTTTTGGATAGCTTTTATCAGAAAGCCCAAGAATTCTCCTGGCTCCGCAATCAGCCAAACCAGAGACAGCCGACTGCGGGTATTCGTGAGGCATGGAACCAGAGGAACGTGCAGGTTTGGGGACGATTGGCAGACGACGAGAACGACAGTTGGGCGATCGAGTGGCTACATCAGAGCTATAAGCAGGGACGGACAATTAAAAATACAGAACTGACCGGAAAAATGGGGCAGATTGGTCGCCTGTGGCATCGCATGTATCCGCGATTTCGATTGCTGAAAAACAGCGAGGGAAAACCCATCTGGAAGCCAACGAACAAGTACGTAGAGCTACTGACAATTTTCCCAAATGTCACAGGTGGACAGGAACAACAGAAGATTGCTCAAGATTTTCTGCGCTTCCTCGACCAGGAAACAAACTTTGAACACTTGTGGTAGGTGGTGTGATGAACCTTTGGCTGATTACGACGGGCAGTAGTGATGTTCAGATTAAGGACAATGACCTCTGGAATGAGTGGTATCCAGAAATTAAACGGTCGCTGTATGATGCTGATCGAAAAGACTTTAAGCCGACTCGAACCATTGACGATGACGGTGTGCCCTATCGCATTGCACCAAGAGTGCTGGGACTGGCCCACGAAAAGCTGGGGGATGCCGTATCTGAACAGCTTACGTTTCCACTGCTGCAGGAGTTTCAGCGTAAGCTGGAGCAGGAACAGGTGGCGATCGCCCAGATCTTCATTCTGATCACTGATCAGGGTGACGTGTTCGACGAGGACGAACGCAGCAGCTATCACTGCCCCTACTGGCAGGATACCTGCCTACTTTTCCCAATTCTGAAAACCTATTTGCAGTCAAGTTTCCCTGACGCGCAAATTACGCCACTGCGGCTACAACCCACTTCCGCTCAGCAGGGATTGGATAACTGGAACGAAGTATTGACCCTGGTACAGCAAGAGCTTGGAGCGTTGACAATTGACCCGGTAAAGGTCTACGTCAGCCATCAGGCGGGAACTCCAGCGATCTCATCGGCGGTGCAATTCAGCAGTCTGGCGAAGTTTGGCGATCGCGTTCATTTTCTGGTCAGCAATGAGTATAAACCTGAGCTGACGGGGTTTGTTGAAAGCTCCAGCTATTTGAGAGGAATTCGGATACAGGAGGCTAGAGCACTACTTAAACGGTATGCCTACAGCAGCGTCCGACAGACATTGCAACCTCATCTTTCTGATAATGCAACGGCAAAGCACATCAAGCACCTACTAGATGCCAGTGAGCAATGGAATTTTGCTGAGTTCCATAAATTTAAGAAGATATTGGTCGATCGGCAGTTGCTAGTAATCAAAGATTTCCCCTGGTATCAGGCAGGATATGAGTCAGCCTATTTGGCATATGTACGATACGAACAAGGGAACACAGTAGATGCTCTATTCCATAGCTTTCGAGCTATTGAAGGGACGATTGTGCGATGGGCAGAAAAACGCTTCAAATCTCATATTACACAAAGAACTGACAAAGACTATAATCCAAGCCGTGGTACACAGATAAGAATCTCTATCTGTACTGAATTACCTGAGTTCTTTGATGCTCTCTCGAAAGGAAATCAGCGTAGCTTTAAGGAGTTTGGTACGCTTGGCCTGTTTGGCACACAGCTCTATGAATTACTAAAAAAGGCGCGTCCGGAGTGGGAAACACACCCTGACATAAAAACCGTCTGGGAAATCACAAAGGATTATCGCAATAATGGATTTCATCGGATCGAGGGACTGCGGGAGGAAGAAGTTTTTCAAGCCTGGGATACCTCTTCTGTAGATTCATGGAAGAATCGCGTTTTGGGCTGTCTGAACTTCATTGCACAGGAAGACCTGGTGGTAGCCCCCCTTTCTCTTGAAACAGCAAGCTTAATGACGAAGGTACATGAGGAGTTAGAGCAAGCAATCTCCCAACTCTAGCCATCCCGATCGCCCCCCTCTCAATTTCGCTATCATAGACAATCAATCCCCCCTTCCTCTCCGATGGTCACCACACCTTCCCCAATCCGCTCTGAACCAACAGGTGAACAGCGGGTGATATTTCACCACCTGAACTGGCAGGCGTATCAAAATATTTTGAGCGCCATCGGGGAAAAGCGTGCCGCCCGCCTCACCTACAGTCACGGAGTTCTAGAAATCACTATGCCACTTGAAGACCATGAATTCGCCAGCGAGCTGATTGGGCGATTCATCTATTTCCTGGTGGCGGAACTGGGGTTGAAAGTGAAGTCGATGGGGTCTACCACACTCGATCGGGAAGACCTGGATCGGGGAGCGGAGCCAGACAAAGCGTATTACATTCAGAACCAGTCAAAGGTAGCGGGTCGAAAGGTAAACCTACGCCAGGACCCGCCCCCCGATCTGGTGGTGGAGGTAGACATTACCCACTCCGATATTGACAAGCTGCGGCTCTACGCTGAGATGGGAGTGCCAGAGTTCTGGCGATATGACGGTGTGATCTGGCGAGTGTATCAACTGCGATCGCACCAGTACGAAGAAGTAAAATTCAGCCCAACATTTCCGTTTGTCCCGAAGCAGAAGTTTTACGAATTTTTGCAACTGGCGCAGCAAGATGAAGTCGCAGCAGAGCAAGCGCTAAGGAATTGGGTGCGATCGGAGGTTCGAGAGTAGTTTTCGTTCAGGCTTGGTGGAACCGCAAAACGAGATCAGGGTGTATCCAGTTCATGTTCATCATCTTCTGGAGCAAACCAATGTATTTCACACCTCGTGCCGCACAGGTTCGCAATCTTTCTGTTGCCGCTGTCAATGGTATCGTTACCCTGATTATTCTGCTGATCGCCCCTCTGGGATTAGCCGCAGTCATCATCAACACGCTGCTGGTGACCGTTGCCACCTACATCACTGCTACCGCTGGCGATCGCATCATCCAGTACCTGATGGGCGATCGCACACCGAAGAATCTGGGGCAACCCCAACAGATAGATCTGCTGGACCACAGTGAATCTTCACTGGATCGCCCACGGAACAACATTGATCGGGAACAGCAGTAGGGATGCGATCGCTCTACGTTTCGCAGCAGGGCTGTTATCTGTCGCTTCAGCAGGAGAAAGTGATCATCAAGCAGGGGCAGACCGTGATTGATGAGGTGCAGCTTCCCCTGCTGGAGCAGATCCTGGTGTTTGGGCAGTCACAGTTGACGACGCAGTTGATTCGGGCGTGTCTGACACGGGAGATCCCGATCGCCTATCTGTCGCGGATGGGGTACTGCTATGGGCGGTTGCTCCCAATTGAGCGGGGCTATCGGCAGTTGGCACGGTATCAGCAACAGCTATCGGGGGTGGAGCGGTTGTTGACGGCAAGGGCGATCGTGCGGGCGAAGATTCGCAATGGTCGGGTGATTTTGATGCGGCAGCAGCAACGGCGGCGATCGGACGCGATCGCGGCAGTCATTCAAAACCTGGATTATCTGGCGGAGCAGGCGGCTCAGTCGGACGACGTGGAGCGCCTGATGGGTCTGGAGGGGGCAGCAGCAGCCAGCTATTTTTCGGCGTTTGGAGAGTGTCTGGATAATCCAGGGTTTGTGTTTGTTGCGAGAAGTCGTCGGCCTCCGGGGAATCCGGTGAATGCGATGCTAAGTTTTGGCTATCAGGTGTTGTGGAACCATCTGCTGAGTTTAATTGAGCTACAGGGGCTGGACCCGTATGCGGCCTGCCTGCACCAGGGGAGCGATCGCCACGCAGCCCTGGCTTCGGATCTGCTGGAGGAGTTTCGGGCACCGATCGTGGATGCGCTGGTGCTGTATCTGGTGAATCGAGGGATGGTGGATGCAGAGCGGGATTTTGAGCCACGGGAAGGGGGTTGTTATTTGAGTAATTCTGGGCGCAGGAAGTATTTGCAGGCGTTTTTGCAGCGGATGGAGGACCGCTTGCAGATCGGTGGTGAGGAGGGGCCGCGATGGGAGGTGCTGATGCAGCAGGTGCGATCGTATAAGCAGTTTGTGTATAACCCGGTACAGGGGTATGAGCCATACCAGATTCGGTGAGGCCACTTGTGTTTGTCGCTCTCTGGGGTGCAGATGAACGCAGATGGACGCAGATGAACGCAGATGAACGCAGATTTTCGTTGTTCCATTAGGCTACGGTTCAACTGACGCTCACCCATCCACCCATCCACCCATCCACCCATCCACCCATCCACCCAT
>CAZVXA010000132.1:0-17902 GCA_964630955.1 uncultured bacterium | reverse complement strand
ACTCTATCGATGCGATCGCTAACTTTAAGTAACTGGAGTTTTGACTATTTTCCCTGTAATGGCGCGAAACGCCCTCGCAGAGGGCGTTTCGCGCCATATTTGATTCTAGCGACGATTTTCTCCAAAACGCTGACGCAGTCAGCGTTTTGGAGAAAATCGTCGCAATTTAGTCAAAAGTCCAGTCAGTAAGTGGGCGTGGAAAAAGTCGAAACCCAAAAAGCTATCCCGCCCGCACAGCGGGCGGGATAGCTTTTTGGGTTTCAAGATTAATATCACTTTTTGGGAAGACGCAGCTCAGCCGTGTCTTCCCAAAAAAATTGCTCAAGTTATTTTTGTAAGAGTCCTTACTGAAGTTTTAACTCAATTGCGTTGATTTTTCCTGAAACGCTGGCGGAGTCAGCGTTTCAGGAAAAATCAACGCGAAAATCAAATATGCCGCGAAACGCTCTCTAGGGGAGCGTTTCGCGGCATTGTAGGGAAAATAGTCAAAAGTCCAGTAAATTTACCATTGCTCGAAACAATACTTTTCGATGGAAAACACCCGAAGAGAGATATGATGACTGGGCTGATGGATTCTGGAGGGGATCAGCCTCCAGAGGTTGTTGCCCCTGGCAGACAACCGGGGAAAGTGTGGTGCAAATCCACCGCTGTCCCGCAACTGTAAATTGATTTGGGTAATCGGTAATCGGTAATTGCCAATCGGTGATCGGTGATTGCAGGATTAGCAACCTGAAACCTGAATTCATAAGCCAGGATGCCCGCCACAGCGTATTTTTATTCATCTGCGAGGTACAGAGATGACAAAGGTGTTGCGTTCATTGAAGCTTTCCTGGTCGGAAATTGGAGCGGTGTCGCTGCTGAGTTGGTTGACGTTTAATGCTCCCGCGCTGGCGCACCATGCGATGGCGAGCCAGACGCCCACCAATATGTTTGAAGGTTTTTTGTCTGGGTTGGCGCACCCTGTGATCGGTTTTGATCATCTGGCGTTTGTGGTAGCTGTGGGTCTGCTCGCAGCACAGCAAGGGGCCAGTCTCTTTTTCCCGGTGGCGTTTCTGCTGATGGCACTGCTGGGGACAGGGTTGCACCTGCAAGGGGTGAACCTGCCCGCTGCTGAAGTTGGCGTTGCCCTGTCGGTGATTCTGTTTGGCGCACTGCTGTTGCTGAACCGTCGCCTGAGCATTCCGCTGCTGATGGTGCTGGGGGCGATCGCCGGACTGTTTCACGGCTATGCCTACGGTGAGTCGATCGTTGGCGCGGGTATGGCTCCCCTGACGGCCTACCTGCTGGGCTTCACCGCCATTCAATTGGCGATCGCCCTGGGTGCTCGTCAGGTCGGTCTGGCTCTGGCTGAACGTAAAGCAGCGCTGCGGTTTCCGGCGATGGCGATCTGTGCGATCGGGGTGGTGTTTTTAACAGGGGCGATTGTGGGTTAAACTGCCGAAAACCCAAAAATGAGAGGGTGCAGCGCTACAGCGCTGCACCCTCTCATTTTTGGGTTTTCGGCAGTGCAGTTAAGACAGCGACCGTGGCAGAGACTTTACAATTGTTGATAGAACCGCGTCACGCAGTTTGTCTCCACCGGGTAGCAAGTTCTATGGAATGGCAGGAAATTTCGGGTAACTGGTTGCTGGTGCCACCCCAGCCCACGGCGGTGATCCACTTTCTGGGAGGCGCTTTTGTGGCGGCCATTCCCCAGGTGACCTATCGTTCACTGCTGGAGTACCTGGCCGACCAGGGGTTTGCAGTGGTGGCAACACCGTTTGTGAATACGTTTGATCATGAGGCGATCGCCTATCAGACCCTCGACAATTTCGATGCTGCCCTGGACTATCTGCAAACGCGGGTTTTCCGCCGCCGCTATATGCCGATCTACGGGGTGGGCCACAGTATGGGCTGCAAACTGCACCTGCTGATCAATAGCCTGGAGCCGCAGGATCGTGCCGGAAATATTTTTATCTCGTTTAACAATTACCCCGCTCGTCGCTCGATTCCTTTCTTCGAACAGTTCACTCAGTTCGCGCCAGCTCTCGATGTGGAGTTCACCCCGTCGCCTCAGGAAACTCAGATTCTGATTGAGGAGAAGTATGAGGTTCGTCGCAATTTACTGATTAAATTTACGAACGACGATATTGATCAAACCCGTCCACTGCACAATGTGTTGATGCCAAAGTTTCCCGATCTGACAACGGTGCAGATTATTAAAGGCAATCACCTGACACCGCTGGGGCAGGATGTGAAATGGCAGTCTGGGAGCGTGTTTACGCCGCTGGATGCGATCGGGCAGTTTATGAAGCAGGAGCTGAATCGGGACTTTAATCACCTGAGGAAAACGATGTTGCAGTGGTTGAACCCGATGGCACGGATTTAGGGTTTAGTGGGAACCCAAGATTGGGGAAGGGTGTATACACAGGTTAGGGATTTGCCATTAAATAAGATACCAGTCAAATTGGATAGACCGTAATATCCCACTTTGGCAAAGTCTCAGAGCGTTGCCAAAATGGGAGGTAGAGTTGTTCCAATTCTGGGAGCGGAACCTTGATGCCCTTGTGATAGAGAGAATCGAGCAGATGAACGACTGGAGCGATCCCTTTCCAACTCATGTGGGCAGCCCACTGAAGAGCTGTCTCAATCGAATCGAGTACAGTGCCATTCCAGTAATTTTCTAGCGCTGCCCAACAGCGTTCAACCGGATTGTAAGTAAGTGGGCGTGGAAAAAGTCGAAACCCAAAAAGCTGTTCCGCCCGCGCAGCGGGCGGAACAGCTTTTTGGGTTTCAAGCTTAATCACGCCTGTCTACTTACTTGCTGTGATAGGGCGGATAATAAACCAGACGAATTTTCAAACGAGTCGTTTGAGCGAATTCCACCATCCGCTTGATGAACTGCGTGCGGTCCCTGCGAGTGGCAGGACCGCCATCTAAGTCAATGGTCAATTGTTCGAGATCGGGATATTGTGCTTGATGGTCTTGCCACCAATGAGTTAAGCAATCGACGATGAAATCGCTGGTTTCGGCAGATTGCCCAAAATAAATCGAGAGTTGGTCTGTTGCGGTATTAAGGATGCCAAACGGAACCAGGACTGCTGACCATTCACTATCGTGGTCATCGGCGATAGTTGAAGCAGTATAGGAGCGATCGCACGTATCCTCCTTTCCTCAGTAGCCAATCGCATTCAATTACAATTTTTATCATTCAAGTTAGAGTATATAGCAATTCTCATTGGTATGAGAGGGGGGTGTGGGGGTGACCCCCCCACGCAGGGGGCACTGCCCCCTGCACCCCCGTATCGCACCAGCGTGAGAAACGCTATAATTTCGGGCAACCTCCCTCACTAAGACTTGAAGAATTGGGCGGAAATGCGCGATCGCGCATTTCTCCGAAAGTCTTTCACCGCAAAGACTCCAGCATTTTAGGCGCAAATAAATACGCGGGCGTGTTCACGATTCAGGCGTTGAGCATAAATATTGCGTTTCTCGCTCTAGTGAAGTACAGATTTTTGTGAGAGAGCCGCGCGGAGCGCGGCTCTCTCACAAAAATCTGTACCTTATCCAAGCGCGAAGCGCTATAGGACACTTGTACGGTATTCCTGTGACATATTTACGTGTTTTTGAAAAGCCTGAAACCCTTTATGAAATAGGGCTTCAGTAGTTTTTACACGTTTAATCAAGTAAAACGTGTTTTGAAACAAGTAAAACATGTTTTACTTGTTTTCTGGAGTGGTGTAGTAAGCACCTCGACTCTTGCCATGCAGGATAAGCTTGTTTTCCGCGCTGAGGCGACGTAAGAGATTCCCAGCTTGGTAATCGCTAATGCGGCATAGCTCCATTACGTCTTTACGGGTGACTTTATTGTGCTTTTGGGCGTATTGAAGAACCATCTGCTCTTGCTGAATGTGATCGAACCCGGCTTGGCGGATATAGCTAGCACTCTGCCCAAGATCACGATAAGTTTCAGCGCTGAGGGTGTAAGTGCGACCTTTCTTGATGCCGTGGGGTTCAATGAGTCCGATTTCGACTAACCGTTCAAGGATCGCACGGGCGGCAGTTTCAGATTTTTGGATGGCTTGGGCAACGGTGGTAACGTCAATGCGTCTGGTGTTGCGGAGGCGAGAAAGGACGATCAGGGCATCTAGAGAAATCGGCGACTGGGTGCGGTTTTCCTCTTCAATGATCATTTTGAGGAAGGGGAGATCCGCCTCGGTAGAACTTAGTACGACTTGAACGGTGGAAGCATTGCTGCCGGAATAGTCGGGTTCGGGTCTGCCATAACGGAGTAACCCTTGAAAGATCAGATCTACCCCTCGCCCAGTACGTTCGGCGAGTCCGATGCGTTTGATGGCATCAGCTAAGGCGGGGTTGCGGGGTTTTGGTTCTACCACCAGCAAGTTTTCGAGGGTAACACCTTCAACAAAGCCGCCCGGATTGCTGATGGAGAGGGTATCGCCTTGGAGTCGCACGTAGACCGCACCTAAAATTGAGTAATCCCGGTGAATAATGGCGTTAACCAGGGCTTCTCGAAAGGCTCTGGGGTCATAGGTGGGGATGGCTACCCGAAACAGTCCCCACTGTATCTCGTCTTCTTCAAGACGGGCTTCAAACTGTTCCTGAATCCGTTCAAAGGTCTTGAGTAGGGGTGTGCGGTAGAAGTCGTTAACGCGCACTTGGGTACCGTCTAGCACCTGAAAGGCGACTTCATGGGTGGGCAGGTGTTCTCGTAGGGCGCTTTCTTTGCCGATGAGCAGCAACCCGGCAACGGTGGGTACTCGCTGACCTTCTACGGTACGGACTAAGCCCAATGCCCCATCCAGTTCATCATCAGTAAGGCCGATCAGGGTGGAATCACCGCTGAAGCGCTCAATCATTTGGCGGAGGCGTTGCCGTTCGAGGGGGTCGATATCGTCGAGTGTTGTCCCGATGACGGGGTTAGCGGAATGGTCAAGCAGACCAAGGGTGGATTGACGGCTGATGAATTCATGGGGATAGAAAGGCACACACTGAGGGGTGCCATCGGCTTGCAGGCGGCGACGTTGAAGCAATCCATCAGAGGTGGCGACCAATCGAGGGGATTTGGGCACTTCAATGGCGGCAACATTGTGCCCCTCTTCTTGAAGGATATTGATGCGGACGCTGATGGGGGGATTGGTGCGGTTAGCGATGAGGGCAGAGAGGGCAGCGGGGCTTTGCCGTTGAGGGTGAAGCCCGGTAATGGTGCCATTGTCTTCTACACCAAGATAAAGAATGCCGCCATCGGTATTGGCAAGGCACACTACCGTTGCGATCAAATCGCGATCGTTGAGTCGGGCTTGATCGCTCTTGAACTCAATGGTGAGGGATTCTTGCTGGGGAATGGTACGCATGATGGCTTCCCCCCTTACAATTCGCCCTTTAAGGCTTTGTCGAGAATGGCGGGTAAGAGGGCCTCAAATTCCTTCAAAGCATCCTCTCGAAGTTGTTTTAGTTGGTTGATAACTTTCTCAAATTTATCAAGATGGTTGATGATCTCCTGCTGCTCTCTCAAAGAAGGGAGAGGGATTGAAACTTGAGAGAGAAGTGTAGTATTAAATCCAGGTCTTGTTGCTCCTCTTACTTGTACAAAAATCTGATCTCGTATAATTCGGGATCCCCTCAGAGCAAGAAAGGCAAATTTAGGATTGCATTTAGATTGGTCAAATCTAACCCTAAGCACATGGCCTGTCATCAACCAGTTATTACACTCCTCAGGCAGAATGCATACTTTCCCAAGAGTGGCACCTGTCCGAGCGAATAGAAGATCATTAGTCTTCAGTGAATATCTTGACAGCTTCTGTGCTTTTTCAGGAGTCACGTAGTCAAGTTGTTCAAATTTCATTCCCGCGGGTTGAATATTTCCTACATTAATTACAGGAATACCTTCTTGAGTAAACTCTGATCGAAGTAATTGAGATCCAAAGGGACCTGTCTGTATTGGATTAGCTGAATTTATCCCTAATTTCCCTATAGGAATCCATTCATGTTTTTTCAGGTCTTCAAAAACACGATTAGTTTCAGAGAAAACCAAAGCATCAGTTTCTTCAGTCGCACTCGCCCTCAACCCTCGCGCTTCTTCAATCTTGGCGGCTAGTTCCTCAATACGGGCGACAATTCGCTTTTGTTCTGCGATCGAGGGCAAGTTAATCTCCATATTCAAGAACTTAGGTTCTTGCAAATAGAGACGATTAGTAGTTCCATCGCTTGCTCTGATGCAGAAATCTACAAATAGTGGAGTTTTTGTCAGGTAGTCAAAGTATCGAGACTCTAAAAGCTCCCGATTAATATCAAAAGCCCAAAAGTTTCCTGTAATAATTGCATTATTACAAGCTTCCGGAAGAATTCCAAAGGCTCCATTTCTGGCATCAATTTTAGATAAGACTAATTGCCCACTTTCCACTACGAATTGTTTTTTAGTTCCTATTTGACTCCCAAGAACACAATCACGCACTTCTATTCCCTGACCATTCATTCGAATAGTCAAGCGTTTGTAGGTTTCAAGTTCCTGAACTTCGATTTCATCTTTTCGACGAGTCAGAACTTTTTCTAGCTTGATTTTCTTCATCAGTTCAGTAGCACATAGTTATTAGCTGATCGCCTTTCCAATCCGTTTAAGAACCTGCAAAACAGTCTGCAATTCTTCCGGCAACGTATAGAGCGAAAACGCCCGTGAGAGGCTGTATTGCTTGTTCGGTTGGGTGGTCAATTTTACAAACAGCACATCATCGCCATTCGTCATCATGCCAAAGGTCGGCTGCTCCGCCTGGGTATTTGCCAGCATATAGGCCAGGGCTTGGGGCAAGGCCGATCTTGTAGAAATCGTGGTTTTCTTTGCTTCCAGCACCAACACCCAAAAGTTTTGCTGCAAAATCAGTGCATCAATCCGTCCCCGCAACACCTCTTCCCCATCATCGACCGTCACTTCTACCGCTGCTTCAGCCTTCAGCTTAAAGGGCGCATCATAAAACCCTGCCAGTTCCAGTAACGGCGACGCTACCAGCAACATCACTGCTCCCTCTAGCAAATCCCCATCTGCCCGGTGATACAGCAACCGCTGCCGTAGCAGGCTCAGGCGATCCAATTCTGCCGCATTCAGGGCTGGCAACGTCTCGCGCCATTCATGAAAAAAGTCTGCCTGCTCACTCCGGCTTACCCCAAAACGGGTTTCAACCTCGGTGAGCGTTTTAAACGCATCGGTAATTGCAATTACTTTTGCCATTGGGATTTCTATATCAGGCTGTGATTTGGCTTGGCTAGAGGACAAAAATCGGCTCCATACCGTGTGATTGCTAGGCTGCGGTTAGGGGTAATCCTATATCCCTAGCATTTTAACGAGTCTCAGGGTTCTCCCTGTTTTTGTAAAACAAATGCAATCTCAGCCATCAGTTCTGCCACCCGCTGATCCTTCCTGGCAATATCCGCCAGCAGATGTTCTGGGGGTAAATGCTCAAACTCGTTTTGGCTCTTGGGGTTCTTTTGGTCGAGGTTATACACCGCCCAATAAATCGCATCCCCCTTTCCCTGCTCATCCCTGGCAAGTTCGCGCTGTTCCTGCTCCTGGGCTTGCAACGTCTTAATCTCAGCCTTCAGCCCTTTTATCTGTTCCTTAATTTCCGACTGTTTCTTTGCTGGGATACTGTCTAAAAGCAGGGATTCCAGATGCTTAATTTTGTCTGCTAATTCCTGACTTGATTGGGCCAATCCCTTTGCCACTGCTTCAGCCGCTTTTGCCGCTTCCCAATAAGGCTGAGCCTCCTTCAATGCTTTGTGGTAAGCATCCCGAAACGGATACTTCCACGCCTGTGCATTTTCTTCTCGGTGCTTCCACCACGCCCGACAGCCATCGAAATCACTGTCTTGAATCGGCTTCGTTTTAGAGAATGTTTTGCGCCCTTCTGGTAAAGGGATCTCGTAGTACCAGATGTCCTCCGTGGGGCCAGAGCGGTCAAAAAAGAGCAGGTTGGTGGGGATGCTGGTGTAAGGGGCAAAGGTGCCATTGGGTAACCGCACGATTGTATGCAAGTTGTAATCCTTTAGCAAATCTGCCTTGATTTTGCCGCAGACTCCATCCCCAAAGAGCACCCCATTGGGAAACACCACCGCCGCCCGTCCTGGCTTGCGGGTATTCTTCCGCAACCGTCGCATAATTAGCTGCAAAAACAGCAGCGCCGTTTCCTTAGTTTTGCGTTCTGGAGGAAAATTCTTTTGAATACTGTCCTCTTCCTCACCGCCAAAAGGAGGATTGGTGAGAATGACATCTACCCAGGCACTCTCATCCATTTCTGCAATAGAGAAGCGTAGACTGTTTTTGTCATCAATGTCGGGATATTCAAACCCCCGTAACAGCAGGTGCATGTTGGCGAGTAGCAACGGCAGCGATTTCGCTTCACCGCCTATAATGCTGCTTTGTAGCACCTTCCAGTCTTTGGCATTACACCGAGGTTTTAGATACTCGTAAGCTTCTACCAGAAACCCAGCCGTCCCACAAGCTGGATCAAAAATGGTGTCCCCTAGCTGGGGGTCTGTCACCTCCACCATGAACTTCACGACCGGACGCGGGGTATAAAATTCCCCTGAATCTCCGGCAGCGTCCCGCATTTCCTTCAGCATCCCCTCATAGAAGCGGCTGAGGATGTGGACTTCTTCGGTTTTGTCAAAATGAATCTGGTTGACCAGATTGATCACATCCCGCAGCAACGCGCCACTAGCCATGCGGTTGGTGACATCTCGAAATACCTTAGCAATAACATCAGCTCGCTCTCGACCCGATTTTGATTGCAGCGATCGCAGATAGGCCAGTAGACCTTTTACCTTCTGTCCATCCGGCAGAGTCACCTCATCATTGTTGATGAAGTTCCGCAACGGGTCGCCACTGATACCTTCATCATCGGCAGCCCAATCGCGCCAACGCTAGGGAGGGGCGATCGTGGGTTTATAGGTTAGACCATGTAGGGCGGCTTCTGCCTCTCGCAGCTTTTCTGAGTCGTCTAACAGCTTGAGAAACAAAATCCAGGTGAGCTGAGGCAGGCGATCGAGTTCCCCGTTCAACCCCTTATCCGTCCGCATCTTGTCTCGCGCCGACTTGATGATGCTGGCTAGCTTTTGCTCTGTAGTAACGGGCTGATTGCTTTGCTTCCGGGTTCCCTTTGCCATACCACTCGATCACATGAACTAACTTTATGCAGAATACAAGAGATTTTGCAGTTGCAGCATTGCAGCCCGTAACTGTACTATTCCGTCAAACTCACCCGCTTCGTCAGTATCCGCATCACCTCACCAGCATTAATGGTCGGAAGCGGGATAGACCATTCATCAGGTCTGGCATAGCCAAACCTAAACAGGCTCATCACAAAGGAATCGACCACTGGAGGACTGCGGAGCCTTCACCATTTGCCACAGTTGCCCCTGATAGGGGTAAACCTCTTAACTCTTCCCTGGCCTCTGGCCGGGGATGCCCACCGGAGGGCTTCTGCCTCCAATCCCAGGGAGGCAGAGCCTCCCAGAGCACGTCTCCAGGCGGAGCCTGGGGACGAGATTGAGCTAACCGAGTATGATAAATACAAGCAACTCCCTCAAAAGCTATGACCGTCACCACCAGTCCCTCACCGATTCGAGTTGAAACGGGTCACGGCGATGTTCGCACAATTCAGCGCGGCAGGAGTTGGGAGCAGTTTAGGCACCTGCAAAAGGGGTTCGAGAATACCCGTGGCGTCAGGTTATTTTATTACAACGGTACGATCGAAATTCTGATGCCTGGTGAAGCGCACGAGCTGTTCAAGAGCATTATTGGCTTTTTGATTGAAACATTTCTGTTTCAGCGGGCAATCGAGTTCAAACCAACTGGCTCAATGACGCAGGAGAAAGAGGGTGTTGCTTCGGCAGAGGCGGATGAATCTTACGAGATTGAGGGATTGAAACTGGCGGTTGAGGTGAACTTTACCAGTGGGGATAGCTCGAAGCTAGAACGGTATCACGCGTTGGGCGTTCATGAAGTATGGATCTGGGAAGATGGGGTCTTGGCGGTTTATCATTTGCAAAATGGCAAGCACCAAAAGGTAACCCACAGTCTGATTCCTGCCCTTGCTTCAATTAATCTGGCGGTGCTATCAGAGTGCATTTTAATTGGAGAAACGTCTCGCATTGAAGCCGCTCAGAAGTTGCTAAAAGCGCATCCGGTTCAATCAGTCTGAGAATATGCAAGCGCAACCTACCTTCACCCTCAACCCGATGGAGATTTCCGCCAGCGCTGCCCGTCCGGTGACGCTGGCCTGGAACTTTTCACGGGGGGCGCAGGGCTGGCGTGGTGGGTTTGCAGATCTGCCTTCGAGGGGTCGGGACATCTATGAGCTGTTCTGGGGGGTGCGATCGCTCCCCCCACCGCTCATCCGGCAGAATGCGCTGTTCATTCGGGGAGCCAACCGCAGCGACGATCTGTTCATGTATTTCAAGCGGCCCATTCGCGGGTTGGCTCCCAACACCGACTATTCGGTAACCTTCAATATTCAGCTTGCCTCCAATGAACCCAATGGCAGCGTTGGTATTGGTGGTAGTCCGGCCAACAGCGTTTACTTGAAGGCGGGCGTCACGCTGGAGGAACCCCGAATTGCCCGATTCGATCGGGAAAATGATCTGTTGATGCTGAATATTGACAAAGGGGAGCAGTCCCAGCGGGGCCGTGATTCGATTGTTCTGGGCGACATTGCCAAACCCGACGATGGCAATTTCACTACTTATGCTTTAATCACGCGGAACAATCAAAATAAACCGTTTCGCTTTCGCACTGGCCAGACCGGAACCGCATGGCTTTATTTTGGTACTGACTCCGGGTATGAGGGCACCACAGCACTGTACTATACCCGCTTCCAGGCAAGATTTACGCCGATCGCCCGTCAGGCAGGATGGGTCGATGCGATCGGATTTTTGCCGTTATTGCTGCTGGGGCTGGTTGCCTTTCGTCGCTGGAACATTCTGCCTAATTTAGCTACTTGAGGGCTTCTCTTGCGATCGCCCTGAACCCTTAAGAAGGGGCTTCAGAGTTGGAAGGCGAGGCGGGGAGCGCCCCACTTTACGGCCAAAATCATCCCGCCTTGAGGCGAAAGCCCAACGAAGGTTTTAAACTAGGGAAGGACGTGCAATTTTAGTTCACTTGTTCTATTTTTATTTAGAGCAGGGTTACTAAGTACTCTCCCGCGACTTCCCCTGGTCAATCTTTCCCATGCTAATCTCCCTCCAAATCGAGAACTTCGCTCTGATTGACCAACTCAATCTGGAATTTCAGTCCGGCCTCAACGTCCTCACCGGAGAGACGGGAGCCGGGAAGTCGATTATTCTGGATGCGATCGATGCCGTTCTCGGTGGCAAGGTCACCAGTCGTGCCGTCCGCACTGGGGCCGATCGCGCCCTGATTGAGGCGACTTTTTCCGCCGACGATGGGCTACAGCAGTGGCTCAGTGAGCAACAGATTGACCCGCTGGATGACCAGTCCCTCGTTTGCGTCCGGGAAGTGACCACCGGAGGTCGGGTTGGCAGTCGCTCCAGGGTGAATGGGGTAGTGGTCAACCAGCAGCAGATGAAGGGGTTGCGCGATCGCCTCGTCGAAATCACCGCCCAGGGCCAGACCGTCCAGTTGGGACAGCCCAGCCTCCAGCGAGAATGGCTCGACAGCTTCGGCGGCAGCCCCCTGTTGCATAAACGGGAAGAAGTCGCCAGCGCCTACAGTCTTTATCATCAGGCCGCCAGCGCTCTGGAGAAACGCCGCCAGATGGAGGCACAGCGGCTCCAGCAGCTCGATGTATTTGAGTATCAGGCCAGAGAATTAGCGGCGGCAAAACTGGAAGACCCGAATGAGCTGGAACAACTTGAGCAGGAGCGCCAGCGCCTCAGCCATACTGTCGAACTAAAGGAGCAGAGCTACCAGGTCTATCAGCTCCTCTATCAGAATGAGAGCGGCGGCGAGTCCTGTACGGACCAACTGGGTCAGGCCGAATCGGTTCTCACGGATATGGTGCGATTCGACTCGGAACTTCAGCCCCTTCTGGATCTGGTGACCGAAGCACTGGCCAGCATCCAGGAGGCAGGACGGGAGATTAATGTCTATGGCGACAACCTGGAGGCTGACCCGGAACGGCTCCAGGAGGTGCAGCAGCGGATTGGCCAACTGAAGCAAATCTGCAAGAAGTACGGCCCAACACTGGCGGATGCGATCGCCCATGCTCAGAGTCTGCAATCCAGTCTGGAAACCCTCAACGGCAGCAGCCACTCGATCGAGGAATTGGAGCAGCAGGCGGAATCTCGCAAACGAGAGCTGGATGCCCTCTGTAACGAGTTAACCACTCTGAGAAAAGCCACAGCCCGTCAGCTCGAATCGCGTCTGGTGGAAGAACTGAAACCCCTGGCGATGGAAAAGGTGCAGTTCCAGGTCGAGATTACGCCCGTGAGTCCAACGGCCAGCGGAGCCGATCGCACCGTCTTTCTGTTCAGCCCCAACCCCGGCGAACCGCTGCAACCTTTAAATGAAATTGCCTCCGGTGGTGAGATGAGCCGCTTTCTGCTGGCGCTCAAAGCCTGCTTTTCGCAGATCGACCCAACTGGAACAATGGTGTTCGATGAGATCGACGTGGGAGTGTCGGGACGGGTAGCCCAGGCGATCGCTGACAAGCTCGCCCAACTCGGTCAGCGTCATCAGGTTCTCTGCGTCACCCACCAACCACTCGTCGCTGCGATGGCCACCTCCCACTTCCGGGTGGATAAGCAGGTGGTGGATCAACCCGTTGACCTGGGTGCGAAAGACGGACGCAAGAAATCCAGGCCGACCGCCGATGCTACCGATGACACTCCCCTGGAGGAAGTGCGAACCGTTGTGCGGGTCAATAGTCTGGACGAAGACCAGCGGCGACACGAACTGGCGCAACTGATGGGCGGGAATGAGGAGGCGATCGCGTTTGCAAACTCTCTGCGGGAGCAGGCCCAGTCCCGAAAGGAGGCTGAGCCTGTGACGAAAACGGCTGAGACGAATGGAAAAAGTGCGACTTCGAGGCGATCGAAGGTGGGTCGGAAGTAATGTTTAATTGCTAATACAGGGTAATAAAATCGGAGCTTTAAATGAATGGCTCAAACCTCGACTTTTTAACGCGCTTAGGCAATCGAAATCTTATACAGTCTCACTTCAATCAATATGCTGGTGACCAGGCGAAGTTTGGAATAGTTCTGATTGATATTGATGGACTTATATACTCCGGGAATCGATGTTTTTAGA
Organism: uncultured bacterium; assembly: GCA_964630955.1. Taxonomy (GTDB): domain Bacteria; phylum Cyanobacteriota; class Cyanobacteriia; order Elainellales; family Elainellaceae; genus CAZVXA01. Next base: position 4,644 of record CAZVXA010000132.1, on the reverse strand, counting down.
TCCGGTGGAGATGAGTTTCTCATATTTGTCAATGATTTAAAGATGGCAGAAGTTCTCTCATTAGCAGTGAAAATCTGCAAAGAAGTTAATGAGCAATTTTCCCATCTTCCACCATTGAAACGATCATTTAGTATGAGCGATTTTAGCGATTTGGAGGTGGATTTCCCCCTCACAATTTCTTGTGGAGTGGCTTTCTATCCAGAGCATGGTGTGGATTACCCAACTTTATACCAAGCGGCAGGAGATGCTGCATTAAGTAGGTAGGCGCGATTAAGCTTGAAACCCAAAAAGCTGTTCCGCCCGCGCAGCGGGCGGAACAGCTTTTTGGGTTTCGACTTTTTCCACGCCCACTTACTTAACAGGGTCATTTCATTCTCGATTTGGGGTATGAATTTACCCAAAGTTGAACTGTAGGATGGGCAAAGGACGGCAGACCGTGCCCATCACCATTCGTATGCATTGATGGGCACGCTTCGCTTTGCCCATCCTACCCTGCTCATCCCATATCAGGATTTATTTGAGAATGAAATAGCCCTGCTGCATTACGAGCAGGTAAGAGATTATATGGCGGTGTTGTGGGTGTAGCCGTGAACTTGTACAAGTCTTGCTACGTGCCTTCGATGAATAGCAGAACCACAAGCTAACATGCTCAACTCAATTTGCAATTCAAGACAGGTTATCACGACAAAAATATGCGTGAGAACGTAGACACTTAAAAGATAGAACGCCTAATGCAAGTCTTAGGTAGAGAAGCAAAGGGTTCAGGCTGCATTTACTTCACGGGTGGGGCGAGTGCCCTGCTAATTGGATGGCGCAGTTCCACAGTAGATGTTGACATTCGACTAGATCCTGAACCATCCGGTATCTTTCAGGCGATCGGGTGTATCCCAGTTTTGCGGGTGGCGCGGGCGAAGCCCGCGCCACTCACAAAACTGGGTTTAGGAATTTGCAAAAGTGGGATGCACCCATCGGTTGACTCCAATTGGCATTTCTCTGACTTCTGTTTTAATGCGAAAGCCCGCGCTATGCTGGCGAACAATACCCTACACAAGCGAAATTACACAAGCGAAATCTCCGAGTTGACGGATATATCTTTCCATCTCATCCCCCACCCCCTTGTCTCACAGGGGGCAACCGGAGCAAACAAGCGGACTTTATTTGCTCCGGTTGCCCTTTGCAGGAGCAAGATAGAATAAACTAGCAATCATTTTAAATATTTCATTTAGTGCAGGCGGGGAGCTTCGCGACGCATGGGCAAAGTGGTAGGCATTGACCTGGGGACAACAAACTCAGTAGTCGCTGTGATGGAAGGCGGCAAACCTGTGGTGATTGCCAACGTTGAAGGAATGCGGACAACGCCCTCGGTGGTTGCCTTCAGCAAGGAAGGGGAACAGCTTGTCGGGCAGATGGCGCGACGGCAGGCAGTACTGAACCCGCAAAACACCTTTTATGGCATCAAGCGCTTCATGGGGCGACGATATTCCGAACTCAGCCCCGAAACCCGGAAGGTTCCCTACACGATTCGCCGGGATGACATGGGAAACGTGAAAGTCGTGTGCCCCCGACTCGACCGGGAATTTGCGCCGGAGGAGATTTCAGCGATGATTCTCCGCAAATTAGCAGAAGAGGCAAGTCGCTACCTGGGACAATCTGTCACTGGCGCGGTCATCACCGTTCCCGCTTACTTTAATGACGCCCAGCGGCAAGCCACACGAGATGCGGGCCGCATTGCTGGGCTGGAAGTGCTGCGGATTCTGAATGAGCCAACTGCTGCATCCCTGGCATATGGCCTGGAGCGCCGGGAAAGTCAGACGATTCTGGTGTTCGACCTGGGGGGCGGCACCTTCGACGTGTCGATCCTTGATATTGGGGATGGGGTGTTTGAGGTGAGAGCCACCAGCGGCGATACCCAACTGGGTGGCGTTGACTTCGACAAGAAGATCGTGGACTGGCTGGCAGAACAGTTTCTGGAACAGGAGCAAATTGACCTGAGGCGCGATCGCCAATCTCTCCAACGCCTCACGGAAGCCGCTGAGAAAGCCAAAATCGAACTCTCTGGTGTCACCTCGACTGAGATTAATCTTCCCTTTATCGCTGCCACTGCCGACGGCCCCAAGCATCTGGAAACCCGGCTGACGCGCAAACAGTTTGAAGGACTCTGTGCCGACCTGGTGAGCCGTCTGCGCGGTCCCGTTAAGCAGGCGTTTCGGGATGCTGACCTGACGCCTGACGACATCGACGAGGTGGTACTGGTGGGCGGCTCTACTCGGATGCCCATGGTCAAGGAACTGGTGCGATCGCTGATCGACCGGGAACCCAATGAGAACGTCAACCCCGATGAGGTAGTGGCTGTTGGAGCCGCGATTCAGGCTGGAATTCTGACCCGAGAAGTTCAAGACATTCTGCTGCTGGACGTAACACCGCTGTCACTGGGCGTTGAGACGATCGGCGGCGTGATGAAAAAGCTGATTCCTCGTAACACCACCATTCCGGTTCGCCGCTCTGACATCTTCTCAACCTCGGAGAACAACCAGACAATGGTGGAGGTTCACGTTGTCCAGGGCGAGCGCGAGATGGCCAACGACAACAAGTCTTTGGGGCGGTTCAAGCTGATGGGGATTCCTCCCGCTCCACGGGGTGTTCCCCAGGTGCTCGTGTCGCTCGACATCGACGCGAACGGGATTTTGCAGGTAACCGCTGTAGATAAGACGACGGGACGAGAACAGGGTTTGACCATCCAGGGAGCATCGGCCCTAAGCGACATCGAGATTCAGCGGATGATCAAGGAGGCAGAGCAGTTCTCCCGTCAGGATCGCGAGAAGCGGGAACGAGTCGAAAAACGGACGAACGCTGAAGCTCTTACCTACCAGGCAGAACGCCAACTGCGTGAGGTCGCTCTGGACTTTGGTATGCAGTTTGCCAGCAGCTACCGCCGTCGGATTGAGAATCTCATCCAGGAACTGCGGGATGCGCTAGGCAAAAATGACGAGCGTGGGATTGATGTGACCGAAGCGGAGCTACAGGACGCGCTTGCAGACCTGCGCCGCGAGATTTATCAGTTCAACCAGGAAGAGGAGGAGGAAGGCGGCTTCTTTGGCTCCATCAAACGGGCAATTTTGGGCGACGATGACGATGATTATCCGTTTGAGCAACGCGACAGTTGGGACGACCGCGATCGCTGGAACGATCGGCGCGACAGTTGGGATGCGCCCCGTCGCAACACCTGGGATGACCGCGATCGCTGGGACAGCCCGCCGCCTCGTCGCTCTGCTCAAAATGACTGGGATGCTCCCCGACGGGACAGCTTCAGCCAGCGCGAGGGTAGCGATAGACGGGATAGCTTTGAACGACGCGACTCCTACGGTCAGCGGGATAGCTTCGATCGACGGGATGCAGACCGCCGGGATGACTTTGAACGGCGCGATAGCCTGGAACGGCGTGATCGCCCCGACAGTCGTCCAGCCAATCGCCCTGACAATCGTGGCCGGGACGACCGGGAGAATGGTACCCGGCGCAACACTCGCGACTGGGATGATGGGGACGATTGGGGCAATTCTTCTGCCGAAGAGAACCGGGGTGGCCGCCGCAACAGCCGAGAATCTGCCGGAAGAGAGCCAGACCGAGGGAATAATCGAGATAGCTGGGATCAGGGCGATCGCAATTGGGATACATCATCTCCCCGCTCCGCCCGCAGGCGCACCTCCTATGACGATGTGCCTCGCAGCCGCGGCGAATGGGATGATGAGGACGATTGGCTTTAACTTAGGTAAAGATGGATCTGGAGATAGACGCCAATCATTGCGCTTTCTCCTCGCTCACCCCCTCGACCGTCTGAATGCAAAACTTCCGTAACTACTACCAGATTCTAGGAATTACCAGAGAGGCAACCGCTGAAGAAATTAAGCGGGCCTATCGCAAGCTGGCGCGACAATATCACCCTGACCTCAACCCCGATAATAAGGAGGCGGAGGAGAAATTTAAAGATATTGGCGAAGCTTATGAGGTGCTGTCGGATACCGCCAAGCGATCGCAGTATGACCAGTTCAGCCGCTTCTGGAAACAGACGGGCTTTCAGGGCGGCAGTGCTCCCAAAACCCAGAGCTGGACTGGTCGTGGTGCAGGTCGGGGCGGTGATGATGTCGATTTCAGCCAGTTTCGCGACTTCAACAGCTTCGTCGAACAGTTGCTCAACCGTCGCGGCGAGGAAGCCCCCCGTCCGGCTGACCCTTACCGTCCCGGCACCACAAAAACAACGTATACCGTTCCCCGACAGCAGGCTCCTCGCAATGCGGAAGCCCGACTCAGCGTTCCTCTGGAGAAAGCTTATCTGGGAGGGCGGGAGCGCATTCGGTTGGAGGATGGGCGATCGCTCGAAGTCAATATGCCTTCTGGAATGGTCAGCGGGCAGAAAATTCGACTCAAAGGTCAGGGCGTTGCGGGGGGCGATCTTTACCTGAAAATCGACGTTAATCCCCACCCTTTCTTTAAGCAGGAAGGCTCCGACATCTATTGTCAGCTCCCGATTACGCCCAGTGAAGCAACGCTCGGCGGCCCGATTGAGGTGCCCACCCTGGATGGTCTGGTGAAGATGATGATCCCGTCAGGCGTTCGCACCGGGCAGAAGTTGCGGATGGCGGGCAAAGG
>CAZVXA010000131.1:0-17980 GCA_964630955.1 uncultured bacterium | reverse complement strand
CCCCCCCCCCCCCCCCCCCCCCCCCCCCCCAAAACTGGGTTTGGAAATTTGCAAACGTTGGGATGTTTCCCTCACATCACCCAATCCCACTCCGTGTTAGTCCCGAAAGGAGCATGGGAATTCTCTGACTATAGCTATCGTCGTACAGGATTTTACAGCACTTCGCGCTGAAATAGAATCAAGTTTTTGTGTGGGAGCCGCGCTCTGCGCGGCTCCCACACAAAAACTTGTAGGCCACTCAAGTGGAACACATACCTGCCTGTCTGCGCGTTTGACTCAGGATACAGTACCGACCGCAGCGAGAGAGGATATAGAAATGTTTTGGAACCGCCCTGCTCAACGAATTCAGCATCAAGGATCACTTGCGCTTAAAACACTGCTTGATATGTCAATTCGGATCACGCTTGTGGTGCTGCTGTCGGCTGGCGTGAGCTATCTACATATCATGTCCAATCTGGAAACCCAGACCCGAGAGCAACTGAGTAAATATATTGTTGAACGGGGCGCAAAAGAGAGCAATTTCTTCCTGCAACAGCAGGAGAACCATCAACGCTTCCAAGCAGATTTTCTATCCCGTCTTGCGGCAATGGGCGATCGCGATCCCAAAGCCGAGTTTGATCAGCTATACGTCGAAAAAGCAGATCACACACTCCGAATGCGACCTGAATTTTTTACCGGGAACTCCAACACAGGCGCTTTTACAGAACAGGGAGTCAGCTCCTTTTTGAACCCAGCACAGGCTGCAGATGCCAACTTTCGTCGATTGGCAGTGATCAGCTATGACATGGTTCGCACGTATGGTCCTGCCTGGGATCACCGGGTACTGGACCTGTATACCATGTTCTATCCTTATAACTCGTTGACACTCTACTGGACGAGAAGCAATAGCAAGAATTGGGGAAATAAAATTTCTGCAAACACAGATATTCGGCAACTGGAGTGGTATTTCTTCACTGATCCTGAGCATAACCCGGAACGCAAACAGAAGTGGATGCCCATCTTCTATGACTTCGTAAGTCAAGACTTTATGACCATGCTATCCACCCCGATCGATTTTCAGGGTCGTCAGGTTGCCTCGATTGGGACCGATGTCCCAGTGGCAAATCTCATTGACACCGCAATTCGGGATCACCTAGTCGGGGCGCACAACATTATCTTTCGAGCTGATGGCCGACTGATCACCCATCCGGATTATCAGGAGCAGTTGCAACAGAACAGTGGACAGTTGGATATTCCCAAAATCAACGATCCCCACCTCAACCGAATCTACCAGTTCGTTCGCAATTCCACCCAGGGAACAATGACCCAGGGAACTATCATTGATAATCAAAGCGATCGCGAATTTCTAGCCATTACTCAAATCCAGGGGCCAGACTGGTATTTCGTCACCGTTTATCCCAAATCTCTGCTGGCCGGATCTGCACTGGATGCCGCGCAATTCATTCTGGTCTCAGGGTTCGTCGCGCTGCTGATTGAAATTACGCTCCTTTTCTTTGTCCTGAACAACACCGTTGCCAATCCTCTAAATCAGCTTGTACTGGCTGCGGTTCAGGTCACCTCCGGCAACTTTAAGGTCGATCTTGACACGACCCGAGATGATGAATTGGGGCGGTTGGCGATCGCCTTCACCAGCATGACGGCTCAGCTCGAAGAGTCGTTTACCACGCTGGAATCGCGAGTCGCAAGGCGCACCGCTGAGCTGGCTCAGGCCAAGCTTCAGGCAGATAGTGCAAACCAGGCCAAAAGCGAATTTCTGGCCAATATGAGCCACGAACTGCGCACCCCCCTCAACGGGATTCTCGGTTATGCCCAGATCCTCGGACGCAGTGCCTCGCTCACAGACAAGGAGCGCCAGGGCGTCGATATCATTTATCAGTGCGGCTCTCACCTGCTCACCCTGATCAACGATGTCCTCGACCTCTCCAAAATCGAAGCTCGCAAACTAGAACTGGATCCTGTTCCTTTTTATCTTCCGTCTTTCCTGCAAAGCGTGGTGGAGATCAATCGGATTCGCGCCGAACAGAAGGGCATTTACTTTGAGTTCTATGCCGACGAGAACCTGCCTCTGGGTGTCTTCGCTGATGAAAAAAGGTTGCGCCAGATTCTGATCAATTTACTGGGCAATGCCATCAAATTTACCGATCAGGGCAGCGTGATTTTTATCGTTGAGCGCCTCAGTCAGGAATCCCCTATCCCCAGAATTCGTTTTTCGATCAAAGATACGGGCGTTGGCATGACACCAGAACAGGTCGAAAAAATCTTTCTGCCGTTTGAACAGGTGAGTGACACGAAGAAGCAGACGGAGGGAACTGGGCTGGGATTGGCCATCAGCCACAGGATCATCTCACTGATGCACAGTGAAATTCAGGTTCAGAGTACGCCTGGTGTAGGCAGCACGTTTTTCTTTGAGATTGAACTGCCCGAAGCGAAAGATTGGGCTGTCGCGCGAGTGGCAGAGAACCGGGCGATCGCCAGCTACACAGGCGACAGACGCAAGATTTTGGTGATTGATGATCGCTGGGAAAACCGCTCCGTGTTGCGCAACCTGCTGGAGCCGATTGGCTTTGAGATTGTTGAAGCCAGTAATGGCCAGGAGGGCTTTGATCAGACGTTGAGCCATCTCCCTGACCTGGTGATTACAGACCTGGCCATGCCTGTTATGGATGGTTTTGAGTACCTCCGCAAACTGCGTGCTGTGCAACAGGTATCACAAGGGACAAACTCCAAACTGCAAGAGATAATTCTCCTGGTCTCCTCCGCCAGCGTGTTTGAGATCGATCGCTTCAAAAGCCTGGATGCAGGGGGCGATGACTTTCTACCCAAGCCCGTACAGGCAGAAGTCCTACTGGAGCAGCTCCGGAGATATCTCCACCTGGACTGGATTTACGAAGAGGAAATCGCAGAGAGCACACTCAATCACGCCGTTCAACCGCTACAAGCCCCAACCGCCGAGATTCTCAACCAGCTACTGGAACTCGCTCAGGCAGGCGATATCGAAGGAGTTGTTGAAGTTGCCCAACAAAAGCAGGATGTCAGCACCACAGCATTTATGCAGGAGATCATTCGGCTAGCCAATGCCTGTGAGCTGAAACAGCTTTGTGCATTGATCCAGAAGTATTGCCTGTAGACTCACAACGCTGCTCTGACCCAGATGGCGCTGTCAATGCAATCTCCTAAACGGGATAGTGGGATTCACTTCACCAATGTCTTAACCACGACCATCCAGAACCAGGCTCACATACGGGCGCAATGGCACCAGTGATAAATCGGTCTTTGCTGTCAGAGCATTGACTCGAATCTATACCAGATGGGCAACCTTCATCTTTGTGTTTCTTCCATGCTGAACGAACGGTACGCCGTTCCTTAAAGGCTCAGATCTTGCACCAGAACCCAAAACCCTGATTTTGCCGCCGCTTCGCGGCGGCAAAATCAGGGTTTTGAGTTTTCTTTAATCGAGGTGCAAGATCTAAGTAGAGATATAGCTGCCACCATCTGAGGACAGGGAGAGTGCAGGCAGTGTGTGACCCACCTGCACCCCGGCTCACTCGCTGTGGCAAAAGCTATCGTTTCCCTATAACGCCGCGAAATGCTCTCTACGAGAGCGTTTCGCGGCGAACTTAATTTTAGCGCCATTTTTTGCTGAAACGCTCACTTAGCCAGCGTTTCAGCAAAAATTGGCGCAATTTAGTCAAAAGTCCAGGGGCTAAGCGACGCACCTTTTACCTGAAATCAAAGGCTTTACGTTGATTCTGATGCTCCTATGGGAAGAATAGAGCCAGATCCGATCGCTGATAACACTCGTCACTCACCTACCCATGTTTACCTTCCCAAGACAGACGATTCACCTGCACTTTAAACAAGGGATGGCAGGACGATCCACGATCATGGAGACCCTGTTCTCATGGGTGAATGGCAAACGGATGATTGTCTTTGCAGCGCCGATCTGGTCCAGCCTCACCCAGGGCAAGGCCAGAAAAACCGTTGGCGTCGTCAACACTGCAAGTGAGCCTGGATGCGGGCATTTAGGGGGCGCGAACGCTTGAGCGAAGCCGAATGGTAAGGGCAAATGCCGATATTCAAGGCAAATAGCCCACTTATAGACTGATTGTGCAAATCGACAAGCGCTCTATCCATCCCTTTCCTCTCACCGTCTCCTGGTTTACCTATGTCTGCCCCTATCGCACCTTACTTGCCCACACCAATCGCGACCGATGTCGCTGTCACTGGCCTGGTTCTGATTGTCGATGACACCCCTACCAACCTGGAAGTCATCTCCGAAACCTTAAGCGATGCAGGCTTTGATGTGGCGATCGCCACCAGCGGTGATCGTGCCCTCCAACAAATCGAGCGTTGCCTGCCCGACCTGATTTTGCTCGACGTGATGATGCCGGGGATTGATGGCTTTGAGACCTGCCGCCGCATCAAAGCCAATCCCCGCACCCACCACATTCCCATCATTTTCATGACGGCGCTATCGGACACCGACAGCAAAGTGCAGGCACTGGAGATGGGAGCGGTGGACTATGTGGCCAAGCCGTTCCACGAAAAAGAGGTGCTGGCAAGAGTCAGAACCCACCTGCAACTACATTACCTGAATCAGAACCTGGCCGATCAGGTGGCTCAGCGCAATGCGGAACTCCAGGCATCTCAACTGCAACTGATCCAGAGCGAAAAAATGTCAGCGCTCGGCAATCTGGTGGCAGGCGTGGCCCACGAGATCAACAATCCGATTGGCTGTGTGGTGGGGAATGTCCACGCGGTCGAGGAGTCTATTGAAGACCTGTTCCACATTATCGACCTCTACAGCCAGAGACTGCCTGAACCGGATGCCGAGTTACGGGAAGAACTGGACGCGATCGACCTGGATTACCTGCGGCAAGACTTGCCCAAGTTGGTAAAGGCCATGAAAGATGGAGGCGATCGCATCAAATCCATCAGCCGGAGTCTACGCACCTTTTCCAGGGCCGACACCGATACTCAACAGAAATTCAATCTGCACGAAGGCATCGACAGCACGATTCTGATTTTGCGTCATCGTCTGAAGGCCAACGAGCAACGCCCGGAGATCGAAGTGATTACGGAGTATGGTGATATTCCAGAAGTTGACTGTTTTCCCGGTCAACTCAACCAGGTGTTCATGAATATTTTGTCAAATGCGATTGATGCACTGGAGGAATCAAACCAGGGACGCCAATTTGCTGAAATCGAGCAACACCCCAATCAGATCAAAATTCGAACTAGTGCGGAGGGAGACCAGGTCAAAATTTCGATTGCTGATAACGGGATTGGGATGCCAGCAGATATTCAAGAACGCATTTTTGATCACCTATTTACAACCAAAGAAGTCGGTAAAGGAACAGGGTTAGGGCTGGCGATCGCCCGTCAGATTATAGAAGAAAATCACCAGGGGTATATTCACGTCAATTCGGAGCCGGGAAAAGGGACTGAGTTCGTTATCGTGTTGCCTGATTAACCGGAGACAAAGCGTAGGTACTCCGCAAAGTAGCGTAGGATTCGCCCCTATCTGTATAGGGGCTTCCCCATCTGGGCACACTAGTGTCAGCAGGAGCAAATCGTCTCTAACGCTCCCCTGTCAGTTAAAGCTGTACTTCAGAAAATACCCATGCTCAACATCGTCGTCGGTCATAGTGATGATCCAGGGTCTAAAGATGCAGTTTTGGAAGTGCTGGAGCAGTGCCTCAGCACTCTGGGCAATACAATGCCCCAGGCAGGTATTCTGTTCGCGGGCATTGATTTTGACCATGCGTTGATCCTGAAAGAAATCGGACACGTGTTTCCAGACCTGGAGCTGATTGGCTGTACAACCGATGGTGAAATGTCCTCCGTTATGGGGTTTCAGCAGGATTCCCTGACGTTAATGCTGTTCTCATCCGACACGGTTCACATCCATGCAGGGGTGGGGTTCAAAACTCAGGCAAATGCGATCACCGCAGCTCAGCAGGCCGTCCAGCAGGCGACTCAGAAGAGCCAGTTCCCCGCAAAATTGTGTATCACGATTCCCGCCAGCTATATTGCAGACGGTTCTACAACCAGTGGCGAGGCAATTCTCCAGGGCTTAGATTTAGCCCTGGGAACTCAGGTTCCGATTGTGGGTGGAACGGCAGGCGACCAGTTCCGCTTCCAGACCACCTACCAGTTTTTTGGCACCGAAGTCTTCACCGACGCATTGCCCGTTTTGCTGTTCTCCGGGGATCTTCACCTCTCTTTTGGAACCGGGTGCGGATGGCAGCCGATTGGGCAAAGAAGCGTCGTGACGCGAGCCGAGGGAACCGTTCTGTACGAGATTGATGGTCGGCCCGCCATTGAATTTTACCAGCGCTACCTGGGCGATCGCCAGCCCACCGCTGAGAATCCCCTGGCAGTCTATGAGGGGAAGAGCGATCGCTGCTATATGCGAGTCCCCAACACTTACGATCCAGAAACAGGCGGCATCAATTTCCTGGGCAATATCCCCGAACAAGCCATTGTCCAGGTGACTGACATCAGCCGTGATCAGGTCGTTGAGGCCGCCGAGACTTCCTTCAAAACTGCCTTAGAACGCTACCCCGGCACTGCACCCGAAGCTGTTCTACTCTTCTCCTGCTGCTGCCGCCGCTGGCTTCTGGGAACGCGCGCCAAAGATGAATACCAGTTGGTCAAAAATGCCCTGTCAACCCCCGTCCCTATCTGTGGGTTCTATAGCTACGGTGAATTTGCTCCGCTGGAGCCGCAGGGAACCAATCGCTACCATCAGGAAACATTTATCACGCTACTTATGGGCAGCAAATAGCAACTATGAACATCAGGGAGGATGAAATTACAGCGCTGGAAAAACAGGTTCGGATTCTCAGCAAAAAACTCGAACGGTCTGAGGCAGACCGACGCCAACTGGAGGAGGCGAGTGAACAGCGAGAAAGGCTCCTCAAAGGAGTGATTCAAGACCTGCAAACCTCCCAACTGGCGCTGGAAAGTAGAAGCCGGGAGCTAGAGGTGGCCTTGGGTAATCTGCAAACTTTGCAGATGAAACTGATCGAATCGGAGAAGATGTCTGCATTGCGGGTGCTGGTTGCCGGAATTGCCCACGAAATTAACAATCCAATTAACTTCGTTCACGGCAATCTGGCTTATATCAGCACTTACACTCAGGATTTGCTGTCCCTGGTGCAGGCGTATCAGCAGCAGATACCACATCCCCCAGCAGCCCTGCAACAGCAGCTTGAGGCAATCGATCTGAATTTTCTCACTGAGGATCTGAGAAACCTGATCACCTCAATGCAAACAGGGACTCGTCGAATCCGAGAAACAATACTGTCATTGCGCAACTTCTCACGTCTGGATGAAGCTGAATTCAAAAGCGCTGATCTGCACGAAGGTCTCGACAATACCTTGATGATCCTGCGCCATCGCCTTGAAGCCAATTCAAGCCGACCAGCCATTCAAGTGATCAAACAATACGGAGATCTGCCACTTGTTGAATGCTATCCAGGACAGCTCAATCAGGTTTTTCTGCATCTTCTAACAAATGCAATTGATGCAATTGAGGAGAAGATACAGAAATGTAGAGGCTATTCCCCCAATAATCATCAGAATGTAATCAACCATAAGCAACTCTTAGCAGAAGCAGATGATGTGAGCAAAATCTCTGTACAGACAGAAGTTGAAAGTTTCCACTCTATCAAAATTACTATCTCAGATAATGGTATTGGCATTTCAGAGCAGGCAAGATCGTGTCTCTTCGATCCGTTCTTCACAACCAAAGCAGTTGGCAAAGGATCGGGTTTAGGTCTCTCTATCAGCTATCAAATTATCACCGAAAAACACAGTGGCAAGCTATGGTGTGATTTTTCTGCCAAAGAGAGAACTCAATTTATTTTGGAAATCCCAATTCGCCAGTCTAATTCGGCATCCGCCTGCAAAGTAGCGGTTTAATTTTGGTGAGATGGCCGAGTTGCACAGGGCAACAGCAGCACAAAGGTAAAAGTTTTTGTTGAGAGCCGCGCTCCGCGCGGCTCTCAACAAAACTTTGATTCTATCTCAGCGCAAAGCACTGTAGACAGAACGGTGAGAAGGGCGATCGGCCCTCCCAAACTCAACTGCGTCAGGTGCATCCATTCCGACAAGATCAGGACCATCACTTCCAGAAAGGTGGTTGCTGCAAGCAGCCCCTGCCAATTCTCCAAAATCCCTCTCCTGGAAGTTGTTTCTGGGGTTTTGAGTTACCCCTCCTGTAACTGTCCGTGCAGTTCCACCAGCGTTTGCGAGAGCTGATTCAGGCGATTCTCCAAATGCTGCTTCTTCGCGAACAGTTGGCGCAATTTTTGGTAGCGGGCGATCGCCAGACTCACCTGGGGCACCTGTTCCAGTGGACAGGGACGCGACCAAAGTTGACCGTCAGCCCCCAGCCCACAGAGGCGATATCCAGCTCTGGGCGACTCCTGCGTGACGACCTGAGTTTTGGCAGTGTTCATCAATTCCTGAAGGTGATCAACCAATTGACTCAGGTCAGCCGGACTGAGCCGGACAGCCTCTGTCGTTAGCGATCCATTGGGCTGCGACTCCAGCCAACCATCCACGATGGGGCCTTCTGCGTAAACGCCCTTGATCTGACGGTTCACCTGTCGCAAATCGCGCTCCCATCCAACCACCACCGCCTGAATCTCCTTCAGCAGTACCAGTGAGAAAGCAGGGTTGGTGGCAAAGCGATCGTCCGTCGGCAATAGCTTGAATTTGGGCAATACCAGTGGGTTCGGGAGGGCATCGACCGGAAAGGGTTGAACCCGATCCAGACGATCGTCTGCGTCTGGTAGCACACCTTCAGTGGACGATAGCACCGATGGAACGGCGATGGCTGAGGTTGGAGCGACTCGGAACGAGCAGGAAGCAGCGGCGGCGGGATCGGGAAATTCTTCAGGCTGATCCTCTAGCCCCTGGAGCATTGCCTCAATTCGTTTCAATCCTGTTTCCATATTGCTTTACACCGTTAGGCCATTGATTCGGCCACTATTGAGAATACAGTGGTTCTGCCCCTAATCCAATGCAGGGTGACACCCTTTGGGGAGGCGATTGACGCTTCGCACACCGAAGGAACTCCCACCATTGCCCTGCAATTTCATTGAATAATCAAATTGTCGCTATTTTAACCATTGAAACCGCGAAAAACCAGGAAAATTAACGCTTTTTGCCATGATCTCTGACAAAATCACGCTGGTAACTGGGCCTTCTCGCTCCGGTAAGAGCGAATGGGCTGAGCAGCTTGCCACCCACAGTCGAAAATCGGTCATCTATATTGCAACCTCCCAGGTTGATCCCCACGATGCGGAATGGCAGGAACGGATTGCTCAGCACCAGCGCCGCCGTCCTTCTGGGTGGAAAACCCTATCGGTCACGGTGGATTTAGCCGCCGTTCTGGAGCAGGCACATACAGATCAGTGTCTGCTGATAGATTCTCTGGGCACCTGGCTGGCGAATTTGCTGGAGCAGTCCGAAGCAGAATGGGAAGCAACCATCGCAACACTGCTGGTGAGTCTTGCCAAAACCCCTGCAAGGGTGATTCTGGTCTCAGAGGAAACAGGCTGGGGCGTGGTGCCTGCCTACCCCATTGGGCGGCTGTTCCGCGATCGCTTGGGTACCCTGACACGACAGGTAGGGGCGATCGCTCACTCCGTCTATCTGGTGACGGGCGGCTACGCCCTCAACCTGAGAGAGATTGGCACACTCGTCCCAACGATTGAGGCACAGAACGAACAACAAGCTTAACCTTTCCTTCAAGATTATCTCTACTACAGCCGCTTCCCCACCGATAGGATGAAGAGAGTCCAGGGATACGCACTATTGCAAGTCCCTCTCATTGTTCCTCCCAATGGCCTCACCCGAACAAGTTCGTCAATACCTCGCCTACTGGTTTCAGCTCGGCAAACGAGTACTGGTTCATGGCGGACGAGAAGCCCTGATCGCGAATCCGGTGATCCAGGGCGATCGCTATAGCTCTGAATTCGAAGCTATCTGGCAGCGTGTGACTGCTCCCAGCACAGGCGACTGTAATCTAGAGGGAACCAATGAAACTGTGGCTGAACTTTTATCGCCCGGATGGGTTCTCTCCTCCTGCGCCCGATGTGGGATGCCCGTTCCCATGATTGAACTGGGCCTGCCGCCCGTTTCGTGCCCCTGTTCAGATTTGAACAACTGGCCGGACACCGAATTGCCCCAGCCGCGATCTCCCGTCAGCACATCTGACCGTTTGCAACAGATTCACGATCGCCTGAACCAGGTAAACCCGCCCTCTTAGAAGCATCTGCTACTGCCTGACAGGATACAGCCGTCCATTGCGGAGCTGGGCAACGGGATGATTCGACTGTCGCACCAGTTGTTCGTCGTGGGTCGTGACGATAACGGTAATCCCAATCGCGTTTAACTTACGCAGAATTTTAATCACTTGCCAGGAATTGTCAGGGTCGAGGTTGCCTGTTGGTTCATCGGCCAGCAGAATCGGGGGTGTACCCACGATCGCCCTGGCAATACTGACGCGCTGCTGTTCGCCCCCAGAAAGCTGTTCGGGAAAGCAGTTGGCTTTGTCTTGAAGACCCACCAACCGTAAAGTCGGCATCAGACGTCGATGAATTTCTTTGCGGGGAATGCCTTGCGCCCACAGCACAAAGGCCACGTTCTCAGACACCGTGCGCCGGGGGATCAGCTTATAGTCCTGAAACACGACCCCAATCTGACGACGCAGCATTGACAGGCGATCGCCCTTCAGCGTCGATAACCGATGATTGTTCACCATCACCTCGCCCTGAGTCGGACGTTCTGCCCCGTAGAGCAGTTTTAACAATGTGGACTTGCCCGAACCAGAGGGGCCAGTGATGAACCAGAAATCCCCCTGGCGAATTTGAAAATTCACCTCCGCTAGCGCATTACTGCCGTTATCGTAAATTTTGGAAACCTTTTGAAGGCTCACGATCACGCTCTTGTTCGGCTGACGTGGCAAGTCTTTCGAGGCTGAAGCAGATTGGAAAGGGGGAGTACCCACAAACCGGGGAGTCGGGGTGGGAGGGCGATCGCTAACAGAGGCCATAGGGAACAGTCAAGCGTCGAAGGGTAGAGCAGAGGTTCAGCGCTATTTTAGACGCTGGCGATCGCTACGTCACTAGTTTCACAACAATTCGCTTCAATTTGATTCAGACGTTTGTCGGAAAATTGCGAGCGCTAGTCCAACAAAACGAAAGTTCATATAGGGCTGAAGCCCCTTCTTGGGGGATTTCTCTCCGCCCCCCATCTTGCACAATCTAGTGCTTGTGGCCCTAGTGCCCAGAAATAACTGCTTTCCAGGCAAAAACAGGGAGCGCCAGCATTCGCTTCCAGCGCCACGGTTCCTGATACAGGCGATAGACCCACTCCAGGTTATTGTTGCGCAGCCATCCCGGGGCGCGGGATTTAGTGCCCGCCCAGATATCAAAGCTGCCTCCTACACCGATCCACAGAGAATTCGGGCAAAGGTATCGGTGTTCTGCAATCCACAGTTCCTGTCGGGGCACCCCCAAACCCACGAGAATCATATCCGGCTGAAGCTGCTGGAGATCCTGCCGTAGTTGAGCCTGCTCGTCGGGAGAAAGATAGCCGTGCTGAGTACCGACAATGACCAGTCCCGGCAACCGCTGCTGCCACACCTGAGCTGCTGCCACACTAACGCCCGGTGTACCACCATAGAAAAATACCTTGTAAGGGCGCTCCCCCTGTAGCGATCGCCGCAGCACCGTCTCTGCCAACTCAATCCCTGGGCAACGAGGAATCTTCTGTCCCCGCAATCTCAGGTACAGCACCACCCCAGCGCCATCGGGAATCACCAATTCTGCCTGCCGAATAACCGCTGCTAGAGCTGGACTTTTTTCGGCCTGCATCGCCATTTCCGCATTCAGGGTTACTACCTGTACACCCTGCCGCTCATGCAGTCTCGCCATCAGCCAGCCCGGATAATCCGTCAGCAAATGGACGGGTAAACCGAGGACTGTAGAGGTTTTGGGCGATCGCTCCCTGGCTTCGAGCATAGTGGTGCAGTACATTACCGTTTGTAAATCTTCTACTAAAGTACCTCAGCTCGCAAACGGGCGATCGGCAGCGTCAAAAACTTTTTCGGAGTAGAAACATAAGCTCGTTTTGTGAAGACGTCGTAACGATTCTGCTCGATCACATCCAGAATCTGCCGATACAGTAACAGCGCTGACCAGACAGGAAAACGGGCATCGCGGCTGAGCTGGCTGATGCCCTGCTCGGCCTCAGTGAAATACTTACGGGCGCGGCGAATCTGAAACTTCATTAGCTCCCGCCAGCGATCATCAATCACACCGTTGAATAAATCTGCTTCAGTGTAGTCGAACAGCGCCAGGTCTTCCTGCGGCAGATAAATCCGCCCCCGACGGGCATCTTCGCCGACATCGCGCAGAATGTTGGTCAACTGGTTGGCGATTCCCAGGGCGACTGCCTCCTCACGAGGGTCTGGCAAAGCCCTATCCTGATTCCAGGGGACATCAAGACGGGAGGTATCGATGCCCATGACTGGGGAAGTCATCAGACCGACGGTGCCTGCAACCCGGTAGCAGTAGAGCCGCAGTTCCTCGAAAGTCTCGTAGCGGCTGCGGTACAAATCCATTCGCTGTCCGGCGATCATATCGCGGAAGGGTTGGATATCTACCGGAAAGCGTCCCAGGGTGTCTACCAGCGCCACATCCAGGTCATCAACAGGGTGGCCCGCAAAGATTGACTCCAGGTTCTTCTCCCAATGATCCAGAGTGGCATCATTGGTGAACTGGGCATTGGGGCCATCGACCAGTTCGTCAGTCCGACGGCACCAGACGTAGATTGCCCAAATTGCCCGCCGCTTTGCCTCTGGCATGAGCAGGGTGCCAAGATAGAAAGTTTTGGCAAACTCCTGAGTAATCTGACGACAGCGCTCGTAAGATTCCTCCAGGGAGGCCAACGTTTTTTTGCGAGGGGATTCAGGCAATTGCAACATTACATGCAAGGGCTGAGGGATAAGGTTAAAACTACCAGCAAAGGGGCATAGCGACTAGCGGTTTGCGAGTGGCTATTAGCGATTCAGGGCGAAACGGTAAAACCGATTAGTTTAGCCTACCGGAGTTGGTACCGCTACGGACGCATCCGACACCTGTTTTTCTGAGGGATATTGACGGGCGATCGCCTCAGCCGCCTGTTTACCCGACAGAACTGCGCCTTCCATGCTGCCCAAATAGCGCTGCATGGTGTAGCTGCCCGCCAGGAAGAAATTGGTAATCGGCGTCGCCTGGTCAGGCCGACACGCCTGCATTCCAGGCGATGCGGTGTAGACCGAGCGGGGGGTTTTGACGATCTTGTATTTCAGCAATTTGGCGGGATTTTCGCCCTTCAGGTCATCAGGGAAAAGCCGCTCCAGTTCCTTCATCGTTGCATCCAAAATTTCTGCTTCGGATTTATCGATCCAGTCCTTCGCAGGGGCGAGAACCAGTTCTAGCATCGAGCGATCGGGGTTTGCATATTCCCGACAGGTATTGCTCATATCGGCATAGACGCTAAGCAGCGGAGAGCGAGAAAACAGGAGCTGATCCACATCGGTCATCTTGCGATCGAACCACAAATGGATGTTGATAACGGGAACGCCCTCCATCGCCTGCAACCGCTCAAAGAAATCAATCTTGCGCCAGGATTCAGGCATCAGCACCTTCATCACATCCACGGGCATCGCTGAAACATAGATATCGGCGGTGACAACCTCATCGGGTGCGCCATCCAAACCGCGAATCGCAAAACCACGAACCGTGTTGTCGTCATTCAGCAAAATTTGCTTCAGGGGCTTCTTCAAATGGACTTCGCCGCCCCGCTCGGTGATGTAGTTCACCATCGGCTGGCATAGTCGCTCAGTGGGGGAACCATCCAGGAAAGCGACTTTGGAACCGTACCGTTCCTGAAGGAAACGGTTCAGCGCCGTCAGGGGAACCGTTGCCGAAACGTCATCCGGGTTGATAAAAGTCAGTGCCTTGGAAGCAGCAATAAAGATATCGCTATTGACGCGATCATCTACTCCCTGGAGCCGCAGCCACTCCAGCAGAGAATATTTGTCCATATTCTCCACATACTGCTGCCCCCTCACCACTGCAGGTAATAACCCCAACGCAAATCGAATTTTCTGTTCCCAGGTGAGCATGTCGTTGTTACGCAAGATCGACATGATCACGTTGAGGGGAGCCGGAATATCCGGTACGTCAAAACGGGAGAGGACGCCAGGCTTTTCAGGCTGGTTAAAAATCAGAGTGTGTTCTTTCCACTGGAGCCGATCTTCAATGTCCAGCTCTTTGAATAACTGGAGCATATTCGGATATGCCCCAAAGAAGACGTGCAGACCAGTTTCATACCAGTCGCCGTCCTCATCTTTCCAGGCTGCCACCAGACCACCTAATACATCGCGGCTTTCCAGCACGATGGGTGTATGTCCGGCATCGACCAGATATTTGGCGCAGGCAAGACCCGCTAATCCCCCCCCAGCGATCGCAACTCGCATGTGACGCAGCTATCCTCTTGAGTGCAGTGACCTTTGACAATAGCTCTTATTATATGTTGCGAAGTGTTACGTTAGGCGGAAACCTTTGCAGGTTCATACAGGTATTCGAACCAATTGCCGTCGAGATCACGTCCGTAGAAGGAAGCCGTTCCATCTCGATGGTCGTGGATCTCCTTGACATGAACACCTTCAGCCTTAAGGCGTTCGTAAGCTGCATCGATCTCGGCGCGATCATCAAACACGAATCCAAAGTGCGGTCCCGCCTGCTCATAGCTGGGACTGAGTAGCGCCAATCCATCTTCACCCGCTTTCAGGTAAGCCCAGTCAGCATCCTTCCACACCAGATCCATCCCCATCCCCTGGTAAAACGCTGCTGCCTTCTCAATATCCTGCACGCAGATCGCGATATGTCCAATTCGCTTGAGTTTCATAGCCATCTTTCTTAATTCCCACCAGTTTCATTGTAGGCCAGGGCAATCGCCAGGGTAGAACCACCCCACCGACTACCGCCGGGAGAGCGCGATCGCCACACTCACCCCGACAATGCCCAGCAGCGTCAGCAGTGCCCCATTACGACGAACCCAGTGATTCAACTGGTTGAAGAAACTGGGTTTGTAGGAGGCAACGATCGGCTGTTGGGCGAGATTATGGTAGAGAGTACACTCACGGGCATAGGGACGCTGCGGAAAATTACAGCTATCGTCGGCGTGATAGGTGCAGGAGTCACACAAATATTCCTCACCCGATGCCCAGTAAAGCGGAATGCCAGGGTGACCGTGCGCCTTCAAGGGCGTCCGGCAGTAGGGGCAGGCGATCGCCTTAGAATCAACAGATTGATGGCATCGGGGACATTCAGCCATAGGCGGCGCAGCATAAAAGGCGAATTTCTCCTATCCTAGCCCACGACTTTGACTCATTCGGGCGGCTGAATCTTGTTGGACTTAAGGAAGTGGACTTTTAACGATTTCTTCCTACCATGCCACGAAACACTCTCTACGAGAGCGTTTCGTGGCAAATATAATTTTAGCGCCGATTTTCCTGAAGCGCTGACGGCGTCAGCGCTTCAGGAAAATCGGCGCGATTGAGTCAAAATCGCACCTATCGACTTACAAGTCATTGCGATCACCCGTAGACTAATTTGTTTGCACAAATTTTCGCTGCTGAAATCGCCTGGAGTCTGCGAGTCGATAAGTATTCCCCAGAACCTGCCTCATACGGGCCTCAGTTTCATCCAGAACCGGAGCAGGAATCGCCTGCCACGCCTCGAAGCTGGTCCAGCGGATCACTACAACCACCAGCGACGCTTCATCAGGGCTGATCCAGATCTCTTTGCCCAGGAAACCTTCGTAGGCAGCAAGAGTGACTGTCCAGATTTCATTGTCTTCACGGACAAATGTTTCACGCAGTTCAGGATCGACCTCAAACGTCAGCAACTCAATAACCACACACCCCTCCTGGATAGTTTTTCTTTCATCTAACCCTCCGAGATACCCCATCCGCCTCTGCAGTGGAGAGGAATAGGAGCGCCAGTCAAGCGGCTCGATACCGTGCAGGCCGGCCAATGTAGTACAATCGAATTGGTCAATAACCCACCCGCGACGATGGAAATATAAACCCTAACACCAAAGCTTGCAGTACTCTGCAACGGGGAAGAAAAATCGGTAGACCGGGAAAAGAGGACGGGGCAATGGTGAACATGGGCGAAGCCCCCAAGCAGGGGCACACACCCCTGACCCCCTCAAGGGCACACCCCCTGACCCCCTTGCAAAACTTTTGTTTGGCTGCACTAAGTAGATAGGCGCGATTAAGCTTGAAACCCAAAAAGCGATTCCGCCCGCTGCGCGGGCGGAATCGCTTTTTGGGTTTCGACTTTTTCCACGCCCACTTACTTATGTAAAGTTTGCCTTCACATCACTGAGATGGGCTGAACTTCCAAGCTTATGGTACATTTGTATTATTAGTTCCTGTGCCCCAGAAAGTCGGTCTCAGGCGATCGACCACTGTGGGGGTTTCCAGGGCAACCGTTCTGGAAACCCCTGGGCTTCTTTCCCCAATTGCCTCGCTGTTTCTTGCTTGATTTGCTCCATCCCTTATCGCTGTGCTTGAGAGACTGTCACCATGGAAGTCACCACTGTTCTGCAACAGCTCCAGCTCCAGGTTCAACGCCTGCAATTGGGGTTTGTCGATATCCGGTACAAAACAGTTTATTGCAATCGCCGCTGTGAAGGGGCGCTCTGGTACACCGTGGAGGATGGGCAGCAGATTCCGATTAAGCAGAATGCGTTGCGGGGTTACGCCGACCGCCTGGAGGTTGTCAGTTTGCAGCGCCGGGGTAAGGAGACCGATAAGCTACAATTCACTCTGAACTGTGGCGATCTTCACTACGTCTTGGAAGCAGGGGCAGACAGTGAATTTGCGCAGAGTCTGGTCTACAGCCTCGCTATCCTGCCCCTGGAGCAACTGCGCCAACCCATCATCATTCAGCCGGAACCGGGGGAAGACAGCGCGGTTTTATTTGCCAGAATTCGCACCAGCGACTATCGTCGTGTTTTTGTGGAGCGCAACAAGCTGGGTAATTATCCCGCAGTCCTGGAGCAGGTGATCCATGCTGTTGAGCAGGTTGGTACGCCTCTTTCCCCTACCTCTCCATCATCCAACCGCGTAGAGCCTCAACGTTCAACCCCTCGCGTAGCTGTGAAGGAAGCAGAAGCACCCGTGCCCGCTCCTGTATCAAGCACCGAAGAACTATCCCCTGACGATGCCGCTCCAGCAACCAGCAACAAACGCACCACTTCTACAGCAGCCACCGCCAAGCCATCCGCTTCTCCCCCTGCGGCTGCCACCCCTGAAACTAAAACCAACGGAAAGTCACAGCGATCGCAGTCCTCTACTAGCAAAGCAGCCCAGACTGCCGGGTTCCCCCCTGCAAGCAAGGAACCATCGCCCCCTCAAACGACTCAACCGGACACTCCTCCGCCTGACCCGGTGACGCGCTTCCAGTCGATCGCCACCTGGACGGGCCACAAACCCTCGCAACTGAGGGCGATCGCCAAAGCAGCCCGCCTTCCTGCCAGCAGTGCCGACCTGCTGCCGGAACAGCAGAATACGATGCGGGATGTCATTTTTGTGGACTGGGCAGTGAAGTACCCCGTTTGGGAGCATACCAGTGACTGTCTTGAGGCGTATCGAGAGGTGGTCGTCTCCCTCCCCCCTCAGGTCACTGACGCTCGCATCTGGGAAGCCTGGAAGAGCGAAATTACCCATCGCTTGACTGTTCATCAACAGCGGATGAGTGCTTAGAAATAAAGTCCCAGTTTCAGTCTGGCGCGGCTAAGCCGCGCCAGACTGAAACTGGGACTTTATTAATCCGCAAAACCCTTAGGATCGCGAATTAAATAAAACCAAATTGTTTTTGAGAGAGGGGGGGGGGGGGGG
>CAZVXA010000130.1:15012-18217 GCA_964630955.1 uncultured bacterium | reverse complement strand
CCCAAATTCTGGAGGGCGCGCCGCTGTAGCGGCGCGCCCTCCAGAATTTGGGTTTTCGTTGTGAAATTTCTGTCTAAGTAAATGGGCGTGGAAAAAGTCGAAATCCAAAAAGCTGTTCCGCCCGCTGCGCGGGCGGAACAGCTTTTTGGATTTCAAGCTTAATCACACCTACTTACTTATCTATAGCAATCAAAGTTTTGGTTTGAACAAAGGGGCACCACCCCTGTACCTCGTCCTAATCAACCTTTCGGTTGCGATGGAAGCACGCCCTTCAGCTCAAAATAAGTCTTATCGTCTTTATTCAAGTCTCACAAAGAACGATCTTGCTTGATTTGAGACTTATTTTTAGAATCTAAGTCTAGACTTGAGACCAAAGTCGTCGAAGGGATGATCGCGGTAGATAACCTCAATTCTGCGCAGGCTTTTTTGTGGCATGAGCGTAGGCGCATCCTACTTCTGCAAATTCCAAAACCAATTTTGCGAATGGCGCAGGTGACACCTGCGCCATTCGCAAAATTGAGATACCCCCCATGGGCGTCGCACGGTGTCATAGAACGTCTGGTTGTTCGTGCGCGTCTTGCGTAGCAAATTAAGCGTTCTAGCTTTGACCAAATTGAGATTGATCAGCCGGATCGCGATTGAACCTCTGATGTTCTTCCGCTGGATAGCCGAAGTTATTCTCCTGCGACTGAGAGAATCCTGAATCTTTTTCCGTTAATTAGAAAAGCTAAATATCGGCTTGAAGAGTTGATAAAGAAGAACTACCAGCACTGACAATACCTTTGGGATGACCTATGCTTTCGGATTCTGAATTAATTCAACAGTTTGTGACCAATTCAATCCAGGGCAGGGAGGTGCTGCTGGCGAATCGATCGCTGCGAGCACAGCAGGTCTATGACCAGAACCAGCTTCTCGACAGATCAGGTTCAATCCTTTTGTCAGCTCACTTCCAAGGTACCCCCACTGAGTTTCTGGCTCGACCGAGTTCTGACTACTGGCAGGACATTACGGCTTCGCTGGCATCCCACGGCTTTCTCATGTTTGGAGGAAAACCTGAGAGCAGGTTTGTTTCCTTTCAGTACTGTAGGCTGCCCGATGGATATCAGCTATTTTGTACACCTGCAAAGTATTTATGGAAGGTATGGTGGCATCACCGCCGACAAGTTTCCAATCGTTCCATTCACCTCGATTTGCTGACCCGCTCCCGTTCGACCTGGTATGGAGTGAGAGACATTGTTTACGGCCAGGGGTTCATTTACATCAAAACATTGGGTGATGAGATCAATGTGACGATGGATGATCTGGTGATCTGGTCGAAAAAGGTTGCTCCGAAACTTCGAGATTCTGAGTTATCCTCCCCGTCGCGGATGGAGTTGTTTCATAAATAACGGAGCCGCCAAACCCTAAGGAATCTGCTGTTGAATAAAACCCCAGTGGCGAATATCTGATTAGCATCTCTTGTGTGCCCCTGCGGCGCAGGGGCACACAAGAGACGCTAAAAATAGGTTTTCGGATTCCAGCTTGGGCGACGCCCAGGCTGGAATCCGAAAACGCTAAACAGATATCGCGGCGAAGCCGCGCCAAAGGAAAATTGGGGTTTTACTGGGATTTTATTTTATGGTAAGCCCCTGATTGAAAGTTGCTGATCAAGGTTACCTGTTGCAGAATCAACTTTTGCTTTGTGGCAAAGCGATCGTCTCAGGTATGGACTCAATACTGATAAACAAGACTTGAAATAGGACTATGAGTCTATAGGCAATACACTGGAAAGGTTCATGTGGGGACGCCCGTCTTGATTAGCTGCGTATCCCGCAGCTAATCAAATATCTAAAATGCCTATTTTGCTTGATTTATAGCGAACTAATCAATTTGTTGGACTAAAATTGGACTAAATTTACCGAGGTCTACACCTGGCCTTCGTGGCTTTTCAGATGGAGTTCAGGACACTACTGCTCCTGGTAAGCTCGAATCGGACATGGCGTGTAAGACCTCAGTAGGGTCAACTCGAAAGGGCAACGGCAGTTCAGGCCCCCTGGGGAGGATGTCAGAAATCAGATCCTATTGGTTCAACATACGGTTTGAGTAGCTGGGCTATTAGGACAAACCTCTGTACAAATGGATATCCCGAGTGCAGTCTATATTTGAAGGAGTATTTTTGCCAATTTGCCCAATCGTTTGTCCATGAAACGATCTGCCTCTTCAATTCCCACATTTGATTCAATGCTGCTGCCCACAATACAAGCAGTGCAAATGCTCGGCGGCTCTGGAACGATTGAAGAGATTTATGACAAAGTCGTGCATCTCCTTAATCTACCTGACAAGGTACTTGAGATTCCTCACGGCACCACATCTCAGAGTGAGGTGGAATACCGACTGGCATGGAGTCGGACCTACCTGAAAAAATATGGACTTCTGCAGAATTCAGCCCGCGGAGTATGGTCACTAGCTTCTACTTCCATCGATCTGAATACTCTTGACGCCAAAGACATCGTAAGGGCTGTCAGAGAAGCTGACAAATCCAACACTTCAACTGAAGATGCCGTTACGAATAATGATGTTAGTGTGGATGACATCGGGACTTTAGAAGAGTTGGCGTGGCATCAACAGCTTCATAAGACGCTACTCTCTCTCGACCCCTCCGCATTTGAACGCCTCGCTCAGCGTCTGCTTCGGGAGTCTGGCTTTATTCAGGTTCAGGTTATGGGAAAAACTGGCGATGGTGGTATAGATGGTGTGGGGATTGCGCGTATCAGTGGCTTTTTGAGTTTCCATGTTCTATTCCAATGCAAACGTTATCAAGGTGCAGTGTCAGCCAGCCAAATCCGAGACTTTCGAGGCGCAATGCAAGGACGCACTGATAAGGGATTGTTCATTACAACAGGAACTTTCA
The DNA here is from genome assembly GCA_964630955.1 of uncultured bacterium. GTDB lineage: Bacteria > Cyanobacteriota > Cyanobacteriia > Elainellales > Elainellaceae > CAZVXA01. The sequence continues at coordinate 15,327 of CAZVXA010000130.1, read as the reverse complement.
CCAGGGACGCAATTAAGGAAGCAACCAGGGATGGCGCACCACCAATCGACTTGATTGACGGTGAACAGTTGGTTCAGCGATTAAAGGAGTTGGGTCTTGGCGTAAAAATTACCATGATCGAAGCCGTTGAAATTGACACCGAATGGTTTACGAAGATTTGAACTGAAACATTACCTAAATTGCGCCGATTTTTCCTGAAATGCTGACGCAGTCAGCGTTTCAGGAAAAATCGGCGCAATTTAGTCAGGGTGCATCCCACCTTTGCAAATTTCCAAACCCAGTTTTGCGAGTGGCGCGGGCGAAACCCGCGCCACT
>CAZVXA010000130.1:0-15002 GCA_964630955.1 uncultured bacterium | reverse complement strand
CCTTTGGGGGGGGGGGGGGGGTTTGGTGTTTTTTGTGCTTTTTTTTGGGGGGGGGGCGGGCCCCCCCCCCCCCCCCCCCCCAAAACTGGGATTCACCCATTTAGTCAAAAGTCCAGCATTTTAGGAAGAAATAGTCCACAGTTCAGAAGGATTAAAAGAGTCAAAATGAGACTTAATCGTCTAGCCGATAGACCGATCTTAAGATTTAAAATCTCACTTTGAGACATAGCGCTTTGCGCTTGGATAAGGTATAGATTTTTGTGAGAGAGCTGCGCGGAGTGCGGCTCTCTCACAAAAATCTGTACTTCACTAGAGCGAGAAACGCAGTATATACGCCCTGAGGATTCAGAATTTGCCCTGAGATGCAAATTGATGGAAATGTGGCCGTCCGGGCACCTGATTTTCGACTCAAATATAGTCCAGTTTTCTCATAAATAGACTCACAAAAATCTTATAAGTCCAAAGTTAAGACCATAAATGAGAATAAAATTCGCAAAGCTAGACCAGTCATAATACAATTCAGTCCAGTTCTAATACTCTGCTCTATGGAACTTGAAGTTACAACTGACTCTCAGGGATTGATGCCTGTCGAAGCTGTCCAGAAGGTTCTCAATCGCTCCCGCGCCTCTGTCTATCGCTACGCCAACACTGACCCCTTGAACCTTAACCCGCCTTACAGCGCCAAACTGCTGAATCCCGAACTCCGAAAAGATAAAGACGATCCCCTTCTTTTTCATCCCAATGAGGTCGCCCGCTTTGCCCGCGACGTTCTGGGTATCAACAGGGTGACGATTCAGATGCAACAACCTGCTGACACCGCAACACTGGAGATTTTGCGGGCAATTCTGGGGGAACTTCAGCTAATTCGGCAGCACCTGGAAAATGAATCATAGGAGGCGCTGCTCACCCGAACGGGTGATCTTGTCTCGAATTCTTGTAACTCATACTCGTTATGAGTATGATTTAGGGGTGAGCAATCAAGAGAGCCATTCATGAGAATCGCAGATATTCCCATCAAAGACATTCGTCGTCCCCTGTACCGTCAGAATGACCAGGCCAAAGTTACTGCCTTGATGGAATCCATCCAGGAAATTGGTCTCCAGGAGCCGATCGACATTCTTGAAGTAGAGGGTCAGTACTATGGATTCTCTGGGTGCCATCGCTTTGAAGCCTGCACTCGCCTGGGTCACGAAACGATTCGCTGTCGGATTCGTCGCGCCCCCAGAGCTGTCCTGCAAATGCACCTTGCCTAGAAATCCTTATTGATCCTTAGTTCCTGATAGGCAGTCACGCTGCTTTGCTAAATTCTTTGAGTGGCTGCAAGCTGTACATTCGCATTCACTCAGTGTGACAGATAGTTGATTTTTTCTTTAGGAGATCCCATGCAAACTCCAACTCTGATTGTAAACATCGGTATTAACGAGAGCGATCGCCAGCAAATCGCCGAAGGCTTGAACAAACTTCTGGCTGACACCTACACCCTCTACCTGAAAACCCATAACTTCCATTGGAATGTAACTGGGCCAATGTTCCAGACGCTGCATCTGATGTTCGAACAGCAGTACACCGAGCTGGCTGTGGCCGTCGATGATGTTGCTGAACGCATCCGCTCCCTGGGGTTTCCTGCCCCTGGTACGTACAGCGAATTTGTCCAACTTAGCTCGATTCCTGAAACCCCAGGCGTTCCCAAAGCAGAAGACATGATCCGCCTCCTGGTGGAAGCCAACGAAGCGGTTGTTCGTACCGCCCGTGCTGCCTTCCCTGCCGCTGAACGCGCCGGAGACGAGTCTACGGCTGACCTGCTTACCGAACGGATGCGCCTCCATGAGAAAACCGCCTGGATGCTGCGCAGCCTGCTCCAGTAAGTTTGTAGAAGCAAGAGCAGATGTTCCACTGTAGTGGAACATCTGCTCTTGCTTCTACGGTCTGGATTCTCCAGACGGCTTGTCAATTTTGGTGGAAATAACTATAATTTGAAGTGTAGTTGTTTGCTGCCACCGCTGGCATTCTGGAATTATCGTGTTTACTACTGCGGTTTCCTACCAAAATTCTGTACTAAAAGACACGCTTCCGAGGGATCTGTTTGGGGCGATCGCTCAACTCAAGCGCGACCTCAATGCCGTGATTCTGGCCCACTACTATCAAGACCCCGATATCCAGGACATCGCTGATTACATTGGGGACTCCCTGGGCCTATCGCAGCAGGCTGCCAGTACTGATGCAGAAGTGATCGTGTTTGCGGGCGTTCACTTTATGGCAGAAACCGCCAAGATTCTCAATCCCAATAAGTTGGTACTGCTGCCCGACCTGGAGGCAGGCTGTTCCCTCGCAGATAGTTGCCCCCCCGCTGAATTTGCTCGCTTTAAGGCTCAGCACCCCGACCATCTGGTGGTGTCCTATATTAACTGCACCGCCGAGATCAAGGCGATGAGCGATATCATTTGCACCAGTTCCAATGCGGTCAAGATTGTTCGGCAGATTCCCGAAGACCAGCCGATTATCTTTGCACCTGATCGCAATTTGGGACGCTATGTCATGGAGCAAACTGGACGGGATATGGTTCTCTGGCAGGGAAGCTGCATGGTACACGAAACCTTCTCAGAACGGAAGATTGTGGAGCTTCAGGTGCAGCACCCCGAAGCAGAGGTCATTGCTCATCCCGAATGTGAACCCGCAGTTCTGCGCCACGCCCGCTATATCGGCTCCACTACCGCCCTTCTGGATTATTCTCGTCGTAGCCCAAGCAATGCCTTCATTGTAGCTACCGAGTCAGGCATCATTCACCAGATGCAGAAACAGGAACCCGCCAAGCATTACATCCCCGCTCCCCCACTGAATCAGTGTGCTTGTAACGAATGTCCACACATGCGGTTAAATACCCTGGAGAAGTTGTATCTCTGCATGAAACACCGCAGTCCTGAAATTACGCTACCGGAAATGACTCGCTTAGCGGCACTGCGTCCAATTCAGCGAATGCTGGAGATGAGTTGATGAAAAAAAGCTCCTGGCGATCGCCAGGAGCCATACTCAGAGAGGAATCCAGATAGTCTCAGCCGATATTAAGCTTCTGCCTGTGCAACCGCTTTCTTCTTGCGGGCGTGTAAACCCATTACCAGAGCCAGCGCAGTACCACCAATAGTGAAAGGTTCGGGAACAGCCTGCCGATAAGCGTGGTTGTCAGATTCAAAAGCAACGCCTCTTGCCCGCAGAACAACCCGGTCAAAAGTCCTACCATCACCAAAAAAGTTGATAAAGCGATTGGTAGCAGAAGCGGTCCAACTGCCGTTGGGTGTGCTGGTTGCATCACTACCCGTGAAGGTAGCCAGTTTGGCATTACCGCTGAAGAAGTCAATTTCGTTGTGGGTGTCGATGGACCCCCAGTAGAGACCGAAGTAGTCCAGCGCCTTCGCAAAGTTGATGGTGACTTCTCCGGTTGCTCCCGCAACGTTGGTGCCACGAGGTGAAATCGTCATATAGCGGGTTGTATTGCCTTCGGGCATGGCGTACTGTCCGCCAACACTGCCCTGAACCAGGTTTCCGTTGAGGCCGGAATAGCTGAACATATTGTTAGTGGTAGAACCGTTGTTGAAGTCAACGGTTACTGCTCCAGCGACACTGGATTTAAAGCCTTCGTTGGCAACGCGGGTGCCTCCGACAGAGATCCGAATCGCGTGGGCCGGATCCATTACAACAGTCAAAGCAGCCGTACTTGCCAGCAGAGCGATTCCCATCTTGAAAGCGTTCAAAGTGTCTTCTCCCCTGAAAATATTGACCTAATACACAAGATGCAGTCGTGTATCAAACGTAGCAAGGCAGGCTTTTGATTGAGAAGCGTAATTCTGCTGGCTCATTGAATGCTGATAATTAGATCCAGTTTTTTGAAATTTTTCTCCAGCAAATCAATTTTGCGACCACTTCAAAAAGCCAGAACACTTACTAAATAAAGGTTCTAGCGATCGCTCTTACCACCCATTCATAACGACTCACGGGTCAGTGTCCCTACTGACTGGGAGGGTAAAGGTGAAAGGTAATGCTTTATCGCCCCTTAATAGAGGTATATTTATCCAATTTGGCAGGGGAAGCCCTCGTTTAACAGTACGTCGCCGCCTGAATGCCTTGTCCTTCATTCATCAGATAAAGGTGACAATTCGCTGCATCAAAAGATACTCGCTTCAAAATAAAATCCCCTGGCGATCGCCAGGGGACAGACTGCATCAGGGATATTGAGTAGACTCTTCTTTAGCCGAGCCTGTAGCTAGAGCCAGAGGATCAACAGGGAAAATCGTAGAATACCTCTCTGCGTCTCCCCAAAATCCTTAAAACCATTGGTTTGTCGGGTTCTGGGTAGTGCAGCGCTCTATATAGAAACTAACAAAGCGATCGGGGGATGGGATAGGGTGTCTCCGTATTATTTACTAAAAAATGAAACACCCTCTCACATTGCGAAGCTGTGATGAAGTTCGCCTCGTTATCGATATCCGTATGTACAGAGAGGGTATATACACACACTTCTAAAACCAGGGGTACTGATCGCTTCACACAGGCTGCTCAGGGAGCAGCCTGTGTGAAGCGATCGATTAAAAAAGTCTGGGTTTTTTCTGGTTTCTGGTTAACCTCCGCCAAACTGAGGGTTAAGACTCCCCTCTGAGGCAACAGGAGCCACCTATGAGAATTGCCCGCGATATAACCGAACTGATTGGACACACGCCCCTGGTACAGCTCAACCGTATTCCTCAAGCAGAAGGCTGCGTTGGCCGAATTGTAGTGAAGCTGGAGGGGATGAACCCGGCAGCATCTGTGAAAGATCGGATTGGAGCCAACATGATTCATGCAGCGGAGGCTGCAGGACAAATCCATCCTGAACGAACCATCATTGTCGAGCCGACATCGGGAAATACTGGAATTGCACTGGCTATGGTGGCAGCGGCTAAAGGATATCGGCTGGTGCTAACAATGCCAGAAACCATGAGCCTGGAACGGCGGGCCATGCTCAAAGCCTATGGTGCGGAGTTAGTATTAACCCCCGGCAATATGGGGATGAAAGGGGCGATCGCCAAAGCAGAAGAACTGGCCTCGACGCTTCCCGGTGCCTTTATGCCCCAGCAGTTTAAGAACCCGGCCAACCCCCAGATTCACCGCGAGACGACCGCTGAAGAAATTTGGACAGATACAGACGGTCAGGTGGATTTCATTGTCGCGGGTGTGGGAACAGGCGGCACGATTACTGGAGTCGCAGAGGTCATCAAGGAGCGTAAGGCGGGTTTTCGTGCGATCGCTGTAGAACCCGTCAATAGTCCTGTTCTTTCAGGGGGACAGCCAGGACCGCACAAAATCCAGGGTATCGGTGCAGGATTTGTTCCCAATGTCTTACGAACTGACCTCCTGGATGAAGTCATTCAGGTAACCGATGATGAGGCGATCGCCTATGGGCGACGGCTGGCGCGAGAGGAAGGACTACTGTCTGGTATTTCTTCAGGTGCCAATCTGTGTGCTGCCATTCGCGTGGCCAAACGTCCCGAAAATGAAGGCAAGCTAATTGTCATGATCCAGCCAAGTTTTGGTGAGCGCTACCTGAGTACCGTGCTGTTCCAGGAAGCTCCGGCACCAGACGCAATCACCACCTTAAGTCCAGCGCTTACCCGATAGTTTTTCCCATGCGTCAGGGTCACCGCCAACAGGCGGTGACCCTGACGCATGGGAAAGTGAGGACCTATGCCTGCGGCGCAACTTTCTTAGAAGCTTTACTGCGCTTGCGTTTTCCACCTCTGGCCCATCCAGTCAGATGCCATGCATAGATGAACAAAGCACCTGAAATCAACGCACTTAGATTCCACTTGATGGCACTTTCAAATAGGGTATTCCGCTGGCTGGTTTGCTGCGTTTCAAACTCGGTCTGAAGCCGCTGTTTCACCTGAGTCAGTTGTGCCATGATTTGCTCCTTTGGAGGCTGCTGATTGGCACTGTCCAACTCAATCTGCTGACTTTGCAAAAATGCCTGAATTTGCTCAGAAGTTGCCTGATTCAGACGTTGCTCAAACTGGATCAACTGCTGAGTTTGTTCGGTGAACTGAGCCGTCAACTGCTCTGTGTTCGTATTATTAATACGAATTGTGTTGGCAATTCCCAGCGGCATCAACAGCAGCAGGAAAATACCAAACGCCAGCGTCGCCCATGAGAGTACTTTCAAAACATTTCTCTCGATCTTGTTACGAGCATAGTTCTCGCCAAAAAAGATTAGCACTAGCGCCAGCAGTGGTACGGGAACACGCTCAATCACCGCACCCATCGTCTGGAATTCCCATGCGGGGTCCATCAATCGGGGGGGCAGCAGAATTGCACCTAGATCAAGCGTCGTGAGCATCAGCAGGCCATAGCCTGCCCAGCGCATCAGGGTCGGGGAGAAAACTTTGGGAGTTGCTTGGGGTGTGGGTGTTTCCATAGTTGAAATCGTTGAGTATTCCGTGAAACAGCATTCCTAGGGTTCAGGAAAGCGGGGTTGCCACCAATGAACCCATTCCTTCCAGGCGTCAAACAGAACCTGACGGGCAGAGTCAAAGTTTTCCTTATCGAGGGATAGGGTCATGTGTGCCCACAGGCAGCGGCTATCGCGCAGGGATTGCTGTCCCAGTAGAACAGGTAAGACGCGGTCAGGACGCAGATCATGGGCATAGCGGTTCTGGTTGAACTGAGCTACGGTCACAGTTGTGCTGCCCCGTGGGTTAATACAGCTACTCAGGTAGAGGTGGCTTTGATCCGATGAGAGGCTGACAAAACCCGTCTCCTCCTGAAATTGCACAGTAGCCGGGGCTGAGGCCGCCGACTTTTTGCCGTATTTCAACATCAGGTTACGAACTTCAGAGTCGTCGTCCACCAGGTAACGCATCTCAATGTTCAGCGTGCGATCGCCCTGCCGATACCGATACAGTGTTCCCGGCACAGCAGTTGAACGCTCATTGGCCGTACTATCACTATCCTCCAGGGGAATGGCTGTGGTGCTGAGCAACTGCCAGCCCTCCAGAGGCACCGAATGGGGAAGGGCAATTACCTGGGATGCAGGTGTAGGCATCAATGCAACTTTTCCAAAGGTCAGTGCAACACCACTAAAGGTAGCGACCAGCACCGGAAGTCTCAGCAATTGCCAGTTGATCATGCCTCCTCTCGCTCCTGTAATTCCCACTCCTGACCATCGTCGTCTTCAGATGCCTCGCTCAGCCGCAGTAAAAGGAAAGCGATCGCACCAAAGAGCAGTACTGCGATTATCGAAAAAATCAGTGACCCGGTGCCGTCGTGCCAGTAGTCAAATGCCTCCGGTTGCCCTGCTGCCACCAGATAGGCCATCAATGCTACGCGAAACCCGTTGACCACAAATGCGATCACCACCGCCAGCATTGGTAGCGCCACCCGCAACCCCCAACCAACAGGAAACATCATCAGAAACAACCCTGACAGCGACAGCAGATGGGCAATTCCTTCAATACCGGAGCAGCGTTGATAGACTTCAACGGCTCCCGTTGGCAGATAGATATTCAGGCCGTCCTGCCGTACCTGAAATCCCAGATACCAGAGAAGAAGAGAGCTAAAGTTAGCCGTTGCAGCGGTTGGATCGACGAGTAGCGGAACGATTGCCTTCGGCACCCCCAGAAAAAACAGGATCAGCAGCTCCTGCCGAAACTGCCGCAGCCCGTAAAAGCCTGCCGCCAGCAGCGCCACTCCTACACCTCCAACCAGGGGAGACAGCAGTAGGAAAGCATTACTGGACTTGCCGAGACTCCGCAGAAGCACAAAAGCAATCAGGAGAACGCCCAGTCCTGTCGGTAGTGCAGCACTACAGTAAGTGAGACGATCACGCTTCTCATGCAGCAAAGAGGAGATCGCCGCAAAAAACAGAAGGCTGCTGGTCACCAGATCGGAGTTATCGGCACGCCAGCTCAGGGTTAGGTTGATTGCCGCAAGTCCGGCGGCAATGCCCAGCAACCAGAGAGGAAACTCCTTCCAGCGATGCAGTTGACCAGGGAAAAACGTGCTCATGAAACACACTTTGCAAAAAAGATGAGAACAGGTGTCAACTGGTTAGACGGTATTGAGCAAAAGGTACATTAATCTACGTATTATTACTTAGAAGCCTTTTACTTCTGAAATTCCTTTACCCTGGCAACATCCTGACGGAGAAAACTTTAACTTTCCGGCCAGGGGTTGATGGTAAATCCTATTAGAAATCCAGTTCAAGCCCAGAGTTCCCCAGAAACTTAAGTGACTATCATCCTGGGTGAAGCTGGTTTGGGCAAAGCGATGCTGACATCCCTCAAGCTCCTAAAAATCAGGATTTCCAGGCAGGAGAAAATTGGGATTGAGATGGAGAAGCGCGTCCCATCCCGAAATATCTGTATATTCACGCGGTTCTACCAACATTTTTTACAGCAATTTTTGTTTCGGAAAAAACACTGACTTTTTTCTTTGGCTGGTTGGTGCAAATCCGTTTTCCTTCTGATTCCAGCCTTCACCTGGGAGTGACAAACTAGATTTCACAGATCCGTGAAGGCTTGAATAAAGTATAATTTAGTACTTGTACTACACGGATATTGCTTGTAGAACAGAAAAACAGGGTGGTCGCCTGTGCAAGACATGCAAAACACTGCTTCCGTTCTCTGATTTCAAGCAGTGCTGGAAGGAGTTCGACCAAAAAATCTGCGTCAGATTCTGGAGCGTTAGGGATGAGCCGGGTTAACGTACTGAACCTTTCAATCGATAATCTCTCGACAAGTGAACTGCTGAAACGTCTGGATAGGGGGGTTGTATTCACTCCAAACGTAGACCACCTGGTCAAGCTGCAAGATGACCCCGACTTTCTCGATGTCTATCGTGCTGCGGACTACTGCGTTTGCGACAGCAGAATTTTGATGTATGCCTCACGTTTTCTTGGAGCACCAATTCAAGAAAAAATTTCAGGCTCAGATCTGTTTCCAGCCTTCTACACCTACCATCGCAATAACCCCGACGTGCGGATTTTTCTGCTGGGAGCCAAACCCGGAGTTGCTGAAGAGGCAATGCGACGGATTAATCAGGCGATCGGACGTAAAATTATCGTTGGTGCCCACTCCCCATCCTTCGGTTTTGAAAACAATGAGCAGGAGTGCGCACAAATCATCGAGATGGTGAACCAGTCTGGGGCAACGGTGCTGGCGGTAGGTGTGGGTGCTCCAAAACAGGAAAAATTCATTTGCAGGTACAAAGATCTATTTACCCAGGTCAAAATCTTCCTGGCTATTGGAGCAACCATTGACTTCGAAGCAGGGAGCATCAACCGTTCGCCGAAATGGGTCAGCGAGGTGGGGTTAGAGTGGCTGCATCGCTTGCTATCAGAACCAAAGCGGTTATGGAAGCGCTACCTGCTGGACGACCCACGCTTTTTCTGGCTGGTGCTGCTGCAAAAATTCAATCTCTACTCAGACCCGTTTGCCTCACCACAGGTGGAGTATCCCTGTCCCTCCTATCCGCCAACGCCAAAGCCGATCAGGGCAGAGTTTTGATAACGGGACTTCGCTTACTTTCCAAAGTTAAGGGGCGCGTGGCGTGCGCCCCTTAACTTTGGAAAGTGAGATATGGTAGTGGCAGTACTCCCATCTCTCCGGTCGAGGTTCTTGTGAAGCAGGCCGCCATTTTGTCGCTTTCAATTGCGGTGGGTTTAATGATGGGGGCGATCGCCGCCCTTTCAAATCTTCCATTGCGTTTTCAGCTTTCTGACACTTCCTCAACCGTGCCCCTTACGACGCAGGGAGCCACCTCCCCCAATTCCCCAGCACCCACCAAGGAGTCTCTGCAAGCGGTGATTGAAATTGGGCGAACCTCCGTCGAGTTAAATGGGGAGCAGCTCAATCAACTCATTGTGCAGGCGATCACCCAACATCCAGCAGGCCAAACGTTGCTGGAGCGATCGCAGGGGTTCCAGACAACCATTGCAGACGGCAGGTTGAAAACGGGAGCCGTGATTCGCATCGCAGATCTCCCCCTGGATCAGCTCAACCCGGAAGAACGCGCCTGGATTCAGCAGACTATTTCCATCGTCCCCGGCCTGGCCAATCAGCAAATGTTTTTGGGGATTGAAGGGAACCCCGCCGTACAGGACGGACAACTGAGATTAGGAGACGCTGTTTCTGTCAAAGTTGGGGGTATGAGTTTGCCGCTGTCGGCGATCGCCCAACAGTTTGGCCTGTCACCTTCAGATCTGGAGCAGGTGATCAACCAGGGACTACAGGCCCAGGGGATTGAAATTCGCTCGATCGAAATTGTGGGCGATCGAATCCGCATCGGCGGCTAAAAATCGACAGGCTTGGTTCAGCCTATTTATTCTATTTACACCGCTTCTCCTCGATCAAGCCTTCTTGCAGCAGAACGTTACAAATCAAAGGTTACAAATGTAACAATTACTGCTTTTCTGGAAATCTCTTGATTGTTATGCTTCGATTCTAAGTACAGCGCCTTGCGCTGAGATAGTACAGAATTTTTGTTGAGAGCCGCGCAGAGCGCGGCTCTCAACAAAAATTCTGTACCTTAGGTGCTTGAAAAGCGCTGTATTGCCTAGCTTTGATCGAGGAAGTGCCGATTGTATTTAGCAATTGAGGGACATCGAGTCCCTCAATTGCCGTTCCTATCCCTCCCCACCGCAGAGGCGGATGGGGTATCTCGGAGATTTAGATGAACCAGGCATCTGAGACCTGTCTGACCCTGTCGATTAACGGCGAAACTATGCGAGCCAGGGGATGTCCTCCGGCAATGACTCTCCTGCAATTTCTGCACCAGACGGGGCGCACCGGAACCAAACAGGGATGTGGAGATGGAGACTGTGGAGCCTGTACGGTGGCGATCGTAGGGCGCGGGGCAGATGGCAAAGCGCACTACCAGGCCATGAATAGCTGTCTAATTCCCCTGGGCGCGGTTGCCAACCGGGAAATCGTTACCGTCGAAGGAATTGCCAATGGGCAACTGCACCCGGTACAGGCGGCAATGGTTCAAACAGGCGGATCGCAGTGCGGCTATTGCACACCAGGGTTCATCATGAGTTTGTTCTCGGCCTACTACGATGGCCGGGTAGACGATGTGGCCGTGGAGGGTAACCTGTGTCGTTGTACAGGTTACCTTCCCATTCGCAAAGCGGCACAGCAGGTGACCCAGGCAGAACCGTGTGATGTTTTCAGCGAGAAACTAGCGGCGGCGATTGCCGACCTACCCCCACTCCACTTCAACAACGGTGACCAGTTCTACCGCCCCACCCACCTCACTGAGGTTCTCAACCTGCTCCAGCAGCACCCGCAGGCCACCCTTGTCGCTGGAGCAACCGACCTGGGTCTGGAAATGAGCCACCACAATCGCCCATTCCCGGTTCTCATTTCGCTGGAGGCAGTTGCAGAACTCCAGCAAGTGCATCACACCCCGGAGACGATTGCCATCGGAGCATCTGTTCCCCTGAGCCATATCGAGACCAACCTGCACGGCATCTTTCCCGCACTGGACGAGATGCTGCACTGGTTCGCTGCTCGTCAGGTGCGCAACCGGGCCACGATGGGGGGAAACATCGGCACCGCCTCCCCCATCGGAGATCTACCCCCCGTACTCCTGGCTCTGGATGCAGAGTTGGCGATCGCCAGTCCCAGCGGCACGCGCACCCTGCCGATTGCTAATTTCTTCCAAGGCTATCGTCAGACCGACCTGCAACCGGGCGAAGTGATTGTCTCCATCACAATCCCCAAGACCATTACCCCCGGAGCCGTTCGTCGCCTCAGCCAATCTTACAAAATTGGCAAACGCGGCACCGACGACATCAGCATTGTGGCAGCGGCATTCACCGTTGACCTGGACGAGATCGATCGTATCCTCCATGTCCGGCTGGCCTATGGTGGAGTAGCGGCCACGCCCGTGAGAGCGATCGCCATCGAACAACAGCTCATCGGCCAACCCTGGACACTCGAAACCGTACAGCGCGTCAAGCCCGCTCTAAGGGAAACCTTCGCCCCCCTCACCGACCTGCGAGGCAGCGCCGAATACCGTCGGATGCTGGTGGCGAATTTGTTTGAGAAGTTTTTTGTAGAGCATTCTGGGAGCCAACAATGAGTACCGCCGGAAAACTCAAGAGCCACGAAAGTGCAGAAGGCCATGCTACTGGTCGGGCTGTCTATACCGATGAGCAGCGGCCCCTGGCGGGAATGCTCTCGGTTTATCCAGTGATGTCTCCCCATGCCAGGGCGAGCATTACCCGCATTGACACTTCGGCTGCTGATCAAGTCGAAGGTTTGGTGACGGTTCTGACTGCGGCGGATGTGCCGGGGGAGAACGATACCGGAGTGATTGTCCATGACGAAATCCTGCTGCCCACGGATGAGGTGAGCTACTGGGGGCAGGCCGTTGTCTGGACCGTAGGTGAAACAGAAGAAGCAGCCCGGCTTGCTGCCAGCAAAGTGATTGTGGAATATGAGCCGCTGGAGCCAATTGTGACCATTCGGGCGGCGATCGCCGCCCACAGCTTCCTGAATACCCCCCAGGTGATCCGGCGGGGCGATGCAAAAGCTGCGATCGCCCAATCAGAGTATGCGCTTGAGGGCGAAGTGGAGATGAACGGGCAGGACCACTTTTACCTGGAGACTCAGACCAGTTGGGTGATTCCCGATGGGGAAGGGCATTATCACGTTTACGCCTCGACACAGCACCCCTCAGAAACGCAGGTGATTGTGGGCCGTATTCTGGGCATTCCCTCGAATCAGGTGGTGGTCACCTGTCTGCGGATGGGGGGCGGTTTTGGCGGGAAGGAATCCCAGGCCAATCCCTATGCGGCTATCGCCGCCATTGCTGCTCACAAAACAGGTCGTCCAGTGCGGGTGAAACTGGAGCGATCGCACGACATGATCCTGACGGGCAAGCGGCATGGATTTTTGGGGCAGTACAAAGTTGGATTTAGCAACGAAGGCAAAATCACAGCACTGGATGTAGACCTCTACGCTGACGGCGGTTGGAGTCTCGATCTGTCGCCCCCTGTGCTACTGCGAGCAATGCTGCACATGGATAATGCCTACTACATTCCCGATGTCGAAGTGCGGGGACGGATTGCCAAACTCAACAAAGTTTCCAACACCGCATTCCGTGGATTTGGTGGCCCCCAGGGAATGCTGGTGATTGAGGACATTGTTGACAGAATTGCAAGAACGCTCAAGTTACCACCCGACCTGGTACGTGAACGAAATTTCTACCATGGGAGTGGAGATTCAAATACAACATTCTATGGACAGGAAATTTACGGTAACCGAATTGCCCGCGTGTGGGCTGAGGTAAAGGAAAAGGCAAATTTTGCAGAACGAGAGCTGGCGATCGCTCAGTTCAACCGCGCCCACACCTACAAAAAACGGGGACTCGCCATTACCCCTGTCAAATTCGGCATTTCTTTCAACAAAACCCAATATAATCAGGCGGGCGCACTGCTGCTGATCTATACCGACGGTAGCATCCAACTCAACCACGGGGGCACCGAAATGGGGCAGGGGCTGCACACCAAAATGCTTCAGGTGGCAGCCAGAGCGCTGGGGGTTCACATCAACCGCTTCCGCATGATGCCCACCAGCACGGACAAGGTGCCCAATACTTCTGCAACAGCAGCATCCAGCGGCTCTGATTTAAACGGTCAGGCCGTCAAGGATGCCTGTGAAACCATCAAGTCCCGTCTCGCATCGGTTGCGGTGCAAATGCTAAACCTGGATGCACCAGAAGACCTGGTGTTCGAAGACGATTGGATTTTCTGCCGCAGCTATCCTCGCAATCGGGTTGCCTTTGATGCCGTCGTGAAGCACGCCTACGATAGCCGCATCAGCCTTTCGGCCACAGGATACTACCGCACCCCGAACATCTACTGGGATGCCGCCGCTGGAAAGGGCCGCCCCTTCTACTACTTCGCCTTTGGGGCTTCAGTCAGTGAAGTCGAGGTAGACGGCTTTACAGGGACTTTTAAACTGCGCCAGGTAGATATCGTGCATGACGTAGGTGAATCCCTGAACCCACTGGTCGATCAGGGTCAGGTGGAGGGCGGCTTTGTGCAGGGGATGGGCTGGCTGACGATGGAGGAACTGGTCTGGGATGACCACGGGCGACTGCGGACTTTCACTCCCAGCACTTACAAAATCCCCACCATCTGCGAGATTCCCGAACACTTCACCGTTCACTTGCTGGAGCGAGCCGCCCAGGACGGAGTGATTTACGGTAGCAAAGCCGTGGGAGAACCCCCATTTATGCTGGCGATGTCGGTGAGAGAAGCGATTCGGGGGGCGATCGCCGCCTTCGGTGATCCTGGGCATGTTCCCTTACCAACGCCTGCTACACCAGAAGCAATTTTGAAGGCGATCGAAGCAGTTCGAGAGGCTATCCAGCCCAAAGTGCAGATAACAGTGAGTCGCCCCACCACTTAGAAACAGGCACTCAAGCCTTACCACAGAGGCGCGGAGGACGCAGAATAGAACCTTTGCGTCCTCCGCGCCTCTGTGGTAAAACTCAACTTTTCCAGCATATTCAATTCACGTTCAATGAACTACCCCACCGCACGGGCGGATGGGGTTTCAATCCCCAATTCCGCCCTGCGCTGAGATTTCTGACGCTTCTTCGCCCCAAGTTGCCGCATACTTCCGCATGAGGTAGTGCTTGACGGCTCTGCGTCTATCGAGGCTCGTTCCAAACCCCGTGCCCATCTCTCGTTGACCTGTGCTGCATTCACATCCCGGTCTTCGCTATGACCACAGTGCTGACAGACATGAAGACGGTCACTGAGCATTTTAGGCGTCAGTTCCCAGCACTTCACACACCGCTGTGTCGGTTTGAGTTCACGGGTGGGCGATTCCACATAAAACCCGCCTGCTTCCCGCTCCTTGTACGCCAACATCTGACCAATCATGCCAAAGCCAACTTCCAGAATCGAGCAGTTCAGCCCAGTCTTCTGAGCTTTTCGCTTGCTCCCCTTTTTGGCCTTGCGGGTC
>CAZVXA010000129.1:0-18361 GCA_964630955.1 uncultured bacterium | reverse complement strand
CCCGTTGTGCAGGCGGAATAGCTTTTGGGGATTGGGTGCATCTCACTTTTGCAAAACTGGGATACACCCTTGGGGATTCAACTTGAGAATCGCGCCTACTGACTTAATCCAGAAATTGGCGGAGCACGTTGGCAGTTTGTTGAGCGGTGAGTTTCCAGCTAAACTGAGCAACTCGCTTCAGGCCAGCTTCCCGCAAGTCCGATCGCGCCCCTTCATCTCGGACTAACTGCTCCATTGCTGCCGCAATTTCCTTTACTTTCAGGGGATCAACCAGTAGGGCGGCTTCACCTGCAACCTCTGGCATGGCCGATAGGTTGGAGGTAATCACCGGAGTGCCACAGGCCATCGCTTCCAGGATGGGGATACCGAACCCTTCCCAGAGGCTGGGGAAGACCAGGGCGATCGCCTGTCCAATCACCTCCGGCAGTTCCCGGTAAGCAACGTAATCCAGGAATTTCACCTGGGGAGCGATACCCAGTTCTGCCGCCTGGATCTGGAGGGCGTGGGTATAGCGTCTATCGGTGCCGCCAACGAGCCAGAGTTCATAGTCTTGCCGTTGGGGAAGCTGCGCGAATGCGCTGATGATGCGGCTGACGTTTTTATGAGGGTCGTGGCGGCCCAGGTAAAGGAAATAATTTTGGGTTGGGAAGTTGCGGGGGTAGAAGTGAGCCGCGTCGTAGGCCAGGGGGATGGCGGTCATGCGGTGATGGGGAATACCGTAGGTTTGGTGGACCTCTGTAGCAGTGGCTTCTGAGTTGCAGAGAATATGCTGCGCCTGGGCGAGTACCTGGGGTACGTAGTAGCGGAAGTAGGGGAGGAGGGGCGATCGCCAGTCGGGAACCCTCAGTGGAATCAGGTCGTGTACCATGACCACACTGCGGCACCGAGAGAACAGTGGGACTTCGGGCACGGGTGAGAAAAGCAGCCTGCTCTGGTGTTGTTTGTAAAGTGACGACAGGCGGAACTGTGTCCAGGTCAGGCGGCGTAGATGGCCGAACTTGCCTGAATCGGGACTCATGTTGTCGGGAATGGGCACCGCTGGTAGGATTTCAGTCCCCGAAAATCCGTCTTTTTGCGGGGGCAGCAGCAGGGTGCCTGATAGTGGCAGATGAGTGACCAGATTGACTGCGTAGTTGGCGATGCCCGTGCGTTTCGCCCCCACCATTGCCAGGTTGACCAGCAGCGGGGAACTTGAGGGATGCAATTCTTCAGGGGAGCGGTTGCTTTGCAGTTCCCCGGACGAGTCATTGCCCATCGCTATCATGCCTTGAATTCAGGAACCCGCAGTTCAGCCGGGGACTTGCGGGTGGCAAAAATTTCGCAGGAGACGACCTGGGCCAGATCGGTGGGCCGTCGGTGGATCAGTTTTCGGGCACCGCTGATCTCATAGAGATTAAATCCCTGTGTCTCAACTGACTTGAGGAAAGATTCGGGGTCATCACCACCGACCAGGATCGAGCGGGGCAGGAATTCAAAAATAATTTCAACCTGGGGATTTGCCGCCAGTAGCTGCTTCATCCCCTTGAAGATCATAGCCTCGCTGCCCTCAGCGTCAATTTTGATTAGATCAACTCTGGGGGAAGTTTTGCCAAAAAACTCATCCAGGGAAACGCCATCCACCTCGACGGACATCACCTGGTCGTGCCACCCTTCGGCAATTTGCTCCGGGAAGCTCAGCAGGGTACTCCCACCCATGTGGTATTTGAACTGGCTCAGCTTGACCTTCTGGTTCTGGCTACATACGGCTTTGTTCAGCACCTGTACCCGGTCTAGCAAGCCGTTAATCTCCAGGTTCCTGAAGGTCAACTCGCACATTTCCGCATTGGCCTCAAAGGCGTAGAGCTTTCCCTGTTCCCCCAGCCGAGCCGCCACCAGCATGGTGTAATAGCCCATGTTTGCACCGATTTCGATCATCACGGTGTCGGGCTTCACCCGGTTCAGCAGAAACTCGGTGATCCAGAGTTCCCAATAGCCATCCAGCAACAGATGGGGAGTGAGAGACACATCCTGGGTATTCACAATCATCTTGTGGCCCCAGATGGTGCGCGTCAACGCCCTGCGGTTTCCCAGGTAGATGGCCTCCCGACGGATGGAGAACATCGACCACAGCTTGGCAACAAACGGATTGATTCGACCCGTTTGCCGCTGCTCGGTGAGGAAACTCTTGAGGTACTTCAGCGAGTTCATAGTCCCATAGCCGCCTACAGTAGTGCTCCAATGCTTCCCTCCTGGGGAGCGGGACGGCTGGTGGTGGCCGCGATCTCGGCTTGCTTCTGGTAGGCTGCAGAGATTTCATTAGGGTCGCCAATCATCTTGACGACGTGGTTCTCGATCCAGAGGGCGCGATCGCACAACGTACTCAAACTCAACATGGAGTGGGTAACCAGCACGATCGTGACATCGCTGTTCTTCAATTCCAGCAGTTTGTTCACACACTTGCGCTGGAACCGAATGTCCCCAACCCCTAGCACCTCATCGATCAGTAGCAGTTCCGGGTCGAGGTGAGCGACCACCGAAAAGCCCAGACGAGCTACCATGCCCGTCGAGTAGATCCGAATGGGGCTGTTGACGAAATCACCTAATTCAGAAAACTCGATGATCTCGTCCATCTTGGACAGAACCTCTCGACGGGTCAGGCCCATCAAGACGCCATTCAATACAATGTTTTCTCTACCCGTCAGGTCGGGGTGAAATCCAGCTCCCAGCGACAAGAGCGGCGATACCCGCCCCCGCACAGAGACTCTGCCCATTGAAGGCTGCAGAACACCCGCAATAAGGCCCAATGTAGTGCTCTTTCCGGCCCCGTTGTAGCCAATAATGCCGAACTTCTCGCCCCGATACACCTCAAAAGAGATATCACGTAATGCTTCAAACTGCTTGCGGCGCATGAAATTGAGGCTGTTCGGTAGGTCAAAAAGGAAATGCTTGATACCGCCAATCTGGTGATAGAGCGGGTAAGACTTGCTGACATTCTCAAAGCTAACGACTGGCTCTCTCATATGACTTCTGCGAATCTCCATGCAAGCTTTTTGTAGACGGTGTATCCCAGCACCAGAGACAGCAGGGCATAAATCAGGCTGAGCAGGAGGAAGCGCCAATCCAGGGTGCCTTCCACAAACAGGTGACGCCAGTTGATCATGAGCGGAGCGGCAGGGTTGAACGGAATCAGATGGCGATACTCCGGCGGAATCAGATCCACCGTGTAGATGATCGGCGTGAAATAGAAGAGGATCATGGTCAAGATATTGACCAGTCGCTCAATATCCCTGAGAAAGACATTGAGGGAAGCCAGAACCAGAGAGATGCCGTGAACTGTGACCAACTGGATCAGCAGCATTAGGGGGAGTCCCCAGATCCAGGTTGGTGTTGGCGCAACCTTGAACAGGAACATAAAAAGGAGAATCACTGGCAGCGAAAGAATGAAGTGAACCATGTGGTTCAGCTCGGTTGCCAGCAGCAGAATGTCGCGGGGGAAGTTGACTTTTTTAATAATGGCGGCGTTGTTGACGAACAAGACGGGGGATGAATCCACACAGTTGACGAACCACTGCCACGGGAACAGCCCCGATACCAGAATCAGCGAATAGTTTTCAACTGGAACCCGCATGACGACTTTGAAAGCCGCATAGTAGACAAACGCAAAGGCCAGGGGGCTGGCGATCGACCAGATATACCCCAGAACTTTATCCTTGTAGCGAATTTTGACTTCCTTCTGTACCAGTACCAGTACGAGATCCCGGTAGTTCTCAAAATTCCTGTAGCTACCCAGAAATTTGCGTTTCTGTATTCCTTGTGCCAGACCCAAAGGAGTTCTCCCCACCTAACCTAACAGCCGATGATACCCTAATCTGGCACATCGCAGAGAATTTAGAGCAATTGCTGTGCCGTCAACGAAATTGGTCGGATACAGCCAAAGGTCATCCAAACTCCTGTAACATTCATTCCAGTTCGAGAGATCTCTCCTCAGGAACAAAACAGTTTTAGTAACATCACAGTATATTGAGTTCTGACTTCTGACCGATTTTCTTCTACGTGGAAAAATGCAGGCTTCGTTCGGCGTTTTCCTGCGGGAATCATTCATCTCGATCCTCAATTCTTTAGTGAAGCACGCATACTTCAATGACCTCAGGCACTCATGGAGATGTCGTGATCGCCAGCCAATGGTCTCGGTCAGGCCAGAGGGGGCGATCACAATTTGGCTCTTTAATGTGGTTCCGGTTCACCAGGGAGGCATCATGCCATGAAAACGGCAGTGGTGCATGAGTGGCTGGTCACCTATGCGGGTTCTGAGCGCGTCTGTGAGCAAATGTTGCTGCTCTACCCGCAAGCTGAACTGTTTAGCCTGGTGGACTTTTTGAGTGACGACCTGCGCACGTTTATTCAGTTCCGTCCGGTTCACACCTCGTTTATCCAGAAGCTGCCTTTTGCCCGTCGTCGGTTTCGCAACTATCTGCCGCTGATGCCGCTGGCGATCGAGCAGTTTGACCTGTCGGACTATGACGTGATTCTGTCCAGCAGCCATGCTGTTGCCAAAGGCGTCGTTACCCGCGCCGATCAGCTCCATATTAGCTATGTGCATACACCCGTCCGCTATGCCTGGGACTTGCAGCAGCAGTACTTGCAGGGAGCAAATCTAAAGCAGGGATGCGGCAGTATCCCCGTTGCCCTGGTATTGCATTATTTGCGGCTGTGGGATGTGGCCAGTGCCAATCGGGTCGATCACTTTGTTGCCAATTCTCACTATGTCGCCCACCGGATTCACAAAACCTATCGTCGTCCGGCAACGGTAATTTATCCCCCTGTCTCCGTCGATCGGTTTCGGGCCGACCTGCCGCGAGAATCGTACTACTTTATCCTGTCTCGCTTTGTGCCCTATAAGCGGGTTGACCTGGTGGTGGAAGCATTTACCCGTCTGGGGTTGCCCCTGGTGGTGATCGGGGATGGCCCTGATTGGAAGCGAGTGCGGGCGATCGCCGGCGACAACATACAACTATTGGGGCAGCAGCCCGACTCTGTTGTGGAACACTATATGCAAACCTGCAAAGCGTTTGTCTACGCAGCAGCCGAAGATTTTGGGATTGCCGCCGTGGAGGCCCAGGCGGCGGGTGCCCCGGTGATTGCCTATGGCAAAGGGGGAGTCACAGAAACCGTGGTTAATCACAAAACGGGTCTGTTCTTTCCGGAGCAAACAACGGAGAGCTTGATGGAAATAGTGCGGGAATTTGAATCGGGAGGCGTATCGTTTGATGCAGAAATTATCAGACAGAATGCCGAACGCTTTTCTCCAGAAAGATTCCAGCAACAGTTTAGTCGTTTTGTCGATCAAAAATGGGCAGAATTTAGGCGAAAGCGTGACCCTTATCGCCTACAGTGGTGACGTGGAACGCCATGGTGACTGGGGCCAAAGCTGTTAACAACAAGCCAACAGGTCACATTAATCACAAATTTCGTGGCGGTGAGGAGTAGAACGAGACGATGCAAGTGAACCGCACATTACCCAATCAAATTGCCGCTCTGGGCTTATCTGCGCGATCGCTGCCGACCCTCTCGATTACCATCATTTCTGATTTGCTGGCCCTCTGGGTTGCCGGAACCATCAGTGTATTTGGGCACCTGTCTTTACAGGAACAGTTCCAGTTATCTCTCTACTGGCAACTGCTGCCACTACTGGGGCTGTTTATTGTGGCCTATTTTTTGGTGGGGCTGTACCCCGGCGTCGCCATCAGTCCCGTCGATGAACTGCGCTGGATCAGTCTCTCCACCAGCCTGGTGTACTTCATTCTGGGGTCGGTGATGTTTCTGCGCCGCGAAGGTGAAGTTTACTCCAGAGGAATATTTGTCACGGCGTGGCTCCTCTCGATTGTGATGGTTCTCTGTGGCCGTGCCCTCATGCGACATCTATTTTCTCATCAGAAGTGGTGGGGCTATCCGGTGATGATTTTGGGCGCAGGGAAGACTGGTCGGATGGTGATCCGTACGCTGAAGCGGCGTCCCCGGATGGGGTTGAAACCGGTTGTAGTGCTGGATGACAACCCTGAAAAGCATGGCCATTTGCAGGGGATTCCCGTCATGGGAGGGGTGAATCTCGCTCCAGTACTAGCGCGATCGCGCCAAATCCCCTACCTGATCGTGGCCATGCCAGGAGTCCCCCGGAATCGACTGCTGGAGATTCTGGAGCGTTACGGGCAGGACTTTGCTCACTTGCTGGTGATTCCTGACCTGTTTGGTTTTGCCAGCCTCTGGGTTGAGGTCAGAGATATGGGCGGAATTCTGGGCCTGGAAGTGCGGCAACAACTTCTGTTACCCGGCCCCCGACTGGCCAAATTTCTGATCGACCGACTGGCAACTCTGTTTGGTGGCCTGCTGGTGCTGCCGTTCATCGTGCTGATCGCCATTGCGATTCGACTGGATTCTCCCGGTCCCATCTTCTATGGTCAGATTCGGATTGGCCAGGATGGGAAGCCCTTCAAAGCCTGGAAGTTCCGCTCGATGGTACAGGGTGCCGACCAGTCGTTGCTGGACTATCTGGTCAAGCATCCGGAGCTGAAAGACGCCTGGGAACGCGAGCAGAAACTCCGCGATGACCCCCGTGTCACGCGAGTCGGAAGATTTCTGCGACAGACCAGCCTGGATGAATTGCCCCAGCTCTGGAACATTCTGCGGGGTGAAATGAGCCTGGTGGGACCACGGCCCATTGTAGATGAGGAAATTCAGCGTTACGGCGAGAAGTTTGCCCTCTATACGAAAGTCACCCCTGGCCTGACAGGACTCTGGCAGGTGTCAGGGCGCAACCATCTGCCCTACGAGGAGCGGGTCAATCTGGATGCCTACTACGTCCGCAACTGGTCCGTCTGGCTGGATCTGTACATCCTGTTGCGAACCGTTCTGGTGGTGATTACTGGCGAGGGAGCGTATTAGCGATGACGGCTGTGGCGGGGGACGTGGTTCTGCGGCGGTGCGATCGCCTCTTTCGCTGGAGTATGGTCACCTTTCCCTACATCAGCTACGTCGGCATTGTGGGGCTGTTCATTATCCTGGTGACGCTGCTGAAGCGGTTTAGAAGAACAGCGCTCGATCGCACCAGTAACCTCTGCCTGCTGGCCATCTCCGGTGGCATGGTGCTGAGCGCTCTGTTTGCTTATGACCGGGGTGAGGCGTTTCTGCAACTGTTTAATTTTCTGCCCTATTTCTTGATGTTTGGGGTACTGCCCTACCTGCTGCGGTTTGAGGTGATGCAGCGCACTGCCCGTGATCTGGTATTGGCCACATTGCCTGTTAACGGACTGGCTTTCATTGAGTACCTGCTGAAATCCCCCCGATTGCCCGTGGCAATGCAGCAGATACCATTGGTCACCTGGCTCCGATCGGCTCCCCATGTGGGACGGGCCATGCTCTGGTATGGACATCCCAATACGCTGGCCAGTTTTCTGGTACTGATTTTTGGCCTGGGGCTGGGTTTGGTATTAATGGAAACGTCGCGAGGAACGGGGGTGAACGGGGTTGGGGCAAACGGGGGTGTTGTAGGGGCGAACGGGGGTGTTGGGGCGAACGGACGTTCGCCCCTACGTTCGTTGGTGGTTGCGGCGACGTTTGCGAACCTGGTGGGGATTTTTGCGTCGGGTTCCCGTAACGGTCTGATCGTGGCGATCGCCCAACTGCTGCTGTTCTGCTTCTGTGTCCGGGTGAATCCCCTCTGGCGCTGGGTAGGGCTGGCGGGATTGGGGGCGATCGCCACGGCAGCAGCAGTATTGGGAATTGGGGGGCGATCGCTCGTCCTCTCCTCCTGGAGCAATGACCCACGGGTTCAGGTCTGGCAATTTGCGCTGGGGCTGGTGGGCGATCGCCCCTGGCTGGGGTGGGGGCTGGGAAACTACAAGCTGCTGTTTCCCGAAGGCTTGATTCCGGGCTATACGTATATCGGTCACCCCCACAATTTCTGGCTACTATTGGCGGTGGAGGTGGGGATTCCCGTAATGGTAGGGCTGACTCTGTGGGTGGGCTGGGTGTGCTATCGGGGGGTACGCCTGCTGTGGACGGGCGCACTCAAGCCAGACCGACGGGCTGTATTTCTGGGCTACTGTTTTGGTTTTCTGGGGTGTGTGGCCTTTGGTCTGTTTGATGTCACCCTTTACGATGTACGGGTGAACTTGATGAACTGGGTATTGCTGGCAGGAATCTACGTTGGGGCGAGTGGCGAACTGCAAACAGACTGAAAAAAACCTTCATATCAATCCCGATTTTCTGGATTTCTGTCAGAGTTGAAGGGAAACCCGTTGGCTGGTTCGCGAACCAGCTCGGCCCCACGCCCCAGAAATCAGGAGAGGAACTATGCGAGCAGTGCTGATGGCGGGTGGTTCAGGAACACGGCTGCGACCGCTGACCTGTGACCTGCCCAAGCCGATGGTGCCCATCCTCAATCGCCCCATTGCCGAACACATTGTCAACCTCCTGCGTCGCCACCAGATCACAGAAATTATCGCCACGTTGCACTATCTACCGGATGTGATGCGTGACTACTTTCAGGACGGTAGCGACTTCGGGGTGCAGATGACCTATGCGGTCGAAGAAGACCAACCGCTTGGCACTGCGGGCTGCGTCAAGAATGTAGCGGAGCTACTGGACGATACCTTTCTCGTGATCAGTGGTGACAGCATTACCGATATTGACCTGAGTGCTGCTATCCGTTTCCACCAGCAGCAGCAGGCCAAAGCAACGCTGGTGCTGGCCAGTGTGCCGAATCCCCTGGAGTTTGGTGTGGTGATTACAGACGATCGCCACCAGATCCGTCGCTTCCTCGAAAAACCCTCCAGCAGTGAAATCTTCTCCGATACTGTCAACACTGGCATCTACATTCTGGAGCCGGAGGTGCTGGATTATCTGCCGGAGAACCAGGAGGCCGATTTCTCGAAGGATCTGTTCCCACTGCTGCTGGAGAAGGGTTTGCCTCTCTACGGCTATGTGGCGGATGGCTACTGGTGTGATGTGGGCCATCTGGACGCTTACCGTCAGGCCCAGTACGCAGCTCTACAGCAGCGGGTAAAGCTGGAGGTAGCCTACGAGGAGCGATCGCCTCATATTTGGGTTGGACAAAACACCTACATCGACCCATCCGCCCAGGTCGAATCCCCTGTGCTGATCGGCAGCAACTGTCGGATTGGCGCAAGGGCAAAGATTGAATCCGGCACCATCCTGGGGGATAACGTCACCGTTGGTTCTGATGCCGACTTAAAGCGTCCCATCGTCTGGAACGGCGTTTCCATTGGCGAGGAGGCGCATCTGCGGGCCTGTGTGGCGGCGCGGGGGGTGCGAATTGATCGGCGATCGCACATTCTGGAGGGGGCGATCGTTGGTTCTCTATCGGTTGTTGGTGAGGAAGCGCTGGTCAATCCCGATGTACGGGTTTGGCCCAGTAAGCGGATTGAGCCGGGTGCCATTCTGAACATGAATCTGATCTGGGGTCATGCCGCTCACCGAAATTTGTTTGGACAGCGTGGCGTATCCGGTTTGGCCAATGTGGATATTACCCCGGAGTTTGCGGTGCGGCTGGGGGCGGCCTTTGGCTCCACGCTAAAACCTGGCTCCCAGGTCACTGTGTCGCGTGATCAGCGCAGCATTTCCCGTATGGTGACCCGCTCCTTGATTGCGGGTCTGATGTCGGTGGGTGTTCATGTTCAAGACCTGGAGGCAACCGCCATCCCATTGGCACGGGCAGTAATGCCGACCCTGAAGGTCGTTGGCGGGATTCATGTGCGGGTTCACCCCGATCGCAACGACCATATTCTGATCGAGTTTTTTGACCAGAACGGCATTAATCTGCCCAAGACAGGCGAAAAGAAAATTGAGGGTGCGTACTTCAAAGAGGATTTTCGTCGCGCCCAAATCCAGGAAATTGGCAATGTGGTGCGATCGACCCAGGCCACTGAACTTTACAGCGATGGCTTTGAACGCCACATCAAGCTGGAAGCCATCCGCAATAGCCAATCCAAGGTGGTGATTGATTACGTCTATGCCGTTTCTGGGGCGGTACTACCGCAGATTCTGGCAAAGTTTGGCTGCGATGCAGTGGTGCTCAATGCCAGTCTCAGCCAGAATGTGCCCACCAGTGCCGACCGGGAAGTACTGCTGGGGCAGTTGGGCCATGTCGTTGAGGCGCTGAAGGCCAACTTCGGGGTGCAGGTTTCTGCGAACGGAGAAATGCTGATTCTGGTGGACGAGACGGGCAGTCCCATCCGGGGCGAAATGCTGACCGCCCTGATGACCCACATGATTCTGACCGAAAACCCTCGTGGAACCGTTGTTGCCCCCGTCAATGCCTCTAGTGCGGTAGAGCAGATTGCCCGCCGCCATGGTGGCAAGGTGATTCGCACCAAGGCCAACCCGACAGCTCTGATGGAAGCCTGCCACACTCATCCCAATGTTGTCCTGGGAGGGAGTGGCGAGATGGGCTTCATTTTCCCGGTGTTCCATCCTGGATTCGATGCCATGTTCTGTATCGCTAAGTTAATCGAGATGCTGACCCTCCAGGAACAGGATGTCGTCGGCCACACGCCACGGACGCTAGGGCAAATCCGGGCGGATCTGCCCCGTGTCTGCCACAAGACGATCACGGTTCGCTGCCCCTGGACAGTGAAGGGTGCCCTGATGCGGCAACTGGTGGAGACCCATCCCCCGGAACATCTGGAACTGATCGACGGTGTGAAAATTCTCAATCCCCAGCATGATAGCTGGATTCTGGTACTGCCTGATGCCGGGGAGCCAGTGGTGCATCTCTGTGCCGATAGTCGCGATCGCACCTGGGTAGACGAAACGCTGCGCGAATACCGCACCCTCGTCCAGCAGTTTGTTGATCAGCAGCAAGGGATGGAAGAAGCCAGTATGGAAATGGAGTAAATAGATGTGTCCACCGCCAATCGGTGGGCATGTCTATTTTTCACTCCCCAATTCCAGTCTGGCTGTTGGAGGGTGAACCATTGGGCAGCACTGTGCGATCAAGCAAGGCACCTCGCAAATCAGCCTGGTGGAGCATCGCTTCTACCAGAGAGGCCCACCGGAGCTGAGCGCCAGTTAATTGGGTACCTGTCAGATTCGCTCGCAGAAGCACCGCCCCACTCAGGTTTGCCCCACGCAAATCTGCCCAGGCCAGATTCGCATCGCTCAAATCCGCTCCTGACAGATCCGCCTGACTCAGGTTCACCTCTTCCAAATCAGCCCCAATTAGCCTTGCTTTGCGCAAATTCGCTCCCGACAGGTCTGACTGTCTGAGTGTGGTGTGCGATAGCTTTGCCTGCATCAAATTAACACCAGCAAAATTCCTCTCCCCCTTTGCATATCGCTGAATCAACTCTGCTTGATCCATCGCTATTTCTCCACAAGAGACTGGACTGATCCCCATCTTAGTTTTCGCAGAATTTTCCATCGCTCTATCCCCAGACAATTACCGCCGATTCTACACAGGCGTAGTATTCGGCCTTTCAGTTGCGGTTAACGTGTACAGGCGCAGCCCCTCCACCCTCCCTCCGGAGCGCAGATGGACGCAGATGAACGCAGATTTTCGTCTCCTACCCATCCACCCATCCACGGTTCGGCTATCGCTCACCACAGCGCCCATCTACCCACCCTGCACAAATTCCTGCTACCCTAGAGAAGTTGTCTAATTTCACACATCCGGGTTTTCGGGTGTCCTGGGAACTTTTTTCCCTATAGAGATGCTCCCGGATGGAGGTTTAACCCGAAGGAGAAAATCAAAATGCCCGTTGTTACATTGGCTCAATTGCTTGAGTCAGGGGTTCACTTTGGCCACCAGACCCGCCGCTGGAACCCCAAAATGGCTCCCTATATCTACACCTCCCGCAACGGAGTGCACATCATTGACCTGGTGCAGACCGCCCAGTTGATGGACGAAGCCTACAACTACGTGCGGATCGCCTCTGAGCAGGGCAAGAAATTTCTGTTCATCGGCACCAAGCGGCAGGCGGCAGGGATTGTGGCTCAGGAAGCTGCTCGCTGCGGCTCCTACTATGTCAACCAGCGATGGTTGGGTGGAATGCTCACCAACTGGGCAACAATTAAGACTCGCGTCGATCGCCTGAAGGAACTGGAGCGCCGCCAGGAAACGGGTGCCCTTGACCTGTTGCCCAAGAAAGAAGCCTCGATGCTGCGTCGTGAGCTGGAAAAGCTCCAGAAATACCTGGGAGGCATCAAAGCGATGCGCAAGGTGCCCGACGTGGTGATCATGGTAGACCAGCGCCGGGAGTACAACGCAGTACAGGAGTGTCAGAAGCTCAACGTGCCCATCGTGGCACTGCTTGACACCAACTGTGATCCTGACCTGGTAGATATCCCCATTCCGGCCAACGACGACGCGATTCGGTCGATCAAGCTGATTGTGGGACGGTTGGCGGATGCGATTTACGAAGGTCGCCACGGTCAGCTCGAGGCCGAGGAAGAATTCGAGGACTACGAAGGCGCTGAGGAAGAGTTTGATTACGACGAAACCGAATTCGCAGACGAAGAGGAATCGGAAGAGTAGTCAACTCACGTACAACGTTAGTGATTCCAGCATTCTTTTCGTGTGGAGTGGCCATCTTGTCCGCCCAGTTGTGGACAGACCTCTCCCCCACAAGAAAGCTGAGCAGTGACCTACAGCGTTTTTCACGCTGGTGAAGTATGAGGGGTGAGGTGGTGCCTCCACGCAGGGGCACACCCCCTGCCCCCTCAAGAGGGAATCACCCCTGCACCCCTCATTCACATACCTTATCTGCCTGGAAAAAGGCTGTATTTGATTTAGA
The DNA here is from genome assembly GCA_964630955.1 of uncultured bacterium. Lineage (GTDB taxonomy): Bacteria > Cyanobacteriota > Cyanobacteriia > Elainellales > Elainellaceae > CAZVXA01. Next base: position 5,573 of record CAZVXA010000129.1, on the reverse strand, counting down.
TTGAGAACAAACCCAACATTCACAGCGTTCAAGATAGGGACTTAGTAAAATGGCGGAGATATCGGCAAAACTTGTCAAAGAGCTACGCGACAAGACAGGCGTAGGCATGATGGACTGCAAGAAAGCCCTTGCAGAGACGGACGGCGACATGGAGAAAGCCATCGAGTGGCTCCGTCAGAAGGGTATTGCTTCGGCAGAAAAGAAAGCGGGCAAGATCACTGCTGAAGGTCTGGTCGGTAGCTACATTCACACAGGTGGACGAATTGGTGTGCTGGTGGAAGTTAACTGCCAGACTGACTTTGTGGCCCGCAACGAGGCGTTCCAGGCGTTGGTAAAAGACATTGCGATGCAGATCGCCGCTTCCCCCAATGTGGAGTTTGTGCGCTCGTCCGACATTCCCGCTGACGCGATCGCCAAAGAGAAAGAAATCGAAATGGGTCGTGAAGACCTGGCTAATAAGCCCGTCAATATCCGCGAGAAGATTGTGGAAGGACGGATTGAGAAGCGCCTGAAGGATCTCTCCTTGATGGATCAGCCCTACATCAAAGACCAGACTATCACCATCGAAGAGTTTGTGAAGAAGAATATTGCGGCTCTGGGTGAGAACATCAAAGTTCGCCGCTTTGTCCGCTTCCTCATGGGTGAGGGCATTGAGAAGGAAGAGAGCGATTTTGCTGCAGAGGTCGCTGCTCAAACAAGTGCGAAGGAAGAGCCAAAGCCTGAACCTGCACTAGAGGCAAAAGCGGAACCTGTAAAAGAAGAGAAGAAGGAAGAAAAAGGTAAGTCTTCCAAGAAGAAGAAATAGCCTTCAACTCATTCTTTTTTCAATCTCGTTACCCTGGCCCCTTTATTCTCCTCGTTTTCAGGCCCCGCCTGGATACGCTAGTCGGAAGCTCTGCTTCCGGTAAATTTAAGCTCTACTGTGAGAGAAGTGTGGTATTCCTGCACTTCTCTCAAAAATACAGCGCTTTGCAAGCGCGTGTGGTACAAAGTTTTTGTTGAGAGCCGCGCGCCGCGCAGCTCTCAACAAAAACTTTGGTTTTATCTCAGCGCAAAGCGCTGTATGGGGCATGGTTTACGATCTGAATTAAATGGGTAGAAATCCATCGGGGCGTATGTAGATTTCACCAGGAGGAGGGGAGTACTTTGGTCAAAACGTTGGATCAAATTGAGAAAGAGTTGGCGGGATTAGAACAGTCGGTGGAGGCGATCGCCAACGACCTGCAAGTTACCTATTGCCAATACCTTACTGCCCTTAGCGAAACCACCCGACAGCAGATGATTCTGGCAGCCTATCGGCTCTGCACCCAGGGATATCCGGAGCAATTCCTGAGACTGTCAATGCAGCGCCGCCAGGAGCTTCAGCAGAATTTACGCAGGCTGGCAGGACAGGCCCAGGAAGAAATGCTGGCCCTGCTGGAACCAGCCCCTCTGTCCGAGCACCCATTGGAACCCGAGGAAGAAGAGTTCTCACAGGAGGGCAATGCCCTGGATTCACCGTTTGAAGCTTCTGAACTCCTGTTTGAAGCTGACAGCGATTCCCCGATGCAGCTCGTCAACTTCTCATCCCTGACTGCAAAAGCATCCCCCTCGCCAGTGACCAGCCTCGATCGCCTGCTGGCCTGGAAAAAGCACGTGGAGCAAGGCATTCCTGAAATCATGCTGGTGCTGTCCCAGGCGGCCAATCGATTGCTCTACCAGGCCGACATTCTGCCCAGCAAATTACCTGAACCTGTACTGGAGGCCGCCACCAAATCAGGCATGGCTGCGGAGGTCGCAGGTAGCTCCCCGAACCTGCTGAATCTGATGATTGAGTCCAAGGGGGAGGATCAGGAGGAAGGGGAGATCACCCGCATCGTGGCTATCCGCCTGCGTCTGTCCGAAATTGAGTTTGGTGATGCGTCCCTCACGACCTGGCGATCGAAACTGCGAGGTATCACTTCCAGGCTCAATCAGCTCGAACGCGACTACCGCAAGAAACAGCGAGAACGGGCAACCGCTGAAGCGGAGCAGGCATGGAAAGCCATCTGGGTGGAGGATTGAGTCAGGCGATCGCCCCCTCATTGATTTTACAAACAGGTCTATGGACTGGTCTCGTCTGCAAAAAGCACTGACGGTCGAAGCCGAGCAGGGATTCAACGATCTCGTGGGCAAACAGTACCGCTTCAGCGAATTCCTCAGCCTCAGCCTGAACCAACTGCCGGAGGACGTTCCCGCGTCGGAGAAGAGCCGCTTTCAGGAGATTGCGGAGCAGTTCACCCAGTACTCCAATCTGACTTTTGCCCAGCGACAGCACCTGGTGGCCGATACCCGACGAGCGCTCTACCAGACCCGTCGAATGTTGGAAGACCAGGCACGACAGACTGAAAATAGCGCTGATGAAACCGATGGTGAATCCCAGCAAGGTAGCCGGGGCAAATCAGCAAAGGTACCAAAGACCACCCCACTGGTCGAGAAGAGCCGTCGCGTCGAACTGGATCAGGCCGTTACCTACCTGCCAGGGGTCGGCAGCAAAAACAGTGAGAAACTGGCAAAATTAGGGCTAAACACGGTTCGCGATCTGCTCTACTACTACCCCCGCGACCACATCGACTACGCTCGCCAAATCAGTATTCGAGACCTGAAAGCAGGCGAAACGGTAACTCTGATCGGTACGGTCAAAAGCTGCACCTGCTATAGCAGTCCCCGCAACGCCCAACTCACCATTTTTGATCTCCAGGTACGAGATGCCACAGGGCAAATCAAACTGAGCCGCTTCTATGCTGGGGCACGATTTCGCAATCGAGGCTGGCAGGAACTGCAAAAGCGTCAGTATCCACCAGGGACAGTGATCGCCGCTTCGGGTTTGGTCAAACAGAGTAAATATGGCATGACCCTGGATGACCCTCAGATTGAGGTGATTGACCACGCGGGTGGGTCGATCGAGTCCATGAAGGTGGGCCGAGTCGTTCCAGTGTACCCCCTGACGGAGGGGGTGCCTGCGGATGTGGTGCGCAAGGCGGTTCTAGGTGCGCTGCCCGCAGTGCAGCAGTTACAGGAAGCGCTGCCAGACGGTTTGCGCGAGAAGTATGAGCTGATTGGAATTCAGGATGCGATCGCCCACATCCACTTTCCGCCCGATGCCGAAGCCCTCTCCGCCGCCCGTCACCGTCTGGTGTTCGACGAGTTTTTCTACCTGCAACTGGGACTCCTCCAGCGGCGGCGACAGCAGCACCAGCAGCAAACCAGCGCGGTTCTTGCTCCCACTGGACAGATGATCGACGAGTTTTATCGTGTCCTGCCGTTTCAGCTTACAGGTGCGCAGCAGCGGGTCGTTAATGACATTCTCAATGACCTGCAAAAGTTTGTGCCGATGAACCGACTGGTGCAGGGAGACGTGGGTTCTGGTAAAACCGTCGTGGCGGTCGTGGCCTGTCTGGCGGCGATTCAGGCGGGCTACCAGGCGGCACTGATGGCTCCCACGGAGGTGCTGGCAGAACAGCACTACCGGAAGCTGGTGAGCTGGTTCAACCTGTTGCACCTTTCGGTCGAGTTGCTCACCGGTTCAACCCGCGTCGCAAAACGCAGACAAATTTTCTCTGACCTGGAGACCGGGCAACTGCCCCTGCTGGTCGGCACCCACGCACTGATTGAAGACCCGGTGCGGTTTTCCCGCCTGGGACTGGTCGTCATTGATGAGCAGCATCGCTTCGGGGTACAGCAGCGGGCACGGCTTCAGCAGAAGGGAGACAACCCCCATGTGCTAACGATGACAGCCACTCCCATTCCCCGGACGCTGGCTCTGACGCTGCACGGGGATCTGGATGTGAGCCAGATTGATGAACTACCTCCCGGACGCAAAGCGATCCAGACCAACGTGATGACGGCTCGCGATCGCTCCCACGCCTACGACCTGATGCGGCGGGAGATCGCCCAGGGACGGCAGATATACATCGTGCTACCGCTGGTGGAGGAATCGGAGAAGCTGGACTTGAAATCGGCGATCGAGGAGTATCAGCGCCTCCAGGAAGCAATTTTCCCAGAATTCTCAGTCGGCCTGCTGCACGGTCGAATGACCTCTACTGAGAAGGAAGAAGCGATTCACCGATTCCGTGACAACGAAACCCAGATTCTGGTCTCAACTACCGTCGTGGAGGTTGGTGTGGACGTGCCTAACGCCACCGTCATGTTGATCGAACACGCTGAACGGTTTGGCCTGTCACAGTTGCACCAGCTCCGGGGACGGGTGGGGCGCGGTGGCGCTCAATCCTTTTGTCTGCTGATGACCAGCACCAAGTCGGAAGTCGCACTGCAACGACTGAAGGTGTTGGAGCAGTCCCAGGATGGCTTCTTCATCTCAGAGATGGATCTGCGCTTCCGGGGGCCAGGTGAGGTGTTGGGAACTCGACAGTCGGGGCTACCCGATTTTGCCCTGGCCAGTCTGGTGGAGGATCAGGAGGTGCTGATCCAGGCGCGTCAGGCCGCAGAAAAAGCGATGGAAAAAGACCCCACTCTGGAGCGCTGGCCTTTGATGCGAGTTGAACTGCAGTACCGCTATCAGCGTCTGATGGGTGGGGCCATTCTGACTTAAATGAAGTGGCACGGTGCGAAGCAGCGTGCCACTTCTGCCTGAGCAGCCAAGGCTGCAAGCATTGAAGCTAGAATTCGTCGTAGGTCTCGGCCATTGCTTCCTGATCGCGCTTGGCTCCCAGCAGATCCAGACGATCGACCCGAATCACGGGCTTGGAGCGCTCTACACCAGAGTTACGATCCTGCCAGTGGTCAAAGCGAAGGGTTCCGGTAATCCCAATCAGACTTCCCTTGCGGACGTAGTCTGCTGCGATCTGGGCCGTTCTTCCCCAAATTTCAATGTCAAACCAGTCCGGCTCACTATCGCGCTTGATCCGGTTGACTGCAAGTGTTGTCGAAGCTTTGACCGAGCCGGATTCAAAGTACCGAACTTCCGGATCGCGTCCCACCCGACCAACCAGTGTTACAACATTTAGACTCATGATCGCCCCCAGTTACTCAATTAACTCAATCAATTATGCGGTGTGCTCTCAAAGAAGAGTCATTATCCCCAGCGCGTTCTCCCTATGAGAGAACAGGTGCAAACCTGGACTGCAAATCCCCTACTTTCGCACGAGAGAACAGTAGAGTGAGAGCAGCTCAGCGGAGTTATACACCGCAATAAACTAGTGGGTCGTCTGGCGTGGGCATTGCCATTTCGCCCTCACCCTAAATCCCTCTCCCTTTGGGAGAGGGATTTCCGATCCGGCTCCTCTTCTCCTGTGGGAGAAGGGGATGGGGGATGAGGGAATGGCGGCATAGATACCCAATGACCCCTAGTACAGCAACAAAAAAGTTTTGCAAGGGGGGGCAGGGGGTGAAACCCCTGCTTGGGGGCGAAGCTCCCAAACCCCCATGTTGCAAAATTTAGTGTTTATAACACTAGTGGCTGTTTTAGAACCCGCTGGATTCTTGATTTTGCCTGTGCGAGTATCTGTTTAGCGTTTTCGGATTTCCACCTGGGCATAGCCAAGGCGGAAATCCGAAAACCTATTTTTAGCGTCTCTCGCGTGCCCCTGCGCCGC